>JALYHV010000077.1 GCA_030776205.1 Myxococcota bacterium | reverse complement strand
GCCGGAGGCCGCGGCAGTGAACGAAGCCTCGATGGGTAACCAGCGTCTAGCGGTGTCAGGTGAACAAACGGCGGCGCCACCCCCCCTCATCGGCCCGCTTTGGTCGGCGTTGCGCCGCCCGTGCGAGGCGCTGCGCCGCATCACTTACTCATTTGTTCCTGGAATAAAGCTGCACCGCGACTTGCCCCGAACCCGCCCGGGCGAATACGTCAAGCTTGTACTGAAGAGGAAACGCGATCACGGGGCACATGGGGTTGGGCGCACCACCGATGACCGGGATGTTGTTGTGCGTGAGGTCCTGGCCGGCGAGTGTCATGTACAAAGGCGGAGCAAGAAGATTGAGGTCGAGGTCCTTGACCCCTCCCGGCGGCGAGAAGCCGACAATCGAGTAGCACTTGCCCGCTTGCAGCGTGACCATCATGACCGCGTGCTGGCCTTCGGGGAGTGTCTGTTTCAGCTGGTCGCCTTCGGGCTGCATCCCAGGCGCAACCCGGAGCGCGTGTGCTTTGAGCCCCGCCTCGGTGAGGTCGGCTGGAAGCGATCCCGAAGCGACAACCGTTCCCTGAAGCGCGTTCTGGAGCCCCTGGAGGATTCCTTGAAGGCTGTTCGGGTCCGTGGGAGCGAGGGGGCCCGGCGCCGATGCCGCCGGGGCGGGCATGGCTCCGGTCTGCGCGGGAGGGGGGTACCCGGTCGCCGGAACGGGATATCCAGTCGATACTGGCGGATACGCCGCGGTCGGCGCGCTGGTTGGAGCTGGAGCGCCGTACGGCGGCTGCGTCGGATAGGGCGACTGCGCCGGGTACCCTGCGGCGGGTTGGCCCGCGTAGCCCGGTTGCGCTCCTGGGTAGCCGGGTGGTGCTGCGCCAGGATAGCCCGGTGGCGGCTGCCCCGTTGCCCCCGCGGTCGCTGCGGGCATTGCGGCCGAGCTCGGCGGGGGGCTGCTGTTGCCTGCGCACGAGACGATCGCCGGAGCGAGCGCCGTCGCGCCCACCGCAATCAGGGACCACGTGCTTGCCCTTCTATTCTCGTTCATTCCGAAGCCTCCTCGAGCCCGGCTGTGCGGGCGTCTGTCTGGATGAGCCACGCACGATACCCTTGCATGACCCCACAAGGGGAGCATCGCGTGAAGCTGCCCGTATGCGTCGACTGCTTCGACGTTGCGAGGCGTACGCGATTCACCCTTGGCGGCGGGCGAAGCGAACGGAAGGCCCTTCCGCAAGCACCTTCGCCGCCGCGTTACTGGCGAACGAATTTCAACGAGAAGCTGGTCTTCTGCGTGCAGCCCATCTGAGGAAAACGCCAGAGGCGAACGTCGTTTTCGATGCACTTGGCGACGGAGGTCTCGTCGCCGTTTGCTGCGACGCTCTGCGCGCTTCCGTCGGTTCCGATCGTCAATCCCACGGTAACGTTGACCGTAAGTTTCGTCGTCGGATTCCTTTCCCAACATGCTCTCCGGATGGCGGTCTGATGCATGCCAATGACTTGCTGGACCTGACCCTCCGAGAAGCACTGACCGGCGGCCTTGGGTCCTTCTCCAGCGGGGTCGTCCGTGGGAGCGACGGTCGGTCCGTTTTGCGTGAGCGCGTGCAGATCGAGCGAGCGACCTCCCGGGTTCGGGCTCGTGTTCGAGGCCGCCGCCGCTGCGCCGCCTTTCGAGGCCGCAGCACCTTTCTGTCCAATTGGCGGACCGGATGGCGGCGCGATGGCCGGCTGCTCCGTTGGCTCGACGGCGCGGAGGGCTCCTTGGGAAGGCGCTGCGGTCGGGGCAGCGCTGGGAATTTGAACAGGCGGCGCCGCGACGAGTGTCGGCGTCGCAGTAGGCCGAAAGAAAACCGCGACGGCAGCCGTCACGCCAAAGGCGACCGCCGCAGCGACCATTGCGATCGCCATCCAGGGCAGGCCCTTTTTGGTCAGCCCTTCGACGGGAGGCAAAGAAGCGGGCGCGGCGCTGACCTCGCCAGGCTCGTCGACGGGCAATTGGGATAGCCGTCCGGTTTTCGCGCTGGCGGGTGAGGCGTTCGCGGGGAAGGGCTCGCCCGCCGTCAGCGCGGCGGCTGCGCTTGGCGCGACCGGTGCTGCGCCGGCGGCTTCGTCGAGGTGTTCTTCGAGCTTCGCCGCGGTCGCCGCTCTCGCAACGAACGGCACGACATTGGTCCGTGCCGGTGGCCTTGTTGGTGGCGATGCGCGACCGCTGGACGTGGAGGGCTGCACTGGACGCGCGGACGTCACTCGATGTGGCGGCGGGGTCGAGCCGCGGCCCTCGCCCCCCGCAGGGGGAAGCATCGACGAGCGCCCGCCGCCCATGACTTCTCGTACGCTCGCGGCGAGGTCCGGGAAGGAGCGCAGCGGGCGCCACTCGTCCAATCCCTCCTGCCAAACGAGAGACTCCTCCGTCAACGCGCCGAGCGCCGCTTTGCGTCGCATCTCCGCGACGAGGATGGGGCCAACCGGAACGCCGTTGATCGCGACGTACCATTCGTCGCTCGGCGACAGCTCCGACATGTCGATCGGGGCAGAGACCTCTTCGTCGCGGTGAACCGACGTGCGGAAGGCGCCTGCGAGAGCGCTTGCGGGGGCGTCGGAACGGGCAGGCGCCGAAGCTCGCGCCGCGGACGTGGCGGCACCCGGCGACACGCTCGGGC
>JALYHV010000076.1 GCA_030776205.1 Myxococcota bacterium | reverse complement strand
ACGCAGCCCCGTGCGCGATGCGCTCGTCGCCGCCGGTGCCGTAGCCGTCGCGCCGCTGAGCGAGCTCCTTTCCGGCTCTCCGAGCACGGCGAGCGCCACGAGCGCGGCATGGATCCTCGGTGAGCTCGGCGCCCATGTCGCGGCGCCCGCCATCGTCTCCGCGATGCGGCGAGGCGCGCTCCCGACGAGCGCGGCGATGCGGGGACTCGCTGGCGCGGGAACGATGCGCGATGTTCCCGTCGTGCTGGAGTTCGTCGCCGACCCAAACCCCACCGTGCGCGGCGAAGCGATCAATGCCGCGATGTCGCTGCTCGACCCAACCCGCCCGGATGGTCGCGTCGTCGAGCCGATAGCTGCTGCGCTCCGCGACCCGAATTGCTCCGTCCAGGATCGAGCCCGCATCGCGCGCTTGCTTGGGCGGACAGGAGCGCCGCGCGCCGCACCGGTCCTCCTGGAGCTCGTCAGGGCGCGCGACATGACCCTTCGTTTGGCGGCCATGGACGCCCTCGGCGCATTGGGTCCGGCGGGATCGCGCGTGGACGAGGTGCTTGCCGAGGCCGTTGGGTCACCCGACGCGACGGTTCGGCTGCACGCCGCGGTGGCCTTGTCCCGATCGGGTTCCTCGCGCGCCCGAGACTCGCTTCTGAAGACGCTCGACCAGGGCGACGAGGTCGACCGCCCGGCGGTGCTCGCGGCGCTTGGGGGGGCGCTCGCTCGTGCCCCGACGGAAGACGCCGTGGCACGACTTCGTACCGCCCTCGATCTCGCGGCGGGACCCGAGCGCGACGCGCTGATCGAAGCCATCGGTCGCGCGCCGGTGGCGTCCGCCGTACGCGTGCTCACGAACCTGTCTGCCTCAAACGAGCCAGCGGATCGACGCGCAGTCGCCACGCTCCTCGCCGGGCACCCGGCGGACGCCGCGGCGCTCGCTGCCGTGCGGGCGATGCTGACCGACGCGGATCCGGCCGTGCGCGCCCAAGCAGCGTGGTCGCTGGGATCGCTCGGCGACGGCGGTGACCTTCTTCGCCTCGATCGGATCGCGCGTGGCGCGGATGGTCGTCGAGGAGCCAATATCGATCCGGCCATCGACGCTACGGCCGCGATCGGGCGCATCGCGGCGCGGTCACGAGGCAGCGAGCTGCAGACGGCGATCCGCTCGCTTTGTGCTCTCGCGTCGGACCCGCGCGCGTACGTGCGTGCGAACGCGCTGGCTGGAGTCGCCGCGGCGAAGGCGCGCTGCGCCGACGGATCTCTCGAGCGTCATTTGCTCCTCGACGACGACAACGAAGACGTCCGTGCCGCCGCGGCGATCGCGGTGTGGTCGGGCCCCGCCATGCGCGGCGATCTGGCCGGACCGAGCGCCGAGGATCGGAGCACCCTCGAACGGTGTGCACACTCGGACCGTTCGGGCGCGGTCGCCGCACGGTGCGAGCGCCGGCCGGCTGCGGCGAGCGCGCCCGCGGCCGGAGAAGCGATGCTCGTTTACGTGGTTCCGGATTCCGGCACCACCCCTCGGCCCGGGTGCGCTTACGCAATGCTGCTGGGCGATGGAATGATTCGCGCGGGGACGGCCGATCGCCGCGGAGCCGTCTTCGATCCCGTCGCACCCAGCGGCGAGGTCACTCTTCGGCAGCTCGGCGCTCTCTCCAAGTAGAAGACGGGATGCGCGGCCTAGCGATGCTATGACGGTGAGATGGGGCGGAGGCGGCGCGAGAAGAGGTCTTTTCCGGAGCCGCTCGGGGCCATCCTCGACCGTTCCGGCGAGAGCCGCTTCGCCCGTGTCCGTGCCGCGGTGCAGCCGTCGCTCTGGCGAGAAGCCGTGGGGGCACGCATCGCGGACCGCGCTTTTCCGGTTTCGCTTTCCGGAGGCGTGCTGTTGCTTCGCGTACCGAGCAGCACGTGGGCCCACGAGCTCTCGCTCTTGACAGCCGAGGTCTGTGAAAGGCTGCGCGAACGCGGGATCGATGCGCGCGAGCTGCGCTTCCGAGTTGGCGCGCTCCCGCCCGTCGAGCGGCCTCCAGAAAGGAGAATGACGCGGGCGGTTCCCGTGCTGCAGTCCATCCCCCTGGAAGTGTCCGTCGTGCTCCGAACGGTCGTCGACGTGACGCTCCGGGACACGATCGCGCAGGCAGCGGCCGCGAACCTCGCATGGCAGGCGGGGGCGCGCCCGGCTCCTCAAGAACACATCACCGAAGCGCGGCGAGCCGCTCGAGCCCCTCGAGACGCTGCAAAAGAAAGCGCTCCGCTGGCCCCAGCGTCGCCTGCTTCTCGCGAAGGTGGGAGACATACGCGCGGAGACGCACCAGGTCGAGCGCGTTGATTTTGCGGAGGGCGCTGTACAGCTCGTCGACGACACCCGCCGGGCAGGGACGGCGCTGCTCGTCGTACAGGGCGATGACGTAGTCGGCCCATGTCCCCTTGCCCGTCGCCGTCGCCAGCTTCGCCGCAAAGCGGGCTGCGACGTCTACGGTCGCCGGCGCGAGGCGCTTTCCGGTGCGGCTTGCATCCATGACCTCGCCCAAGGCGCTCGCCAGGAGGCGTTCGGCGTCGTCCGCGCGGCCCATGGCAAGTGCCTTTTCGGCGACTCCGCCCAGGAGGTCGAACGCCTCGGAGCGACGCTCGGACATCATGGCACCTTCGGCTGCGGCGGAGCCGGCGGGCATCCCGGACGGACGCGCCGGCGGGCGTGCAGTCGACCCGTCGAAGGGGTCGGCTTCCGGCGGATCGGACGCGCTCGCGATTTTGGGCAGGGTTCGGTTGCCGGTGGCCAGAGTACCCGCGCCGCGCGAAGCATCCGCTTCCGTGCTGGAGAGGATCCTCAGCTCCTGCGAGCCGATGACGATGTTGTCGCCTATGTCGACCGACACCGGGCCAGAAACGCGCGTGCCGTTGATCAGGATCCCGTTACGACTGTGAAGATCCTCGATGGTGACGCTCTCACTAGCCACGATGAGGCGCGCGTGCCTTCGTGAAACCAGCGGATCGTCTAGCGACAGCTGGCAGTCCGCGCTGCGCCCGACCGCGAATTCTCCTTCCGGTAACTCGAGGTCGTGTTGCAAGTAGCGCAGGCGAAAGCGCATGGCACTCCGTCACCAATCCCGCGACGCACAGCACCGAGAGCCGAGGCTTCGCATGTCCCGCGTGGTGACCTTTACCTTTCAGACGGTCGGCCACGCAAGCCAAGCGAGCGGGTGTCGCCGTAACCGGAGAGGCTCAAGAAGGATCTGGCGAGGGGATGGAAATCGAATGCCCCGACCCCTCGAGCATGCCACGAATCTGCCCGAGACGGACCAATGCCTTGAGCTCGTCGGCAGACGGAACGTCGACCCTTGCTCTCAAATGGGTGAGCAGGTCGTCGAACGCGGTGCGCAACACCGCGCGATGCTTCGGCGCCGCCTCGGCCAAACGTTCGACGAGATCGAGCGGCGGAACGCGGCTGGTGCTCAAATAGGCGCCGAGGACCCATAGCGCCCAGGCGGGGTCGTTCGTGGCCGACGTCGCCGAGACAGCCTGGACCGCGAGGGCGTGAAAGACATCAACGTCGACGGCGATGCCCGAGGCGCGCAGCTCTTCCAGCTGGGACGTGGCGTGCATCACGAACCGCTCCGCATCGCGCAAACGGCCTAATTTCAGCGCGCGCTCGATGGCCTCCACCAGGAGCTGCACGCTCCAGGCGATCCCGTCTCGCCCTTCCACTCCGCTCAGCGTGTCTTCCTCCGTTTGCTCGGTTGCCTCGCAGTGGGGGCAAGCCAAAATTTCGCGCGGATAAGGAAGCCGGCACTCTGCGCATAGACGGAGCACACCCGTAATCCGTCCCTGCGGGGCGTCGCCGACCTCTATTCGACAGAAGACGATGTCCTGCGTGCCTAGGCGCACGCGATCGCCGTCGTTCAGCGCCGTCGGTCCCCGAACCACGACCCCGTTGACGCGAACGCCGTTGCGGCTTCCCAGGTCCTCGACCCGACCCCCGGCGGCATCCACCACGATTCGCGCGTGCTGCCGCGACATGAGGGGATCCTCGATAGTAAGGTTGCAGTCAACGCTCCGTCCGACGACAGTCGTGCCGAACGGCAAGTCGAATTCCTGCATCAGAAACCGAAGCCGATAGCGCGCCATACCCCTCGACCGGACGAAAGACCGGCGCCGCCCCATCGGCGTGGTCAACCCTAATGAACTATACCGTCATTCGTAAAAAAGGGGGATAGTCCGGCATCAACGACGCGGACTTGATTGCAGGCTTCGAATACTCCAAACGCTCCGCATGCTCGAGCTCGCGGCCGGGCGCGACATCCCTCGTCGCGCACCGGCGCGCTTTGGACCACACCCACCCCTCGCAAGTCCATGAGCTCGCCATGAATGACATCGACAAGGAGCAAATCGCCACCATCTGCAGGGACATCCTCGCGCCAATGGTCGCGAGCGACGCGGGCCACTTCTATCTCGTGCGAATCGACGGAGACGACGTGCACATCCACCTGGCCGGAACGTGCGCGGGTTGCCCAGGTGCGTCGCTGACCGGCGACAAGATCATCCTCCCGGCTCTCCGCACCGCCTGCCCTTCGGTGCGACTCGTCCTGACGACCGGCGCTCGCGTGCCGGACGGCGCGCAAAAGCTCTAGGCCACTCAGGGGCCCTTCTTCTTGCCGCTCCCGGGACCCCCGTCGACGCCCTTTGCCGCGTTGGGGTCGATGATCCCGTGCTTAGTGACAGCCGCGATGGCGGGATCGATGGCGAACGGGTCGGCGGGCTTGTTTGCCCTCAGCATCGCCAGCCCGTTCAACGTGCTCTTGTCCTCGAAGACCAAGGCGACGACGTGCTCCCCGGAACGGTCGATCGCGCGAAGATGCGTCGTCTGGTCTTGCCAATCGGCCGTGGTGCGCTCTACCCCGCCTGCCGCATTGGCCGGGCGAACGCGCGCGGGGACGCCGAACCGCGTGTTCAACTTGGCGACGGCGTCCTGAAAGGTCGCGCCGAGCGGGCCGTCGGCCTTCAGCGGGATCTCGTCATAGACCTTCCACAGATGGTCTTTGATGTAAAAGAAATAGCGGGTCTTGCCGTCCTTGAGGAGCCGTTGCACCGCTTCGTCGTTTTTGTAGGTGTACTCGACGTGAAGCGGGGTGACGTCATAGCCCGTCGGGGTGTCCGTAAAACGGGTGTAGCTCCGCTCGAAATTGGCCTTCCGGCTGTCGCGATCCGATTCCATCTGTTGCTGCGCGACGCCCGGGCTCAGATGGGCGAGCTGCTGGGCGTATTCGCGATCGAAAAGCCCGCCTGCCAGGTTGTAAAGGTCCGTGAGCTCTTCGTGGGTGAGGCCCCAGTGAATCTCCTTCTCCATGAGCGAGCTCACCGTCGGCACTCGCGGGGCGTCGGCCGACGACGGTCCTGCCTTGGGGGGCGCGGCGACTCCGGTCATGGCGAGCGTGAGGCTCGCGGCGAGGAGTGATGTGGCAAGCGTGGCGCGTTTCATAGAGAGTGCCTCCAGCATTCACGCCGGACACGCAAGTGCGTGCGCGGGCTCGCCAACCTACCATAGGAGCATCGCGAATCGCACGTTGGACGCGGCGGCATGCGAAACGATGCATTCGGTCCGAAGCGCCGCAACGACCTTCGAAAGAATGCAGTGACTGCGGATGAGCGAGGCAACGGTCTCGTGTGTCCGCGCGGGCGAACGCTCGCGCAAGTGAACGTGAGGCAGGTGCGCCGAAGGATTTGAGCTACAAGGGCGAAGAACCTCGATGCTTCCGGCCCGCTACACACGACACGCCTCGGTCCCTGCCCATAGGTGGCGCCCGTCGCGCGCGCCGGCACTCGCGCTCGTCGCGGCCTGCTCGCTCGCTGCGGCCGGATGCGGGGCCACCGCGCCCGAATCCCGCAGCCCCGATCGAGACGTACCGGCCTACGCGGGCCGTTTCGTCGAGCTGTTCGACGACGCGATCGAGCCTTCCGCGGTGGGATTCAACTTGGGAACGTCCACGCCCCCCGACCACGACCGCCTCCTGCGCGAGCGAGCTCAGATCGGCGATGCCGTCGTCCGCGCGCGAGTGACGACCGTCACCTCGAAGGACCAGGACAACGGCCGAAGCTGGCAAATGGGTTTGCGCACCGTCGAGAGGATCGCGGGCGCCGGCCCCCTTCCGCCGGACTTCACTTTGACGGTTGATCCGCGGAGCCCTACAGCAGGGATTCTGCGCGCGTTCGAGAGCCGCCTGATCGGCAGGACCTTCGTGGCGTTCGTCCGCGAGTTCCGGCGCGCGGAGGAGCGGCGCGAGGATGCTGAGCTGCATTTCCATTTGGCCCATGACGGAACGGACGAGGTGAACGCGGTCCTCGCGGCAGCTCTTCAAAGCACTGCGCGCTGAAGGTGCAACGCAGCGGCGTGGGTGCTAAACCGAAGCAGCCGTGATCGAGATCAAGAGCCCGAAGGAAGTCGAGGCGATGAGGGTGGTGGGCCGATTGGCGGCCGAAACTCTCCTCCTGGTGGGTGAAAGGCTCCGGGTCGGGATGACGACGCAGGAAATCGACC
Organism: Myxococcota bacterium; assembly: GCA_030776205.1. Lineage (GTDB taxonomy): Bacteria > Myxococcota_A > Polyangia > Polyangiales > Polyangiaceae > Palsa-1150. Next base: position 4,734 of record JALYHV010000076.1, on the reverse strand, counting down.
GCGTCGTCCACGAGCACACGCTCAGCCAGGGCGCTCGTCCGGCGCCGCTGAACTACAAGGGGTTTCCGAAGAGCGTTTGCACCAGCGTCAATGACGTCGTGTGCCACGGCATTCCCGATGCGTACGTGCTCCGGGACGGCGACATCGTGAACGTCGACGTCACGCACGTGCACAACGGCTTTCATGGTGACACGAGCGCCACTTTTTATGTCGGCACCCCCACTGCCGAGGCACGCCACGTGGTCGAGGTCGCGCGGCAAGCACTGGAGCTCGGCGTCGCCGAAGTGCGCGACGGAGCGCGGCTCGGCGATATCGGCGGCGCGATACAAGAGTATGTCGAAGCGCAGGGCTGCAGCGTGGTCCGCGACTTCGTCGGCCACGGCATCGGGCGCAAATTTCACGATGCTCCCCAGGTCAAGCACTACGGAAAGCGTGGGACGGGTGATCGGATTCGCTCGGGCATGACCTTCACCATCGAGCCCATGGTGAATCTCGGCGCGTGGGAGGTGAAGGTCGACCCCGACGACAAGTGGACGGTCCGCACCGCAGACGGCAGCTTGAGCGCGCAGTTCGAGCACACCGTGCTCGTGACACGCGACGGATGCGAGGTCCTCACGACGAGGTCGCGCTCACTGCGGAACAGCGAGAACGTGGCGACGCTGTTCGTGGCCTGAGAGGCGGCGGAGCGGTCAACGCGCCGCCAGCAGCTCGGCCGCCGCGCGCTTGGCAGCCTCACCCACGGTAATCCCGCCGATCATGCGGGCCACCTCATCGACGCGCTCCGCCGCCCCGAGGCGCCGCACCGTCGTGTGCGTGCGGCCGTGCGATTCGCTCTTGTCGACCACGAAATGCGCGTCGGCCAGCGCCGCGATTTGCGGCAAGTGCGTGATGCACACGACTTGCCGATGCCTTGCGATGTCGGCAATGGCGTGACCGATGACGGCGGCCACAGCGCCACCGACGCCGGCGTCCACCTCGTCGAACACGTAGGTGCCGGCCGGTCCCTGGTCGGCGAGCACGCGCTTCAGCGCCAGAAGGGCACGCGAGAGCTCGCCGCCGCTCGCAATTTTTCGCAGCGGCCTCGGGTCCTCCCCGCGATTGGGCGCGATGAGGAATTCGACGCGGTCCATTCCCGTCCGGGTCAAGCGCGCCCCGTCGACGAGCAGCGCGTCGCCCGCCGCTGCCGCCGGCGTGACCTCCACGACGACGCGCGCGCGACCCATACCCAGCTGGCCGAGCTCGCGCCCAATGGCGTCGGCCAGCCTCTCCGACGCCGCCCGCCTCTTTTGCGAAAGAGCCCGCGCGCTCGCGGCGACCCTCGCCATTCCGCCTACCTTCTCCGCCTCGAGCTCCGCCAGCCGCTCCGAAGCGCTCGCGATCGTCCGCCGTTCGAGCTCGAGCGAGCTACGGTGGGCGAGCAGGTCCGCGGTCGTCGGGCCATGCTTCCGTAAGAGCTTCTGCAACCGGAAGGCGCGCTCCTCCACCTCCGCCAGGCGTTCCGGGCTGGCCTCGATCCCGTCCGCATACCGCGCCAGCGCCCTGGCCGCGTCAGCCAGCTCCGCTCGCGAGGACTCGACCGTGCGCGCAATGGGCGCGAGGGACCCGTCGATTGCGGCGGCATTATCGAGCCCGGCGAGCACACGCGCGAGCGCGTCGCAGACTGCCCCCTCCCCTTCGTAGAGCCTCTCGGCCGCGCCGCGCGTCGCGCTCTCCAGTCGTTCGGCATGCCGCAAGCGGGAGCGCTCCTGCTCGAGCTCGGTTTCTTCCCCTTCGCGAGGATCGAGCTCGTTGATCTCCCGGATCTGCCACTCGAGAAAGTCCTCTCTCTCGGCGCGTCCGCGCTCCGCCACGCGGGCGGCCTCGAGCTCGCGTGAAAGCTGGAAGAGCGCCTCGACCTCCGCGGTCACCTCGGCTCGCTCTTGCTCGAGGTGCCCGAATGCGTCGAGGTAGTCGATGTGGGTCGAGGGATCCGTCAGCGTGACGCTCTCGTGCTGGGATGCGATATCGCACAAATCGACCGCGATTTCAGCAAGTTGCGATGCAGTGCACAGGCGTCCGTTGACGTACGCGCGGCTCCTGCCCTCGGCCTGGACCACGCGGCGGACGACGAGCTCGCGCTCGCTCGGAATGCCAGCAGCGTCCAGCTTGGCCAGCGCGCGGGAGCCCGCGGGCAGCTGCAGCTCGAAGAGCGCCTCGACCTCTGCCTCCGCCGTACCGGCGCGGACAAGGTCGGGACGAGCGCGGCCCCCGAGCACGAGCGACAACGCGTCGACGAGCATGGATTTGCCCGCGCCGGTCTCCCCCGTGATCACGTTGAATCCGGGTGCCAGCTCGACGAGCAGGCGCTCGATGAGAACAACGTTGCGAACCGTGAGCTGGACAAGCACCGAGCGCCGCTTACGCCGCGTCCCCCTCCCGCGCAAGGGCAGCTTGGAGGGCGGACGTCCCTGCCCTGCGAAGACAGGAACGCGCCGGGGCTTGACGCCCTCGCTCGAACTTCACTAGCCTACGCGGGCATCGCCCGGAGTACGTGCGTCCAAAAGGCGAGTCTTTTCGCGCGTGTAACCATCCCTTACCCCCGAGCCACGATGGGCCCCTTAGGCGCGATGTCACCCAGAACGTCTGCGAAAAAGAAACCGACGGCCCCCACCCCGGAACCCGTCAAGGTCCGCTCGGTCGAAGAGCGCACTGCTTACCTCGAAGACCGCCTCAAGGGGGCGTCCCCAGACGCGCAGACGAAGTACCGCGACGACCTCGACATCAGCTGGATCGCGCATGACAGCGCGCTCGAAGGCGTGGTGTACACGCTGCCCGAGCTGAGGGCGGCGATCGGCACGACTGACATGGGTGTGGCCGTCGATTCGAGCATGCAGCCGGTCATCGAGGAGATCCGGCGTCACCGCGAGGCTCTCAATTTCGTCCGCGAGCTGGCGACCAAGCGCAGAGTCCCCGTGACCATGGACGTGGTCAAGCGCATCCACTGCGTGCTCCACCCCGAAGACGGCGACATCAAAGCCGTTCGGTACCGCAAGGACGTGCCCCAGCACCGGCTGTACTTTCACGAGTACGCGCCACCTGACAAGATTGCCTACAAGCTCCGCCAGGTCATCGACTGGATGAACGACCCGGAGACGCGCCGCACGCGGACGCCGGTACGCGTCGCCTCGCGCGCGCAGTACGATCTCCTGCGCATTTTTCCCTTTGCCACGGACAGCGGCAAGGTCGCGCGGCTGGTGATGAACCTCCTCCTGCTGAGGAGCGGCTATCCGCCCGCCATCATCCATTCGACGGAACGGCAGCGCTATTACGAGGCCCTGAAGGGCGCGAGCGCGACAATGCATGCGATCGTGCAGGACGCGATCGAGAACAGCCTCGCTTCGATCGAGAAGCTGCTCGACTTTTACGAAATCTGAACGGGCCAAAAAGCGGGCGGGGCTCCCGAACTTTACGAAGGTGTCGCCCGCGGCTAAGCCTTCTGGGGATGCTTGCGAAGCGCGTAATCCCCTGTTTGGACGTGCAGGATGGGCGCGTCGTGAAGGGGGTGCGCTTCGTCGGACTTCGCGACGCCGGTGATCCTGTCGAGCAGGCGCGGCGCTACGACCTCGAAGGAGCGGACGAGATTGCGCTGCTCGACATTCGCGCGTCGCACGAAGGACGCGGCACCTTGCTCGACGTAGTGGCGCGCACCGCAGACGCCATCTTCGTTCCGCTGACGGTAGGTGGTGGCGTGCGTGTCGAGGACGATGTGCGCGCACTGCTCGCCGCCGGCGCCGACAAAGTCAGCATCAACACGGCGGCGGTGAAGACGCCCGAGCTGATTCGTCGCTGCAGCGGCGCCTGGGGAGCGCAGGCCATCGTCGTCGCTATCGATGCCAAGAAGCGCCCCGGCGGCGACGGCTGGGAGGTCTTCGTGAATGGAGGACGCACTTCCACCGGCCTCGATGTCATCCGTTGGGCGCAGCACGTCGTCGAGCTCGGTGCCGGTGAGATTCTCCTGACGAGCATGGACCGTGACGGGACACTCGCCGGGTACGATCTCGCGCTGACGCGCGCCGTGTCGGACGCCGTTGCGGTCCCGGTCATCGCCAGCGGTGGTGTGGGAACGATGGAGCACCTGCGCGCGGGCTTGGTCGACGGCCGCGCGAGCGCCGTTCTCGCCGCCAGCATTTTTCACGACGGAAAGTGCACCGTCCGCGAGGCAAAGCGCTATCTTGCTACGAAGGGCGTGCCGGTGAGGCCGGCAGACGAAGAGGAGCAGGCGGGATGAGCGGCGGCGCGCTCGAGGCGTCCGTCACCCTCGAGGAGGTATTCGCCGTCGTGGCGTCGAAGCGCGTGCCGCTCGCGCCCGAGCTCGCCGGGTACCTGGCTCTGGAGATCACCGAGCGCGCCGATCCCGAGGGGGGCGACATCGACCCCAGGAGCGTGTTCGTGAGCGAAGAAGGGAGCGTCGCGCTCGTCGCGCCGAAGCGCGAATCGCACCTCGGGAATGCCGAGCATTCGATTCGCGCGGCGCTTGCACGGCTAATCGAGGCCAGCGGATCGCAGACTCCAGCGCTTGCGGCCGCGTGCAAGCGGAAGAGCGGCGAAGGACTCCCCACCCTGGCCCAGGAGCTCGAGGCGGCGCTGATCCCGGTGAATCGAGCCGCGGGTCGCCGAGCGCTCGCGCGCCTCGCCCGGGAGGTCAAGCGCGTCACGCTCGGGATCGGGCGCCACACGCTTGCGGCGCCGCCCGGG
>JALYHV010000075.1 GCA_030776205.1 Myxococcota bacterium | reverse complement strand
GTGTATCTGCACGCCTCCTTTATATCGGTCGCGTCTATATACTATCTACACGCCGTCGACGGCGGCATCAGCTTCCTCGTCGTCGTGGGTCTACTCATAGGCCACGTTGGGCGCCTGAGTGGCGCGTGGCGGACGGCAGCGCTCGGGCTTGCCGTGCTCCTTCTTTTCAGTTTGCTCGACGTCCGAGTAAACACGAATAGTTTGATGTCGGGTGTCGCCGCGGTGATCACTCTCTACCGCACAGTGCGCGTGCCGTTCGGGCGGGGATCGGAACAACCGCTATGGCCAATCGAACCTCGGCGCGTTTGTGCGCTGGCGGCGCTCACACTCGTAGCCATTCTCTTGCGGACGTCCAATGCACCGGCGGTGCTCCTGTTCACTGCCTTGGTGTTTTCCTCGAACTTCGTACTCGGTGCTCGGTGGCCGTGGACGCGTGAAACCTTTCTGTCCTTATTTCGCATATCGGGACTGCTTGTCGGGACGTTCGCGATCGCCCTGCTGCCGTGGTCCATTCTGCAAAAGCAGTCCTCGGGAACGTACTTTTTTCCGTTCGGACACTGCAACATCACACCGGGATGGACCCTTTTGACGACGCCGAACACCCTCGGCGACGAAGGGCGGGAGCTCTTGTCACACCTCTTCCATGGCCGGCCGGTCGCCCTCTTCGTGCCGTTCGCAATTGCGGGCCTCGTGCCGCTTGGGGGACGGGCCCGCAACGATCTCGCCTGCCTTTCACTCGGCTCACTCATTGGCCTCGCGGTGTTCTCTCATCAGGCGGTCGCGTTTGGTCCGACGAATACGGCGCGGTATTACTTTGCATTCGTCGCCGCCACGTCCCTCCTCACTGCAGCATCGGCAGGGCAGCCCGTGGCGCGGGCGGCGCTCGTGGCTGCAGCCCTGGGCGTCCACTTGGTTTCGAGCCGCGAAGAGACGCGGGGCGCGCTCGATGGCTACGTCACGAGTGCGTACCATGCGCTCTCCCATAGCAGCGAATTCGACGCGGCGGCCGCTGATTACCTGGATGTCCAATCGCACGTGCCCCCTCGAGCTACGATGGTGACTGCCGTCTTCGAGGGCTTTCGCTTCGACTTCAAACGGAATACGATTTTCGCGCTCGATGTCCTCGGCGGGATGGGGCCCAGTCCAGGCTGGCCAGCGCACCAGGGCCCGGAGGCGTTAGGCGCGTACCTTCGAACAAATGGAATTCAATATCTCGTGTACGTAGACTTTAATTTGCCGAGTGAATTCTACAATCGGGCGCACTGGACGAGCCACCTCAACAAGACAGGCAGTTACCTTCAAGGAGAGGCGGTGCTGCAGCTCGATGCGGAAGACTCGATCGAGAAACTGACCGCCACACGACGCGTCGTCTACCAGTCTCACGGTATGACGGTAGTCGACCTCGCGACGGCTCGGTGAGGCCAATCGCCGCGAGTTGCCCGACACGGAAACGCAATCACCACAGCACCGCGACAGGGACGGCGGAGCTCGTCTTCGTCCCGTTGCCGAGTTCTGCCGAGCGGTTCGTCCCCCAGCACTGCACGTCTCCCGAGCTCCGGGCGCACGCGTGAAACTGGCCCGCAGCGATGCCGAGGACGCGGCTCAAGTTCGCGACCGGCACGGCGAGCAACGCGTTGGCGACCGTGCCGTTCCCGAGCTGTCCGTCACCATTCAGCCCCCAGCAGCTCACGGTACCGTTTTGAAGCAGCGCACATACGTGTGCCGACCCGGCGACGAGAGCGGTCGCGCCGCCCACGCCCGAGACTACGACGGGAATCGGCGAATTGGTCGCCGTGCCGTCGCCGAGCTGGCCAAAGGCGTTGTCGCCCCAGCACCGTAGGGTCCCGTCCGAGAGGAGCGCGCACGTGAATTGCCGCCCGGCGGCGATTGCGCTCACCCTTCCCAGGCCCGGCACGGTCGCGGGTGCGCTCGAGTTGAAGACGGAGCTGCCGCCCCCGAGCTGACCCTGAGTGTTGTCCCCCCAGCACTGAACGGTCCCACCCGAAAGGACCGCACACGTGTGATGCAACCCCGTCGCAAGCGCAATGGCGCCCATGAGGCCCTGAACCGCGACGGGAACGTACGAGGTGTTGATCGTGCCGTCACCTAGCTCGCCCGCAAGGTTGGAGCCCCAACACCAAACACGTCCCGCAGGCGCGATCGCGCAAGCATGCTGGTAGCCTGCCGAGATTGCCGTAACGCCGGACAGCGACGCGACAGGCACGGGAGTGGACGAATTCGTGCCCGTTCCGCTTCCGAGCTCCCCCTCTGCGTTGAGACCCCAGCAGGTCACGCCGCCGCCAGAGACGATCGCGCACGCAAAATCTTCGCCAGCAGCCACCGCCGTCGCACCAGCGAGCGTCGACACCGCGACGGGTCTCGGCACGGGAGGCGGAGAGGCGACGACGTCCACACCATTGCCGAGCTGACCGTTCGTGTTCGACCCCCAGCAACTCACTGCGCCGCCCGGCAAGAGCGCGCAGGTGTGATGCAACCCCGCGGCGAGGGCGACCGCGCCTCCGCAGCCGCCCGAAGCGCATGCGACCGTGCACGTGCGTTCGCAAGCGCCGCAGTGGTTCTTGTCCGTCCCGAGGTCCACGCAGTCCGCACCGCACGCGGCGCGGTTGGGAGGACAATCGTAGGAGCACATCCCCGCGACGCACCTGACAGGCACGCCACTATCGCGCCGCGACCGCGTGCAATCGTTTGAGCACGACCCGCAGCTGCGGGAGTCCGTCGGCGACATGCATCCTCCGTCGCAGAACAGATCTGCGGGAGCACACGCACCCGCCTCGCCTTCCCCGACGCTCGCTTCGACGCCGGCATCGCCCGCCGAGGAATCCTTCCCGTCGCCCAGTGGGTTTGCGTCGCGATCCCGACCGGCCGAGGCATCGAATGCGACGCCCTGCAGGAGCCTCACGTCGCAGGCCGCGGCACACGTCAGTACGAAGAACGCAAAGAGGCCCCTAGCGGCGCGGACCATTGCCCGAACGTAGCTGCCGGGCAGCCTCCGCGCACGTATTGACGCCGCGAAAGCGCGCGGCGCCGGACGGCGCGATGCCGCCTCCGTGCTACGTTGATTCAGGCGGGACATCGTCGGCGACGGGATCGGGCAACGCGAAGCGGCTACTCGAGCAACGGCGACGGCCGCGCAGGAGAGAATTGTCATCGTGCGCCGAAGTTCACCGCCTCTACGAACTGCGCGGGCAACTTTTACGTGCACCTCTCGGAGTTCGCCCCGGCCTACCCCCTCTTGCGGCGAACTGCAGAACACGGACGTGTACCGAGTGGTCGTGTTTTGGCACCTGCCCGCGGCGATTTCGAGCCTGTCGCCGATGCCATGCAGCTCCACTGCGGCACGCTCGACTGCCACGGACAAACCGGCCGCTACATGCGCCTACGGACAGTACGGGCTGAGGTTGGCGTCAGGAGACAACCCCCTCGAACAGCCGACGAGCAGCGCGGAGTACGATGCGTCCTATGGCGCGGTCGTGGGGCTGGAGCCGGAGACCCTCTCGGCCGTCTTCGAACACCGGCTTGCACCCACCGCCCTCTCGATAGTGAGAAAGGCGAGAGGCGTCGAGAAACACAAGGGCGGCCAGCTCGTCTTCGAGGGAGACTCGCTCGACCGGTGTATCGTCGCTGGGTCGTAGGCGCTCCCGACACGCCGGCTTGCAGCTCGGTCATTCAAACGCCGAGACCACGCTTCGATGGAGGACCATAACGAGATGGGTCGTGATCAACGTCATCAAACAGGTCGCCTCGGATTCGGCGCGGTGCTCGTGGCCGCCCTGGTCGCCTGCACCGGCTGCGGCGGCGGGAGCGGAGCGACGCATGCCAACGAGGCGCAGCAGGGATCGGTGATCGGTGAGGCAGTGCCCGACCTCGAGCTCGCACCGCTCAATGGCGGCACGGCGGTACGGCTGAGTGACCTCCGCGGGAAGGTGGTCCTTCTCGACGTTTGGGCGTCGTGGTGTGCCCCCTGCAAGGAGGAGTTGCCGATGCTCGACGAAATGGTCGGCCGGCTCCGAAAGAAAGGGGTCGAGATCGTCGCGGTCTCCATCGACGACAACCGGCAAGACGCGGAGGCCTTTCTCCAGTCGCGCCCGGGCTGGTCGCTCCGGTTCGCGCACGATCCGGAGGGACAAGTTCCCGGCAAGCTGCAGCCTCCGAAGATGCCTTCTTCTTACGTCATCGATCGCAAGGGCATCATTCGCGAAATGAACGCGGGCTTTGCGCGCAGCGATGCCCCGCACATCGAAGCCCGCCTGAGTGAGCTCGCGGAACGGACGCCCGACGAGCCTGGCGCGACGGAGTCGCCTGCCCCTGTTGCGTCCGCGGCCGTAGCGCCGGAGCCGACCGCCGCCGCCCCCGAATCCCCGTCGGCTGCCCCTTCGTCCGCGCCGACCGCCGCCGGCTCAATAGACGGCAAACCGTTCGCGCCAAAGACTGCTCGGATCGCGTCCCGAATGCAGAAGGATGGCCGAGTCCTCCTGAACCTGACCGAGCGTACCGACTGCGGCCGTCCAGGTGATGCCAAGCCGGGCGACGGCAACCTGGCGATCCTGTTGCCCTGGAAGGACGGCTACCGCGGAGAGCTCGCCTCGCTTAAGCGCGGGGCAAAATCTCCTGCCGTCACGTTCAGCCGCGTCAACGGAGCCAAGAAGAACGAGGTCTCGAAGACCTTCAAGCCGATCGGGAAGGTGGCGATTGTGTCGGCACCGATGCAGCAGAACGGCGTTGGCAAGATGAGCCTCGATCTGACGAACGGCGATTATCATCTCACTGGCGATTTCGACGTGAAGGTCTGCGTTTCGCCGAAGTAGTTACGCGGTTCGTCGTTGTTTCAAAACTCCGCTTCGACGGCCGCAGTGCTGAACACGGCGCCGCGCTCGGGCTCAATTCCCTGTCGCCGGTGCGGATCGTGGGTACGCCGAGCGCGCCGTTCGGGTCGAATCCCGCCCGGTACGCGAGCTCGGCAGAATGACGCCTGGCTTTGCGCGTGAAAGCGTGCGTGCGGCCAGAGCGTGAGGCGCCTGCCGATGTCGAAGAAGAATCGGAAATCGGTGGTCGAGGCCAGCACGCCTCAGATGTCGGCGTAGGCGCGTTCG
>JALYHV010000074.1 GCA_030776205.1 Myxococcota bacterium | reverse complement strand
GGCGTACGCTTGGAGGTGGTCGTCGATCGCATCGAGGTCGGCCAGCGCGACGCGCGACGACTGGAGGAGGCCATCCAGGCGGCGTGGCTCCGGAGTGGCGGCCGCGCCGAGCTGCGAGTCGAGGGTCCCGCTCGACGTTTCCCCGCCGAAGCAGGAGCAGAAGCGGGAGCGGTCACTCACGTGGTCGTCGCGCGAGGGCTTGTTTGCCCCCGCTGCGTGCGCGCCTTCGAGCCGCCCCGCCCCGGCCTCTTCTCGTACAATTCCCCGTTCGGTGCCTGCGAGGCCTGCCGTGGGTTCGGCCGCGTCATCGCCGTCGATTGGGACAAGGTCATCCCCGATCCCACGAGGTCGCTCGCGGCCGGCGCAATCAAACCGTGGGGAGGTGCGAGCACGTCGTGGGAGCGCGGCATACTCGAGAGGTTCTGCAAGCGGCAGAAGATCCCGCTGAGCGTCCCGTGGGCAGAGCTGTCGGACGAGCACCGCGCGCTCGTGCTCGACGGCGAGGGGACGTGGAAGGGCGGAAAGTACCCCGGCGTGCGGGCGTGGTTTCGTTGGCTCGAGACGCGCACCTACAAGATGCACGTACGCGTCTTGCTCTCGCGCTACCGCGAGTACGCGTTCTGCACGGCGTGCGACGGTTCCCGCCTCAACGCGACGGCGCTCGCGTACCGAGTCGCTGGTTCGAACCTCGCCGAATGGCACAAGCAGACGGTGGCCGCCGCGCTCGAGCGCATACGCGCCTACCCCGCGCGCGACCCACAGGGCAAGCGCGTGCAGTCGCAGCTCGCATCCCGCCTCGGGTACCTCGACGCGGTCGGGCTCGGCTACCTCACGCTCGACCGCCAGGCGCGCACCCTTTCGGGTGGTGAAGCGCAACGCGCAGGGCTCACGAACGCGCTCGGCGCCGCGCTCACCGGTACGCTCTTCGTGCTCGACGAGCCGACGGTGGGTCTGCATCCGAGCGACGTCCCCGCGCTCGCCCAAGCGATGCGCGAGCTCGCGTCTGCGGGGAACACTGTGATGGTGGTCGAGCACGAGCAGGCGATCGTGCGCGCGTGCGATCGCGTCATCGAGATGGGTCCCGGCGCGGGGCCGCATGGCGGCCGCATCCTCTTCGACGGGGCCCCGGAGCAGCTCGCGGGGCGCACGGACTTGCCGACCGGACGCGCGTGGCAGAGCGCCCAATCGGAGCCGCGCTCCCGGCGTCTGGCGAGGAGCTGGTTGTCCGTGCGGGGGGCGCGCGAGCACAACCTGCGAGGGGTCGACGCGCTCTTTCCGCTGGGTGTGGCGTGCGCGGTGACCGGACCGAGCGGGTCAGGCAAGTCGACGCTCGTGCACGACGTGCTCTACCGCGGCGTCGCTCGCGCGCTCGGATCGGTCGCCGAAGGGAGGCCGGGAAGCTACGACGCGATGGAAGGAGTCGGCGCGCTCGCGCGGGCGGTTCTGGTCGATCAATCGCCGCTCGGGCGGACGGCGCGAGGCAACGCGGCGACCTACGTAAAGGCGTGGGAGCGGATCCGTGCTCGTTTCGCGGCCGAGCCGGACGCGAAGCGTTGCGGGCTCGCCGCCGCGCATTTCTCGTTCAATGTCCCCACCGGGCGTTGCGAAGAGTGCGCCGGCGAGGGCTACGAAACAGTCGAAATGCAGTTCTTGGCCGACGTGCATCTGCTGTGTCCCGTTTGCCAGGGCCGCCGCTTCAAACCGGAGGTCCTGGCGATCAAGCACCGCGGCCGCTCGATCGCGGACGTGCTTTCGATGAGCGTCGCAGAGACCCTCCACGTGTTCGACGCAGACGGCGACCGAGACTACGTGCTGCGCCGCGCGCTCGCCCCCGTGGCGACCGTGGGCCTCGGCTATCTCTCGCTCGGGCAGCCGCTGTCGACGCTCTCGGGAGGCGAAGCGCAACGCCTGAAGCTCGCGCGGGCGCTCTGCCAGGATGCGCAGGGGACACTCTTCGTCGTCGACGAGCCGAGCGCTGGCCTGCACGCGGAAGACGCGCGGTACGTGACCGACGCCCTGCACGGCCTCGTGGACCAGGGGGCAAGCGTCGTCGTCGTCGAGCACGACCTCGACGTCATCCGGGCTTGCGACTGGGTCATCGACCTCGGCCCCGGGGGTGGGCCGCACGGCGGTTGCATCGTCGCGACGGGAACGCCTGAGTCCGTGGCCGCCGCAGACACTCGCACTGGGCGCGCCCTGCGGGACACCACGATCGCCGAACGGCCGCCGCCGCGAAATCTGATGGCGGCCCCCATGCCGGACGCCATTCGCGTCTCGCATGCGCGCGAGCACAATCTCAAGGAAGTGAGCTGTGCGATCCCGCACGGCAAGCTATGCGTCGTGACCGGACCGAGCGGCTCGGGCAAATCATCGCTCGCGTTCGACGTGGTGTTCGCCGAAGGCCAGCGGCGCTTCATGGAGACCCTGACGCCGTATGCCCGCCAGTTCCTGCCGACGCTGCCGCGCCCAGACGTCGACTCCGTGGACGGCGTTCCTCCTTCTATCGCGCTGGAGCAGCGCACGTCGCGAGGGGGCTCGAACTCGACCGTAGCGACCGTGACGGAGGTCGCCCACTACTTGCGTCTTCTTTACGCAAAAGTGGGGGAGCTGCATTGTCCGCGTTGCGATGCGGTCGTCGCCCCGATGAGCGCGGACGCGCTGTTCGACACGTTCGCTTCATCGGGCGAAAGCGCCAACAAGACGGTCTACGCGCCGGCGGTGCGCGCGCGCAAGGGCACGTACGTCGACCTCTTCACCGCCGCGGCGCGCGCCGGCATTCGGGCAGCGCGGGTCGACGGCGCCCTGGTCTCGATCGAGCCGCCGCCCAAGCTGGCGAAGTCGAAAGAGCACACGATTGACCTCATCGTCCATTACGGGAGGCTCTCTTCGTTCGACCGCTTGTCGTTCGATCGCGCCCTCTCCTGGGGAGGTGGTGCTCTGCGGGTGGCGGACGGTCCTCCGAAGGCCAACGGGCTCGATCGGATGCTCTCCACAGCGCGGTCCTGCCCGGCCTGCGGAACGGGAGTGCCCGAGCTCGATCCGCGATGGTTCTCGTTCAACACGAAGCAAGGGCAGTGCGATGCGTGCGAGGGCACGGGGTGCACGGGGGGTCGCGAGGCGGTCGCGAGCGGCGGGCGCGTTGCTCCTTGCGCGGCGTGCGGCGGCACACGTCTGAGCGCGCTCCCCCGCGGCGTGCGGCTGCAGGGCGAGACCTACGCGAAGACTACGGCGCGCTCCGTATCCAGCGCGCTCGCAGCCGCGCGCAAGTGGCGCTTCCATGGTAGCGATGCGGAGATCGCGAAGGCGCCGCTGACGGAGCTCGTGCGCCGTCTCACGTTCGTCGAGCAGGTAGGTCTCGGGTACCTCGCGCTCGACCGCTCCGCCGCGGGCCTTTCCGGGGGAGAGATGCAGCGCCTGCGCCTCAGCGCCCAGCTCGGCAGCGGGCTTACGGGCGCGCTGTACGTGCTCGACGAACCGACCATCGGGCTGCACCCGCGCGACACGCGCCGCCTGCTCGCCAACCTGCGCCAGCTCGCCGACATGGGATCGACCGTGCTCGTCGTGGAGCACGACGCGGAGACGATCCGGGCCGCCGACCACCTCATCGATCTCGGCCCCGGCGGCGGGCGCAGCGGCGGTCACATCGCCGCGCAGGGC
>JALYHV010000073.1 GCA_030776205.1 Myxococcota bacterium | reverse complement strand
CGCGTCGGAAGACGTCTCCGCGCTCGTGGCCAAGGCTGGCGCGGCGTCCGTCTCGGCTGCCCAAGAAAAGGAGGCTTTGGCGACTAGCGCGACGCAGGCTCCGGCGCCGGTTTCTCCGCCAGCGCCTTCCGCGGCGCCCCCCACCACGCCGGCGCGCGCGGCGACTGCTCCGTCTCCAGGCCTGGCGCCAACCGAAAGCCAGGCGGCGCGACCTGCCGAGGCCCGTCTGAGCGATACGATGGCTCCTCCGGCGCAGCGCAGACCGCCTGTGGTCAACGTGCTCGATCGCGCCGCATACGCCGCAGAAGGGGCGGTGGCCTCCGAACCTGAACGGCCGCGAAACGGCGGTGCGGACGGCGCGCGCGTGCGAGCCTCTCCGTACGTCCGCAAGGTGGCTCGGGAGAGGGGAATCGACTTACAAGGAGCGCAGGGGACCGGACCCGGCGGTCGCCTCGTACCGGCTGATCTCGACTCGATGCGAACGCAGGGGTCGGCGGCGCTCGCGCGCATCGCGCCAGCTGCAAGCCAGATTGCACCTGTCCCGGGCTCGACGGGGTCCGAGCCTCCCGAGGTTCGGCCGCTGTCGCCGATGCGTAAGACCATCGCGCGCCGGCTCACCGAGTCGAAACAAACGGTCCCTCACTTCTACCTGTCGATCGATGTCGATGCGGCTGCTTTCGTCAGGCTGCGCGAGCACATCAACGCCGAGCTGGCCTCGAGCGGCCGCGCCACGAACGGGAGCGATGCGAGCGCGGCTGCGCCGGCCAAGGTGTCCCTCAATGACCTGCTCATCAAGGCGTGCGCGATAGCGCTCGTGCACGTTCCAGAGTGCAACGCGAGCTTTACCAGTGACGCCATCCTCGTGCACAAGCGCGTCGATATCTCGGTTGCGGTCGCCATCCCCGACGGTCTGGTCACGCCGGTGATCCGTCGCGCGGACCAGAAGAGCGTGGTCGCGATCGCCCGCGAGGTGCGCGAGCTGGCCGGCCGCGCGCGCGCGCGCAAGCTAAAGCCGGAAGAGATGCAAGACGGCACGTTTTCCATCTCGAACCTCGGTATGTTCGGCGTCGATAGCTTTGCCGCCGTAATCAACCCGCCCGAAGGGGCCATTCTGGCGGCGGGCCAGGTTCGCGACGAGCCGGTGGTCGTCGACGGAGACGTCGTTGCGGGCAAGCGCATGACGCTGACGCTGTCGTGCGACCACCGGGTCGTCGACGGTGCCGTGGGCGCTGCCTTTCTCGCGGAGCTTAGGCGGCTCATCGAGCACCCGATGCGCGTTCTCACCGGGTGAGGCCGTGTCCGGCGACGGTCGTCACGGAAAAACCCCCGCGTTGACGCGCCGCAGGGCTGTTCTAACTGCGATCATCGTTTCGATGGCCATCGTCGTGCGCGACGCCCAGGGACACCGCCCACCGCGCCCCGACGAGTGGTGGGCGGGGCTCGACGGCGCTGCGAGCTGCACCGCGGCCGATCGGGTTTGCGTCCTGCGCACCACGCGGCACGGTCGAGTGCGCGTGACCGGCGGGACCTTCATGATGGGGTCCACGCCGGAAGCGATGGGGCGAGCCATCGCGCTCTGCGAGCGTGAAGTGCGATCCGCGCAGTGCCACGACGCGGACCACGTCGCGATGGTACGCGCGGAGGGCATCGCGCACCCGGTCACCCTCTCCACCTTCGAGCTCGATCGGGTGGAGGTAACCGTCGCAGACTACGCGCGCTGCGTCTCGGCAGGCGCGTGCGCTCCGGCGGAGGTGTCGGTGGGTGATTCCCCGTTGCCGCAGCCAGAGCTTCCCGTCACACGCGTGCGATGGGACGACGCCGCTGCTTTTTGCAGCTGGGTGGGCGGCCGGTTGCCAACCGAGGCCGAGTGGGAGTTCGCGGCGCGCGGCGTAGAAGGACGCGAGTTTCCTTGGGGGCGCCTCTACAATCCGCACCTCGCGAATCACGGCTCGGCCGCCGCAGACAGGACGGACGGGACGGACGGCTTCTTCGGTCTTGCCCCCGTGGGCTCCTTTCCGGACGGCGCCACGCCGCTCGGTCTTCTGGACATGGCCGGCAACGCGGCCGAGTGGGTAGCCGACCTCTTGGAGCTCGACGCAGCAGGCCGACCCGCCGGCTACGGCGACGCAGCGGAGGTCGACCCCAAGCCGAAGCGCGGCGGCGGATATCACATCGTGCGGGGTGGTTCCTACATGGACGGGGCAACGTGGCTGCGCAGCGCGGCGCGCGACGCGACTGCGCTTCCGCGCTCGCCCTGGGTCGGGTTCCGCTGCGCAGCAGACCGTTAAGCTCGTGACCATGCGAATCGCTCATTTCTCTGATCTTCATTTGCTCGCCCTCGACGGCGTGCCTTCGCGCCGGTTTCTGAACAAGCGCCTTACGGGGTGGGTCAACCTGCGGTTGAAGAGAGGGAGCATTCATCGGGCAAACTACGTTCGCGCCATCGCACGTGAGGTGGCGCGTCTCGGAGTGGAGCACGTGGTCGTCACTGGGGATCTGACGAACCTCGCGCTAGAAGGCGAGTTCTCCCTAGCGCGCGAAGTACTGGAGCGCGACCTCGGCCTGGCTCCGTCGAGAGTGACCGTCGTCCCCGGAAACCACGACGTCTACACCCGCGGCGCCCTCGTATCGCGGCGTTTTGAGCGGTACATGGAACCCTGGCTCACCAGCGATTTACCGGAGCTGGCCAGGGACGCGCACGGAGGCCTTTTTCCCATCGTCAAACTGCAGGGCGAGGCGGCCATCATAGGCCTCTCCACGGCAGTACCTCGTCCGCCGATGGTCGCCGCGGGCGAGCTCGGCGCGGAGCAACTCTCGGGACTTGCGCGCGTGCTGGAGCACCCCGAAGTGGCGCGACGCTTCGTAGTCATCGCTCTCCACCACCCCGCCCTTCAGACGGGCAACCCCGTCACGCTTCACATGGAGGGGCTCCGCGATGCGCCACGTCTCCTCGCCGCCGTGCGCGCCCTCGAGCGCGGCATGATCGTGCATGGGCACTTGCACCGCCGCATTCAGCGCACGATCCATACCCATGCCGGCCAGTTGCACCATGTTGGCGCTACGAGCGCTTCGCTCCATCACGACGCGCCCGACCGGATGGCGGGCTTCAATCTGTACGAAGTCGGGGCGGCAGGCGTGGGTCGCGTAGAGGCGCACATCTACTATGCGGAGACCGACGGTTTCCGCGTGGAGAGCGTCCCCAAGTACCTTTAGCTCGCGTGGCGTGTTCAATGTCGGCCCGCGCCCGCATCGCGCGGGGCGGCGCCTTTTTCGAGCGCGCCGAGCTCCTCCAAGTTCGGTTTCACGCGCGGGTCATCGGGCGACAGGCTCCGGGCGCGCTCGAGCGCATCACGCGCCTCGCGGCGGGTGGATGGGTCGCGTGCCAGCGCAGTAGCCAAGTTGATCCATGCGCTTACGAGCTTGGGATCCAGCCGCAAGGCCTCGCGGTACTCCGCAATGGCGCGCGCTACCTGCCCCGCCTGCTGGAGAGCGTACCCGAGGTTCTGGTGAAAGGCGGCCCGTTGGGGATCGAGCTGCACCGCGCGGCGCAGCTCGGACAAAGCGCGCTCGAGGTCTTGAGTCCCGAGTAGTGCGGTGCCCAGATCGGAGTGCGCTCGCGCGTCCTCCTCGTCCAAGCCAACGCGAGCCTCGTATTCGACGATCGCGTCCTTCGTTCGACCGTTCATCATCAGGGCCGTCCCGAGGTTGCCGTGCCGCGCGGCGCTCCCGGAATCCAGCTCCACGGCTCGCGAAAACCCGCGAACGGCTTCCTCCGCGTGTCCTGTCGCGAGAAGCGCGACGGCAAGCTGCGATTGTGCCTCGGCGTCATCCGGAAGGAGGCGAGTCGCCTGCTTGAGCGCATCAACGGCTCCCGACGCATCACCAAGCAACAACCGCGCACGCCCAAGCTCGACGAAGGCGGGGCCGAAGGAGGGCGCCTCCTTGCTGATTCTCGTGAGCTCGCGCGCAACCGACGACAGGTCCGCGTTGCCTTTGGCAATACCGTAGTCGAGCGGCAGGTCGAGCAGCGCCATCCGCACCCGCGCCAGGCCCACAGCCGCCCCCGCATTCGCCGGCGAAGCGGCGTGCGCCGATTGGTAAGCGCGGCGCGCCGCAAGGAGATCTCCACGCTCGAACGCCTCGTCGCCCTCGGCC
The DNA here is from genome assembly GCA_030776205.1 of Myxococcota bacterium. Taxonomy (GTDB): domain Bacteria; phylum Myxococcota_A; class Polyangia; order Polyangiales; family Polyangiaceae; genus Palsa-1150. The sequence continues at coordinate 20,543 of JALYHV010000073.1, read as the reverse complement.
AGGTCCGCATCTTCGCGGGCACCGTCGGACGACGAGAGTCGGATCGCGGAGCGATGCGACGCGTTCGTTCGAGCGCCACGGCTCGCTGCACTGCCCCCGTCCGCCGCGGTCACGGCGGCAATGGGTAGCGGGCTGGGGATTGTACCGCCGGGCGAAGATGCGGCCGACACGGCGCGGCCGGTCTCCGCACCCGTCGCCCCCGCGCTCGTCGCGTGGTCGGAAGCGGCCGACGCAGAAGCGACCGCGACGGTCTGCGGTGCGTTGCCCGTCGTCCTCAGGCGGCCCGCTGCGCACCCCACCAGCAGGAGCAGCAAGCCGTTTCTACCCATCCGTCGGTTCATGCCTTTTCACCACTGCCCACGCGTGCGCGATCACATCGCGCGCCGCCTCGAGGACGGCCTCGTTGGCGCCTGGAGTCCGCAAGATGACGACGTCGCCGTGCGGCGCCCGCGCCGCAAGTACCACCCGGCAAGCCTCCCGGATCGCCTCGGGAACCCGATCTGCGCGGGCGAGCGCGACCAGGTGCTCCCGATAAGTCCGACCCCACGACTCGTCGGGCTCGACGATCAGCGCGGCATTCAAGGCCATTCCTGCCGCGCGCTTGATCCCCACCGATCCGGCGCTCGCGTTCCCATGGGCGAAGGCCGAAGCGGCGCGCTCCACCTCCGCCGACGCAGCGCGAATCCATTCATCAGGGGAGAGCTTGCGCAGCCAGTCGGCTGGGTCGCGCGAGAATTTCGCCATAGGCGACCGGCTCACGAGCGAATGTGCCGCGTAGTTTGCTCCTTGCCATCGAAGCGGAGCATCACCGGCTTTCCCTCGGCCACGGTCGCGACGCTGATCGGCCGCTTCCAGATGCGGAACAAGCTTCGCATCACTTCTTTGGCGTAATCCTGCCGCAAATCCATTCCCTGATGGTCATGCCTCAGCAAGAGCTCGCCGCGATTTTCGAAGTTCGCGTCTTCGACGTAGATGAATGGGTTGCCGCCGTTCGTGAGCTGAAAGAGCAGCTTGTCCTTTACCGCCTTGAACTCCCGGGACTCGATCTCGTAGCGCTCGTTGCGATTCGACCAAGCAAAGCTGAAGAGCTTGTGTTCGCGCACGAACTCCGGTGTCAGGAACTCGTCGATGAACGTCACGTCGTTGTAGAGAGCGCGTACCTCGAAGATTTTTTTCTTTCCGAGTCCCAGCCGCAGATTCCAGTTCTTCTTCGCGTCCAGGTCGTCACAGTCCTCCCACTCTTTGCCGAACTGGCCTTTGTCCCAGCGCTCTTCGATGTAACGGTACAGCTCGACCCCGAGCTTGTACGGGTTCAGACGTCCGCCACTCGTGGCGAGAACGCCGGCCGCGTGATCGGCGTAGTCGATGATCTCGCTCGCATCGAGGATCTTTTCGGTCATGAGCTTGGAGTGCCAGTACGTGGCCCACCCCTCGTTCATGATCTTGGTCTGCCACTGCGGCGCGAAATAGTAGGCCTCCTCGCGGATCACATCGAGCACGTCGTGCTCCCAGCGATCGAGCGGAGCGTGCTCGAGCAGGAACGCAAGCACGTCGCGCTCGGAATGCTCCGGAAATTTGCGCGCCTTGTCGCGCTCGGCATCCATCTTCTTCTTCTGGGCGTCGAGGTACTCGGCGGGGTTGATGAAGTTCTCCATGTATTCCTTCGCTCGGAGGCGAGGAACTTCGGCGGCGTGCGGCTCCTCGTCCTCGGTCGGAGGGGTAGGACCCCGACCTCTGAACGGGCCATGCAAATCGACGAGGTTCTCCAGCGTCAGGCAATGGTCGAGGAACTCCTCGACCTTGTTGATGCCTTGCCGCGCGACGGTGCGGCGCATGCGAGAACCATGGTTGGCCATCTTGTCGATCCAGCGGCGATTCGGATCGTAGCTGCTCGGCCGCTTGACCGGGTCCACCGTACGTCCTCCGGTGTCGAGGTCCGTCGATCGGAAACAGTAATTGTTCTTGAAGAAATCGACGTGCCCATAGACATGCGCCATCACGAGCTTTTGGTCGACGAGAGAGTTGCCTTCGAGCAAGTACCCGTAAGAAGGGTTGTTGTTGATGACCATCTCGTAAATCTTGGATAGGCCGTACTCGTAGCTCTTGGCCAGGCGCTCGTACTCCATGCCGAAGCGCCAGTGCGGGTATCGGTTGGGGAAGCCGCCGTACGCGGCGATCTCGTTCATCTGGTCGTAGGTCAGGATCTCGAAGACAGTCGGAAAAAAGTCCAGCCCCGCGCCCGCCGCGAGCGTCTCGATGCGGTTCTGCTCCGTGCGCAGATACGCCGGCAGCGCCGTTTTCAGCGCGAACTCGCTCATACGACCAGCTTAGCGCGGAGGGGCGAACGCCTCTACTCGGAGGACCCGCAGCCCCATGGCACTCGTGCAGGCGCTCTCACCCAAGCCGGGCGAATCCGGATCGCGGGCTCATGCGCCCTTTCCGAGGAACTCTTTGATGGAGCCGACGATGGCGTCTTTATCGCGGATCTCGCTGGTCACGACGCGCTCGTCCTTGCCGAAATGCTCTCGCAAGTCTTTGATGAACTGCCCCGAGCCATACGGGCTCTCCACCTGACCGTAGGCGAACATGTTGACGCGCGGCAGGAGCTTTCCTTTGAGGAGCTCGACACAGAGGAGCGTGTCGTCCATCGACCAGTTGTCGCCATCGGAGAAATGGAATGGATAGATGTTCCACTCCTCCGGCGGGTAGTGGTCGTCGATGAGCTGGGCGCAAAGTTTGTAGGCGCTGGAGATCATCGTCCCACCACTCTCGCGCGTGTGAAAGAACGTGTCGCGATCGACCTCGCGCGCCACCGCATCATGGATGATGAACCGACTCTCGAGGCCCTTGTACTGTTTCTTGAGCCACGCATCGATCCAGAAGCTCTCGATGCGAACGATCTCCTTTTGCTCGTCGCCCATCGAGCCGGACACGTCCATCATGTAAACGATGACGGCGTTGGCGACCGGCTCCGCCTCGGTCTTCCAGCTCCGGTAGCGCTTGTCGGTCGGGATGGGCACGACGATTGGATTGCCCGGGACATAAGTGCCCATCGCGATTTGCCGTTTGAGCGCCTCGCGGTACGTCCGGCGGAAGTTTCGCAGCGATTCGGGGCCGACACGGCGAATGCTGGTGTAGCGGTCCTTCGCGTTGATGATCTTGCTCTTGCCCTTGTCCTTTATGTCCGGCAACTCGAGCTCCTCGCCCAAGATCGACGCGAGCTCGTCGAGAGTCACGTCGACCTCGAGCACGTGGTCGCCGGCGCCGGATCCCGCCTGGTGGCCCTGCCCTCCTTCGTCGCCCTCTGGATCGCCACCCATTGGGTCGCCGGGATCGCCTTCTCCCTGGCCGGCGCCGCCCCGCTGGCGGTCGCCGAACAAGAAGCGCGGAATATCGATTTGCGGAATGGGAATCGAGACGAGGTCCTTTCCCTTGCGCCCGATCAGCTCGCCCTGCGAGACATACTTCCGCAAATTCTGCCGAATCTTGCCGCGCACGATGGCGCGGAAGCGGGAGTGGTCCTGGTCGATCTTGAGCGACATCGAAGGGAGTCTAGCAATCTTCCCACGGGGCCGCCGGCCCCCTTCGAAGCGGGGCCGAACGCCACGTCCACCCGCCCGCCGCGTTGGCGGACGACCTCACGCAATTCGGGGAAGGAGTCTTGGCAGAAGACCGCGAGAGGTCACGCCGCACCCATGCCATCGAGCGCAGCACGGGCAATCCAGACGCAAACGAGGGCGTTTGCGAGCGCCCAGACCCGTGCGCCAAGGACGCCTGCGACAAAGGCGGTATCCCCCGCGTAAGCCATGTGCGCCAGCATCGCCGCCGTACCGAGGGCAACACCTCCAATGAGCGGCCTTGCCCTCGAGCTCGCGAATCCGATCATCGTCAGCGCAATTGCCGGCAAAGCGCTCGCAAAGAGAAGCCACCGGTGCAGACACACACCGACGAGGACGATATCCCACTCCCCCAGCGGCCGCTCGAGGAGACGCATGACGGTCCCAAAGTGTTCCGCGTGCGCGCCGAACGCCGGGGCGATGGGGAAGAGCCCCACCCCTGCGCAAAGGGCTCCGAGAACCGCTGCCGGCGAGCGAATCAAGCGACCCCCGCGCCTTCGGATCCGTCGGATGATGACCGTCCCGACTCCGACGAGCGCGATGGCACGCCCAGCCAAGTGCCGCCAGAACACCTGTCTCGTCGCCGCGCCCGCGTCCACAATCCCCGCGCCGTAAAGACCCTTCTCGTCTTTTGGACGCGCGCTCGAGACGAGCACCTGGCGCACCGCGTCCGGGTTTGTCACGCCGAGCGCCTCGATCAGCGCGGCCACACCCGCAACATGCGGCGAAGCCATGCTGGTCCCGTTGAACGTTCCGAAGACCTCGCACCTGTCACGACCGCCGTTGCACACGGTCTGCTGGGTCACCGCAACGCCGGGGGCCGCCAAGGCCACCTCGGGGCCTCGTGACGAGAACCACGCGATGCGGTCTTGCGAGTCGGTGGCGCTGACGGCGATAACGCCAGGGTAAGCCGCTGGCCAGCCCACGCTCTTTCCACTGTTGCCCGCCGCGGCGACCACGAGAACGCCCTTCTCGAGCGCGTATTGCACGGCGTCTTGAAGAATGCGGCTCCGGATCGGACCGCCGAGCGACATGTTGATGATCTGCGCCCCCTCGTCGGCGGCGTACCGGACACCCTCCGCGACATTCGTCACGCTGCCGAAACCTTGCCTGTTGAGCACTTTGATCGGCATCAGGGTTGCGCAGTAGGCGAGCCCCGCGGTGCCAACGCCGTTGTTCGTGGTCTGCGCGATCGTTCCGGCAACGTGGGTTCCGTGACCCTGGTCGTCGTACGCCTCTGCCGAGTCGTCCACGAAATTCCAGCCCCCTTCGCACCGCGTACCCGCAAGGTCGCTGCCTCGTGAGAAGGGTCCTTTATCGAAGCAGGCGATCCCCGTGTCGATGACTGCGATCTTCACCCCCCGCCCGCACGTGTATGTCCATGCCGACTCGGCTCCGATGCGCTGCAGGTGCCACTGTTTGGTCGCGTAGAGCGGATCGTTCGGAACGAACGATGCGCGGTATAGCGCCATCGGCTCCGCGTGCTCGACGCGAGGGTCACGCGAGAGCTCATCGAGGAGAGCGGCCTGCCTCGAGGGGCTCACGTTCGCGACTTCGAGCTTGTCGTGGGTAACGCTCCATGCGCTGTTAGGCCGCAGCTCCAAGCCGTAGCGGGTCGCCAGGTCGGTGGCATTTTCCGGGGACAAGTCGTCGCGCAGATCGACGGCTACCTCGTCGTCGATGGTTTGCTGCGCATCAGGCGCCTCGGCGAAAGACGGGCCCCCCGCGGCCCCCGCCGAATCGTGGACGCCGAGACCGCCGGCTGGCGCAGTCCCGTCAGCGGCGGGGAGTGCCCACGCCGCGCCCGTCGTGAGCCCGAAAAAAGCCAGCGCCGCACCGAAGAAGGAGAAGGAGAGAGAACGGCGGATTCGCATGAGTCGTCCCCCACGGCGGGTGTGAGGCAGATCCCCGGCGACCGCCCATCGCGTCCGGACCCGCGGCCGGACGCAAGGGCAAAGCGCCATCGGAAGCGCAGCGGCAAGCAGCAGGCCCGCGACGATCGCGGTGAGTGCCCCGGGGCCAAGACTCGGCACGAAAGCGGACGCCAGCGGCTGATCCATCCTTCCCCTCTATGTTGCACCGGAGCCGCCGGAGCGCTCGTCAATCTGTGCCAGAGGACCTGTTCTTCGAAAGGGCCACGCTCTCGCGCGTGACGCGCATTCGCTGGATGAGCTCGACGAGCTGAGCCATCAGTGGCGGCCCCTTCTCGAGCGACCGCACGCCGAGCTGCAGGAGCAACTCCACGTCCGCGCGCGTCGCCCTAGCGCTCACCGACACGATCAGGCACGCGTCCCCGAGGCGCATTCCGCGGAGCAGCATGCACACCTCGACCCCATTCATATCGGGCAGATCGAGATCGAGGAGAAGCAGCTCCGGCACGCGACGGCGGACCGAACGGACCGCCTGGCGTCCGTCGCCGGCCGTCTCAATCTCGGCGTCCGGAGCGGCGGCTCGCACGTAAAGCGACAGCGCGTCGCGCATGTCCTGGTCATCATCGACGATGAGCACCGAGAAGGGCCGCGCCGCCCCTCCGGCGCCGGTCCGCGTGCGAAGTGAACGAAGCTGCCACAGAGCGAGCTCCGCCCCTTGCGGACGATCGTGCGGAGCGGGGGCCATCAACTGCGCCACGAGCTCGTCGAGCAAAGGAGGCGCGTCGGGCCGCTGCGACAGTACGCGCGGATGGGGTGCGCTCGTCTTGGCGCGGTACATCTCGATGGGATCGGCGTCGTCGAAAGGCACCGTGCCACAAAGAAGCTCGTACGCGAGTACGCCGAAGGCGTAGACATCGAGCAGGTTCGCCGCGCCCTCGGCGACTCCGCCCGTCAGGGCTTCGGGCGCCATATACTGCAGTGACCCGGCGACGCTCTTGTGGCCGGCGCGATCGGCGTGCGGCAGGACGAGACCGAAATCCATCAGCACCACTCGTCCGCCCGGAGCCAGCATCACGTTCGCGGGCTTGACGTCGCGGTGCGCGAGTCCGGCCTTGTGGACGAACGTCAATGCCTCTGCGATGGCGACGAGCAGGTCGAGCGCCTCACCCACGGCAAAGCGGTCGCCGCGACGGCGCCGCTCTTGGATGAGGCGATCGAGGCTGAGACCATTCACGCGCTCCAGAACGAGAAAGGCGACGCCTCGGTGCGTCCCCATCGTGTGGACGCCGACGATGCCCTTGTGATGGATGGCGGCGAGCGCACGCCCCTCGCGCAAGAGGTAATCCGGCTTCACCGTCGGGCGCACCACCTTGATAGCGACCCGCCGGTTGAGGAGGCGGTCGTGCGCGTCGTAGACCTCCCCCATTCCGCCGGCGCCGAGCATCGCGCGGACCTCATAATTGTCGGCGATTACCTCGCCTATGGCGAAGAGTGCAGCGTTCTCGCCGTGGCCGTTGGTCACTGCGGCTCCTCGTGGATGCGCCCGATCTCCAGCTGCAAAAAGCGCAATGCATCGGCGATGCGGCCGCGGCAGGACAGAGACGGGGCCTCACCCCCTTCGATGAGCAGCTCCTCCAACTCGGTCACGAGCCCGCCGAGAGCCTCGAAGCCGTACGTACCCGCCGAGCCCCGAAGCCGATGAGCCCCGCGTTGCGCATCACGCCACGCGCCGGCGTCCACCAGCGCCCGGAGCGCCGCGAGCTTGGCGGGGAGACTCGCGGCGTAGTCGTCGCGCGCGGCCCGAAGCAACGCTTCGACGGCCGGATCGACATGCAGCGGCATCCGTCCTCACTCTAACCCGGAGCCCGAAAGCATGTCGCGGATGCGCCCGGGCAGACCAGCCAGATCGAATGGTTTGGTGATGACTCCCATCGCGCCCAGAGCGCACAATTGCGCAGCTCTCTCATCATCGGCCTCGGCCGTGAAAAAGATCACCGGCACCCGGGCTGTCCGGGCCGTGGCGCGCAGCGTGGCGAGGGTCGTCGGGCCGTCTGCTCCGGGCATCGACACATCGAGCAGTATGACGTCCGGCAGCTCCTCCGCCGCCTTGGCCAACGCCTCTTCCGCACTTGCAGCTGCCACTACGGAGAACCCACCAATGCGCGCCAGCGAGAGCGCCGTGATTCTCCGGATATCGGGATCGTCGTCGACGATCAGGATCCTCCGAAGTGACACCCAAGCAGCGTACACGAAGAGCACGGACGGCGAGGTGTTGTCCGTGGACAGCTGTCCGTCCGCTCCGCGCCGGCGGGGAGCCACAAAAACGGCCGGTTCACGGCGCGAGGGGCACGGCGCGTCCTTCGCAAGGACACGGGTATGATCATCGCTTTTGGAGCCCGGCTCCCACGAAGAGTCTCTGTCCGCGGTCCATGGTGGCTCCTCTGGTGTATCGCGTGCGCAGGGACGAGCGACTCGGGCGAGAGCAACCCGACAGGCGCCCACAGCGGTTCGCGCTCCGCGGGCACGGGCGTCCCGTCCGTCGCCGCCGGTGACCCTCTCGCCGACACGGTCGGACCGAACGGCGGGCATGTCGCGAACCTCGCATTCGTCGTCGTTGGCGACACGCGCCCGGCCAGCATCGACGACACGAGCGCCTACCCGAACGCGATCATCACGAAAATCTTCGAAGACATTCAGTCACTGCGACCGGCGCCGCTCTTCGGGGTCTCTACGGGCGACTACATGTTCGCATCGACGCGGGGCGGGCAGGCCGCGGCGCAGCTCGATCTCTACGCGCAGGCGCGCAGACGCTTTCGGGGGATCATGTTCCCCGCGATGGGAAACCACGAGTGCACTGGGTACACGGCGTCGAACTGCGGGCCGGGTAACGCGGACGGCGTCACTGACAACTACGTGCAATATCTCAAAAAGTTTGTCGAGCCGCTCGGCCATTCGACTCCGTATTATGTCGTCCGGGTCGACGACACCCGCCGAACGTGGACCGCCAAGCTCGTCTTCATCGCCGCCAACGCGTGGGACGCGACCCAGGCTGCTTGGCTCACGACGACCCTCGCGCAGCCGACCACGTACACGTTCGTCGTTCGCCACGAGTCCGCGTCGGTGATCCGCGCGCCTGGCGTCTCCCCAACAGAGGAAGTGATGGCGCGGTATCCCTACACGTTATGCATCGTCGGCCACGCGCATACGTACGCGCGGAGCGGCGCTCGCGAGATCGTCGTGGGCAACGGAGGTGCCCCGTTGACCTCTGCGAAAACGAACTACGGGTTCGCCCTCGTGCAGCAACGTCCGGACAACGCCGTTCAGATCGATATGATCGACAACGAGAGCTTGGCGGCGGATCAGGCCTTCCGGTTCGCGCTGAGGCCAGACGGTGCGCCGGCGCCTTAGCCGGGTGTTGCAATCATGGTTCTCTCGCTCGGCCCGTCTCCCGCGGTCCTGCTGCGTATTCAGCTGAAGACGCGAGCCATTCGCGCGTCCGAGCGTCATACTCGCGCAGGGCGACTCTGCTCCTCGGCGCGGGCCCTGTTCGGTAGCGTCACGATGAAGGTGGACCCTTCGCCCGGCGCGCTCTCGACCACGATCGTCCCATCCGAGCCCTCCACGATCTGTCGCGCTATCCATAGCCCTAACCCGAAGCCGCCGTAATGACGTACGGAGGCCGCGCGCTCGAAGCGTTCGAAGACACGGCGCTGGTGCTCCGGAGCAATGCCGATGCCGTGGTCGCGCACGACGAGACGCACGGCCCCGGGACGGCATGTGAGCTCTATTTCGATCGGCTTGCCGCTTCCGTACTTCACCGCGTTCGTAAGCAGATTGGTCACGACCTGATCCATGCGCATACGGTCCCACGATCCGAAGCAAGGCCGCTCGGCGCGCAGGATGATTGGGCTCGCCGCACGCTCCGCCTCTTCGGCCATACGCGCGATGATCTCGTCGAGCAGCGCGGCCATATCGAAGTAAGCACGCTGCAGGTGCAACCGCCCGCCGCTAATGCGCGAGACGTCGAGCAGCTCGCTGATCAGGTTCGCCAACCGCGTGACTTGGCGGGAAGCGGCGTCGAGCTTCTCGAGCACGCGGTCGGGGGCGAACTTGCCGCGACGCAGGCTGTCGAGCTGCATCTTCAGCGGTGTGAGCGGCGTGTTCAGCTCGTGACTCGCGATGGCCAGGAACTCGTCGCGAGCGGCGACGGCTTCCGTCGCGCGTTTGAAGAGGCGCGCATTGTCGAGGGCAAGCGCCGCACGGCGTCCGAGCTCCGTCGCGAGCGCCAAGTCGTCTTCGTCATACAGAGCCCCTCGCGAACGGGCCAGCGACAACACCCCTACCACGATGCCTCGCGCGACGAGCGGGACGACGATGACCGAACGCATCCCGAGCGAAACGAGTGCCACGAGCTGCTCTTCGTCGACCGCAAACCGACGAAGGACCTCCTGGTCGACGTCGCGCAGGAGCAGGGGCCGTGCGGACGCGAGTACTTGCTCGACCGCCGGGGGCGATTCTGCCCCTGAGTAGCGAGCCAGTGCCTTCCGCGTCCTCTCCTCGAGCCGCGGATCTGCCGTGGCAACTGCGTTGGCGCTGGTGCTGCCCCCTTCGCGGAGCTCGACCGCGCACCCCTGGGCAAACCATACGACCGCAAGCCGCGCCAGCGTCTCCAGTGTCGGGGTCACCTCCAAGGACTGCGCGAGGAGCGTACCGGCGTCCGAAAGAAGACGAAGTCGCTGGGTGGTCCTCTGCTGTTGCTCGAAGAATCGCGCGCGCTCGAATGCCGTGGCAGCGCGGTCGACAATCTCACTGAGGACGCTGAGCTCGTCATGCCCTAGCGGAGGGGCACGTTCGTCGCGGAACACGCACATCAAGCCGGCCACGCGCTCTTGCACCCGAAGCGGCGCGACCAGGACGCTACCCATCCCGCACCGCCGCGCTACGTCCGTGAAGGGGGGCGGCAGCGCGGCGACGCCGGCCGGGCCAAGAAGCCTCACCTCCGGCGCGCCGAGGGGCTGCTCCCCGATGAACGCGTCTAGCGGAAAACCGCGCTGGACCAACGAATGAAGCTCACGCGCTGCATGCGGGTCGCCGGAGGCGCAGGCTTGCACAACGACTTCGTTTCCCTCCACAAGCCCGACGACCACGCTGCCCCCGATCGCGTCCGCGATGGACCGTGCTACGCCGTCGAAATCGAGCTGCGTGGCGAGCGCGCGGGAGGTGTCGGCCAGCAAGCGAGAACGGGCATAGAGTGTCTCGAGGTCGTGCTTGAGGACCGAGCGCTCCACGCCGAAAGCCGCCCGAGACGCGATCTCCCCGAGGAGCTCCCAGGCGCCCTGGTCGAACGCGCGCTGCGCCGACCATACGGTGACCACGCCAAGACTGGCCCGCGCGCCACGCAGCGGGACGACGAGCAGCGAGGACACACCAAGGCTGCCGCGGAGCGCCGCGTCCCCGCTCCGGCCGGCCAGCTCCGCCATGCTCTCGTCATTGACCTCCGCGAACAGCTCGCCCGTTCCTGTGCGTGCCACTCGGGACCGCACGTCTTCGCGTCCGGCATCGGCGGGAGAGCTTCGGAGGACCTCGCGCAACGCCGCCGTGCGCCGCGCATCCGAATGCTCGACCGCAACCACCCTGAGCCGGTCGCCGTCGATAAGCTCGATCACACACGCGTCGGCCAAGCAGCGTACCAGCCAACGCGCCACCTCGACCAACGCGCTTTCGCCATCTGCGGCTTTGGCCACGATCGAGGTGATCTCCCGAAGGGCGGTGAGGGCGTCGAGCGACGCGCCGCCACAGTTCGCAGCGGATTGCATCACTGTGCGCCTCGCAACATCGGCGTGCCGAGCGCGTGCACGCGACCCTGTCGACCTTCGTAGTGATCGCCCCGCGCGTCCACGTCGGCCGTAGTGATCCGCCGGTCTGCCGTCACTGCTGTACAATGGGCGCTCGGTTGCAGCGGTCAAGTCGCGCCAGGCCCGACGAAGCGGCGAACGGAGCGGCAGGCGCACTCAACCGCGCGCCACGGTCGCTACGCCAAAAAGGATGAGCGCGCAGCCGAGCCACTTGTCCCAGGAAACGGGCTCTCCGAAGTAAAAACGGCCAACCAGCATCGACAGGACATAGGCCGCCGCCGTCATGGGGACGAACAGCGACATCCGTCCTCCCATCAGGAAGACCTTGTTCGTGATGATGAAGGTCGGAAAGAAGCAGAGGGTCGCCAGCAGCAACCAACCGCTGACGAACGGATTTCCGGCCCGCACTCCGTTCAGCTTTTGAAAGAATATGCCGGCGGCGGTCAGTGCGGCGCTGAGAAGTCCGAGGAGGACCACCTTCGTGTCGAGTGTCCAAAAGGAGGTCGCCTGATCGGCGGAGGGCTGCATGCGGACGAGTAGACCTCTTCGGAGGCGTGCGGCCCACCGAGATCGGCAACCTTCGAGCCCTGTGCCGGCTGGTTCGGCTCGCGCTGGCCACGCTGACGCCAGAGTGGCCAGTCGTGCCGGGAGAAGTATCATCGCCGCGCCGATGGACGACCGCCTCGCCTCCGACCTCGCTTCGCTGCGCATCGACCGTCGACCGCAGAGCGCGAGCGGCTCGTCCCGGCGGGTCATCCGCTGGGTCCTCGCCATTGCGCTCACCTGCGCGTTGCTCGCGGCGGCGTGGCGACTGGTCCTCCCGGCTATCGAGGCCAAAGTCTTCAAAACAGAGGTCGGTTTGACCGAAATAGCCACCGTCTCGCCTGCGCAGGCGCAGGTCGAGCTCACGTCGACCGGCTACGTCGTGCCGCAGGTGCAGGTGGACGTGTCGTCGAAGCTCATCGGTCGCGTCGAGAAGGCGAACGTGACCGAAGGGGCGCACGTGAAGGTCGGACAGACTTTGTTCGAGCTCGACGCAACTGATCAGCGGGTGCTCATCGCCAGTGCGGTCGCGCGAGTGGCGTCGGCGCGTGCGAGAGCGGCTGCCGGGCGCGCGCAGCTGGCGGAGATCGTGTTGCAACGTGACCGCGAGCGTCGCCTTGCCGAGAGCGGCGCGGTTGGCCAGGCGGCTGCCGACGATCTTGCAGCACGCGCGCGTTCGCTCGAAGAGCAGGCCCGGGCCATGGACGCGGACGTGACAGCCTCGCAGGCCGAGGTGCAGGCGCTCTCGACAAATCTCGCGAACAGCACCATCCGCGCGTCCATCGATGGCACCGTGGTGAGCAAGCCTCTTCAGCCGGGAGACGTCGTCGCCCCAGGCACGCCGATGGCCAAAATCGCCGACTTCGCTTCCATTCTGGTGGAGACCGACGTTCCCGAGCTGCGCTTGCACCTCGTCCGAAAAGGGGGACCTTGCGAGGTCGTCCTCGATGCCTATCCCGAGACGCGGTGGCGGGGCGAGGTGGTGGAGGTAAGCCCGCAATTGAACCGGGCCAAAGCCAGTGCCACGGTGAAGGTGCGGATGCTCGACCGCGATGATCGTGTCTTGCCGGAGATGGCGGCTCGCGTCTCGTTCCTCGCTGCGCCGCTCGACGTGCATAAGCTGGCGGAGGCGCCGAAGAAGATCGTCCCGGCGTCGGCAGTCGCCGAGCGGCGCGGCGCAAAGGTGGTGTTCGTGCTCGACGGGGGACGGGTTCGTGTCGTACCGGTAACGCTCGGTGCTCGTATGGCGGGAGGGTTCGAGCTACTCGATGGGCCGCCGTCAGGGACGAAGGTAGTGAGCGAGCCCCCGGCCGTCCTAGGAGACGGCCAGGCCATTCGCGAGAGGAGCGACGGATGACCACTGCGATCGAAGAAACCGTAAAGGGCGCGGAGCACGGGATCCGCACGGTGGCGCCCATGGTGACGCTCCATGCCGTGACGAAGGCGTATACGCGTGGCGACGAGTCGGTTCGCGTGCTCGAAGATCTGGACCTCGACGTGCCGGCAGGCTCGTACGAGGCACTGATGGGGCCCTCCGGGTCTGGCAAGACGACGCTCCTCAATTTGATCGCGGGGCTCGATCGGCCTTCGTCCGGGACAGTCGAGGTAGCCGGCAAGCGCATCGACGGAATGAGCGAGGGCGCGCTTGCCAAGTGGCGATCTGGCACCATCGGGTTCGTCTTCCAGTCGTACAACCTGCTTCCGGTGCTGACCGCACTCGAAAACGTGGAGCTGCCGCTGCTGCTGACGGCGCTCGGCTCCTCGGAGCGAAAAAGGCGGGCGCAGACTGCGCTGCGTGTCGTCGGCCTGGAAGACCGCATGCACCACTACCCGCGCCAGCTGTCGGGAGGACAGGAGCAACGCGTGGCTATTGCGCGCGCGATAGTGAACGACCCCATCATCATCGTCGCGGACGAACCGACCGGCGACCTCGATCGCAAGAGCGCCGACGAGATCCTCACATTGCTGGACAAGCTCAATACCCAACTCGAGAAGACGATTCTCATGGTCACGCACGATCCGGCAGCAGCCGAGCGGGCCAAGATCATCCGGCGACTCGACAAGGGAAGGCTGGTCTCGTGACCCTCACCGCCCTCGCGGTGCGAAACCTCGCCCGCAACAAATTTCGCGTACTGCTCACGGTCTGCGCCGTGTCCATCGCCATCGTGGCTTTTCTGCTCCTCCGGACGGTAACGTGGGCTTGGGCGAGCGGCGCGGAGTGGGCCGCCAAGGACCGCGTCGTAACCCGTCACAAAGTCACCTTCGTGATGACGCTGCCCAAGCGGTACGTGGACCAGGTTCGACTCGCGCCGCACATCAAGACGGTCACCTGGGCGAACTGGTTTGGAGGAAAAGATCCGAAGCACGACCGCGAGTTCTTCAGCACGCTCGCAGTCGATCCGGCGACGTATTTTGCCGTCTATGACGAGATGCGCGTGCCGCCCGACCAGATGGACGCGTTCGTCCACGACCGCCAGGGCGCGATCGTGGGTGACGTCCTTGCCAAGAAGCTTGGCTGGAAACCCGGCGACAAGGTCATGTTGCAGAGTGGAATTTTTCCCGGGGACTGGCAGTTCACGATCGACGGCATCTACACGGCGACGGCAAAGTCCATGGATCGCTCGACCATGGTCTTTCACTGGGACTACTTGAATGACTCGCTGCCCCCCGCCCGCCGCGACGAGGTGGGCTGGATCATCAGTCGCGTGGACGACCCAGCCCACGTAGCAGACATCGGGGTCGGACTGGACCGCGCGTTCGAAGAACGTGACACTCCCACCCTTTCGCAGGACGAACGCAGCTTCAACGCGTCGTTCCTCGCGATGTTCTCCGCGATCCTGAAAGGCATGGATATCGTCTCTGGCGTGATCCTCGTGATTATGACGCTCATCCTGGGCAACACGATCGCTATGGGAGCCCGAGAGCGCATGGGTGAGTATGGCGTCCTCAGGGCGATCGGATTTCTGCCGAGCCACGTCGCGCTCTGGATCGTCGCCGAGTCGCTCGCAACGGCGCTTCTGGGGGGGCTACTCGGTCTGGCTCTGGCCTGGCCGTTCATCAACCTAGGAGTCGGTCGGTTCATCGAAGAGAACATGGGGTCCTTCTTTCCTTACTTTCGCCTCGAGGCGGGAAACGCCGTGCTGGCGGTGGCGGTCGCCGCGCTGCTCGGCGCGGCGGCGGGGGCCGTGCCGGCTTGGCGAGCCTCGAAGCTCCGTGTGATCGATGCCATCCGGCGTGTGGCATGAGCCGGCACGCAAGGAATAAAGGCCCGAGATGATCCCCGTCCGTTACAACGTTCGCAGCCTCGCCGTGCGCAAAGCGACCACGATTGCAACCGCGGGCGGCATTGCGCTGGTCGTCTTCGTGCTCGCCTCCTCGATGATGCTCTCAGCCGGCATCAAAAGGACCCTCGGCTCCTCGGGCAAGCCGGACAACGCCATCGTCCTGCGCATGGGTAGCGACGCGGAGCTGGGAAGCGTCGTCGAGGAATCGAGCGTCGCACTGATCCTCGCTGCGCCCGGCGTGAAGGCCGATGATCGCGGCCAGCCGCTCGGGACAGCCGAAATCGTGACCGTGGCGGCGATGCCCAAGATAGGTGTTCACGGCGTAACCAACGTGGCCTTTCGCGGCGTTGCAGACGACGCGAGTCGGTTCCGCCCGGAGGTGCGTATCGTGGCGGGCCGTCCTGCGCGGCCCGGCAGCGACGAGGCGGTGATCGGCGCACGCATCCGGGGCCGGATCGAGGGGCTCGACCTCGATCAATCATTTGACATAAAAAAGAACCGTCCCGTTAGGGTCGTCGGAGTCTTCGAGGCAGGGGGCTCGGCGTACGAATCAGAGGTATGGGTCGACCGCGAGTTGCTGCGCGACGCGTACCACCGCGAGGGGATCGTCTCGAGCGTGCGGGTGCGCCTCGACTCGCCGGCGAAGTTCGACGCCTTCCGTGCGAGTATCGAGAATGACAAGCGCCTCGGCCTCCAGGCGCTCCGCGAGGCGGTGTTCTACGAGCACCAGTCGGAGGGTGCAGCCACGTTCGTCAGTGCGCTCGGGACGATCGTTTCCATTTTCTTCGCGCTCGGAGCGATGATCGGCGCCACCATCACGATGTATGCCGCCGTCGCCAACCGACAGCGGGAGATCGGGACGCTTCGCGCCTTGGGGTTTTCGCGCACGAGCATTCTCGTTTCGTTCCTGCTCGAGGCGGTGGTTCTGGCAGGTGCAGGCGGCGCGATCGGCGCTGCCGCGTCGCTAGCCATGGGACTAGTTCACTTCTCGATGATCAATTTCGCGAGTTGGTCGGAGATCGTCTTCTCGTTCGATCCCACCCCACCGATCCTCGTCACGGCCGTCCTCTTCGCCTGCGGCATGGGCCTGCTGGGCGGATTTTTCCCCGCGGTTCGCGCAGCACGAACATCGCCGCTGCGTGCCATCCGCGCCTGAATTCGAGCCCGCCGCCTCAGGCGGCCGGCGGCGGCAGGGTAGCTCGCTCTTCGACGAGCACCATCATCCCGCCCGCATCGAGCTGGATCGACTGCCCACCGCGCGCCCTCTGTTCCAGGCGCGGACGATCGCTCGTGTCGAGGACGACGTGCCACATCCCGCGGCCCGGTAGAGTGAACGAGAGAGGCTCGCGCGAGCCGTTCATCAGGACGGCGAACGAGTCGTCGCGGGCAACGTCTGCCTCGGGGATGGCTTGGACGGCGTCGCCATCGAGGCAAAATGCGATGACCGCATTCTCCGGCGCTGCCCAATCCGTGGCCGTCATCTCCGTTCCGTCCCTACGCAGCCAACTGATGTCTTTGCCGCGGCTGCCCGAGGTCGCTATCCCGCGCAGAAAGTCGTGGCGGCGAAAGGCGGGGTGCCGCTCGCGGAACGCAACGAGGGCACGCACGAAATCCAGAATCGCGCGGCCGTCGGCGCCCACCCGCCAGTCGAGCCAGGTGAGCTCCGTGTCGTGGCAGTAGGGATTGTTGTTGCCGCGTTGGGTCCTCCAGAGCTCATCGCCCATGTTCAGCATGGGCACACCCTGGGACAGGAAGAGCGTTGCCAGCAGGCTCCGTGCGACGGTCCGCCGGCGAGCCAGGACTCGCTCGTCGTTGGTCTCCCCCTCCACACCGCAGTTCTGGCTGGCGTTGTCGTCCACGCCGTCGCGGTTGTCCTCGCCGTTTGCTTCGTTGTGCTTCCTCTCGTACCCCACCAGATCGCGCAGCGTGAAGCCGTCGTGTGCGGCGATGAAGTTGATGCTCGCGTGCGGGTGGCGGCCGTCGTCGGCGAAAAGGTCACTCGAGCCCGTCAGGCGGTAACCCATGTCCGCCACGACGTGCCGCTCGCATCGCCAAAACGAGCGCACGGTATCGCGGTAACGACCGTTCCACTCGCTCCAGAGGATAGGAAAGTTTCCGACCTGGTAACCTCCCGCGCCGAGGTCCCACGGCTCTGCGATGAGCTTGATGCGCGAGAGCACCGGGTCCTGGTGAATGACCGAGAAGAAGGCCGCGAGCCGGTCCACGTCGCCGTCGCTTCCACGCGTGAGGGCCGGCGCGAGGTCGAATCGAAAGCCGTCGACGTGCATCTCGATGACCCAATAACGCAGACTGTCGGTGACGAGCTTCAGGACCTGCGGGTGGACGGCGTTCAGCGTATTGCCGCAGCCGCTGAAGTCGACGTAATGCCGTGGGTCGGCGGCCTCGAGGCGATAGTAGACGCTGTTGTCGATGCCTCGCAGACAGAGCGTGGGCCCCCGCTCGTCGCCCTCGCAAGAGTGATTGTACACAACGTCTAGGATGACCTCGACGCCCTGCGCGTGCAGGCGCTTGACCATCTCCTTGAATTCGCGAACCGCGCTACCGCCCGGAGTGGCGAACCGCCGATCCGGTGCGAAGAAGGCGAGTGTGTTGTATCCCCAGTAGTTCGTCAGGGTGCGCTGCACGAGCGCCGGCTCGTCGACGTGCTCGTGCACGGGCATCAGCTCCACGGCGGTGACGCCGAGCGACTTCAGGTGGGCGATCGACGCGTCGCTCGCGAGCCCCAGGTATGTCCCACGAAGGCTCGCCGCAACGTCCGGGTGCAGCTTGGTGAACCCTTTGACGTGCAGCTCGTAGACCACGGTCTGGTGCCACGGGATCCGTGGCGGGCGGTCATCGCCCCAGTCGAACGCATCATCCGTCACTACCGCTTTGGGCTTGCCCGTGGCGTCGTCCCGCACGTCATACGCGAGATCGTCCAGCCCAGCGTCCCGGGGATAGGCGTAGATGGGAGCGTCGTAGGCGACCGCCCCATCGAGCGCGCGGGCGTATGGATCGACCAACAGCTTGTTGGGATTGAAGCGGTGCCCTTCGCGTGGCGAAAACGGTCCGTGCACACGCCAGCCGTATCGCTGCCCAGGTCGGACCCCCGGCAAGTAGGCATGCCACACGTGGAGGGTACGCCACGGGATGGGGATGCGTCGCTCGCGCCCTTCTTCGTCGAAGAGACAAAGGTCGACGGCGCTCGCGTTCTCGCTGAACAGCGCGAAATTGACGCCGTTACCGTCCCATGTCGAGCCGAGCGGATGAAACGTGCCTTGTTTGATCGGGGGGGTCATCGGGCGCGAAGCGATCCGGCTGACGAGCGGCAGACCGGAGGTTTTAGCGGGTCAGCGACCGGACGCCGCAACGAGCTTCCGGATGCGATCGAACCGTTCGACGAGAGCAGGGTCGGCCTCGAGGTCTTCGATTGGCCGGTCGAGGCGCCAGGTCCAGTTCTGCTCACCTACGGTCGCCGGGACGTTGATGCGCTCACGCGTCCCGAGGAGCTCCTGGACGAGGACGAGGGTGAGGTTCGAGCTCGCCTCGAACAGGTCGCGAAGAAGCGCAAGCGAGCGTGCTGCGTCGTCCATACCTTCCTGCACGCCAGCGCGAGCCGCAAGCTGCGCGCGATCCTCCTCGGGCAGATCGTCCCACCACGCGACGATCGGGGGAGTGTCGTGCGTGCTCCAGCAGGAGACGCTGTCGGCGGGGAAGCCTCGCGGGTCGCGAAAGTGACCTCCGTCCTTCTCCCAAGGCAAGACCCTGTAGCCGGGCATCTGCAGCTCGCGCAGCACGTCGCGCACGAAAGGCGGGATGACCCCCAGATCCTCGGCAATGACCCGGGGCGGAGCGGCCGTCGCAGACGTCGCCGATCGGCCGACCTCTTCGAGCATCGCCCCCAAGACGCGCCGCCCAGTTTCGTTCTGCGCAGAGGCGCCGTCAGGATCGAAGTGCCCGCCCGCGCGCTGGCCCGCCGGTTTCACCCACTGACGAAAATAGCCGACGATGTGGTCGAGCCGAAAGCGGTCGTACAGCCGCGCCGCCTGCCGCGCCCGCGATCGAAGCCACGCCAGCCCGTCAGCATCCATGGCCGACCAGCCATAGGGTGGCAAACCCCAGTCCTGCCCTTCGGAGGAGAAGTCATCGGGGGGCGCTCCCAGTGTCTTATCGAGCCGAAACTGGCCGGCGTGGGACCAAACATCGGCGCTCTCGGCGCAAACGACGAAAGGCACGTCTCCCATCAGCTCGACGCCAATCTCGCGCATACGCTCGTGCGCCGACTGCCACTGTCCAAGGAGTATCCACTGAACGTAGCCGACTTCGAGGATGCGTCGCCCGTGCGTCATCCGCGCTGCGGCAACGCCGGCCGGCGAGCGGTCTCGCTCGTCCGTCGGCCACGTTGTCCACCCCCAGCCGTCGTGCGCTTCGCGGAGCGAGTGGTAGACCGCAAAGTCGTCGAGCCACGTGCCCTCCGCACGAACGAACTCGTCGAGGCGCTTGGCGCGCGTAGTGCCGCGCGACCACTCCATTGCAAAGAAAACGTCGAACGCCTTGCGCAGTGCGCGCGCCTTGAGCGCCCTCACCGCGCGGTAATCGACGCGGTTGGTGGCGCGCAGTCGCGCCAGCTCCGCCCGTCCCGCGTCTCCGAGCACCTGCTCGATGGTCTCCCCGTCGAGATCCTCAATCGCGGTGATGTCTGCGTAAAGCGGGTCGAGCGCGAAGGCGGACAGGGCTCCGTACGGGCTCGTCTCGCCACCCGAAAGCTCATGGGGTGGCAAGATTTGGAGCAATCGGTGGCCGGCGCGGCGGACCCACGCTGCGCAGACCGGCAGATCAGTGATTTGGCCTACGCCCCAATCGCGCCGCGTCCGAATGGAAAACAGCGGAATCACCACGCCCGCTTTGCGTTCCATGCCGGGCTTCGACCTATAGCTGAAGCGCTTCACTGGGCCAACGCAGCCTGTCGTTGCGAGCGCAATCGTTCGCGACCCATGTGACGAGCAGGGCCTCGGCGCGCCAGCGTGCCAGAATGCGTGTCGTGCCGTCGCATGTCGCACAGCACCAGCCTGGCTGGATCCGCACCGCCTTTTTTGCCGGCATTAGCCTCGCTATGCACGCTGTCTTGTTTGCCGAGCTCGGCCGCAGGGCAAGGGCTGACGCGCGCCCCTCCTTCGACCCCACCTCGCAAACGCTCGAAGGCGAGACGCTCGATGTCGAGCCGCCGGTCCTACTCGAAGCGAGCGGCGCGGCGCCTCCGCAATCGTTCGCGAAACCAGAGGCCGCGGACGACGACGAGCCGGTCGACGGCCTGGACAGCCCGGCCTTCCGCCCTGCCCCGAGGCTGTCCGCGCCGGAACATCGCCACCCGCC
>JALYHV010000072.1 GCA_030776205.1 Myxococcota bacterium | reverse complement strand
GCCGGACCGAGCCCAACCCGTCACTGTGGACGTACCTCGTCGTCCACGTGCCCGCAGCGCCGGGTCGCATTACTTCGAGGAGCTCGTCCCGGTTGCGCACGTAGAGCGCGGTGATATTCCCGCTCCCATCCGTGTCCGCCACGACCTGGCCATTCGATCTATCGGGCCGGCCATTCGATTTGGTCCAGATCCGCGCCTGTCACGCCTTGGTGCCACACTCCATCGTGACGGTCTTGGGCGTTAGAGAGTCCATGCGGGGATTACCCTTGCGTTTCAGGGAACCACCAGGCCAGCGAGCGGCCCATCGTCCCGCAGCACGTTGCGTAACTGCGCAAAAGCAATGTCGATTGTACCGGCCGACGCGATAACGTGGGGAAGATCGTCGTTCGCAAAAAACCGCAGTCCGGCTTGCGTGATCGCGAACGTCTTCAGCGCCTCGGCATGCTCGTCGAGCTTGACGTCCACATTCCTCGCCGAGAGCTCGCGGCTGATCAGGTCGAGTATCGTCTTCTCGCACTTCACATCGGGCCGGCAGAGCGCTGCGAGCGTGAGGGCCTCAGGGTGCTTGCCGGCGCAGAGGCCAAAGTTGTACACGAAATGGTCCATGCCTGGGTAAGGACCGCCAAAGTATCGGCTGTTCGTGCACTCTATGCTCAATACCGTGGTCGTGGCCCCAGCCAGATCGCATTTGATCTCTTGTCCCATTCGGTCGGGTGTCACCGGTTCGGGGTCACCGCGCGTTTCGACGATCGTTTCCTCCGCGTGCGCCGTAAACGCGCGCCGCATCTGCGCAATGTTCGAAGCGATAACGCTATTAAGTTCTTTGGTGATGGCCGGATCGGGCGACAAGACGGAGAGAATGCTTCCTCGTGAGTCGTACTTGCCGAGTACCGAGAGAGCTCTGCGTTTGGTCGTCGGTGCGCGTTCTAGCGGCGAACAGCCGGCGACCGCTGGGCTCGCACGGGCGACGGAAACGGGGCGCGCTGGCGCTGCGTCCGGCACGTGCGCGGAAGAAGAGGTGCTCGACAGGGGAGAGGCGGCGAGGGCCATGCCGTTGCCGACATCGGCTGTGCGCCTCGTGCGATCGCAGCTCGTCAAGGCCAGCCACCCGAACAGCGCCACCCGTGTCGGGAGCCGCTTTGCGGCCCTTATGCGCATGGGGTTCTTGTTCACCTCGGAATGGCTCACCTTCGGCGGCGTTTTAGCAGTCATTCCGGCCGAGGACCTCATGTCCGCTGCCATGGCCTCGACCCGAAACCGTCCTCGCCCGGCGCTCGGCGCCACTTGCCTACCTGAACCGCCCTTCTAGCGAGCCCGCTTCACGCCGGCACTTCGTTGTGTTCGTGGGAACCGAAGCGTTAGCCTGATAGGCGCTTGCTCCGGCCATCCCACCGACCCCGCCCGGACGAACCCCGATGACCGCGCCCACGTTCGTCCGCGACCTCTTCACGGTGCCCGAGCACGTCCGCAAAGGGGACTTCGTCCTCAAGCTCGCCGAGGGCGTTGCCCGCGCCGACGAGACGGCCCGGAGCTACGTCGTCACGCCGGCGATCCTCGACGCGTTCGACAGCGCCCTCGCCCTCGTGCGCTCGTCGCTCGACGACCACCGCAGCCGCGCAAGCTACGTCCACGGCAGCTTCGGCAGCGGCAAATCGCACTTCATGGCCATCCTGAGCCTGCTCCTCGACGACAGCGAGGCCGCCTGGCGAATCGCCGATTTTCATGTTCTCCGCGAAAAGCACCCCTGGGTCAAGACACGCCACGTCCTCCAGCTTCGCTTTCACATGGTCGCCCAGGAGAGCCTCGAGGCGGCCGTCTTCACGGAGTACGTGCGCTGGGTCCGGGCCCACCGCCCCGACGCGGCGGTCCCTCCGCTCTTCGCCGACGAGGCCCTCTTCGATGACGCCGCGCGCCTCCTCGACAAGCTGGGCGACGCCGCCTTCTTCGCCCCGATGAACGAGGGCAGCGACGACGCCGCGCCCGGCTGGGGCCAGGTCGCCGAGGCCGGACGCTGGACGCGCGACCGCTTCGCCAGCGCGTCGCAGGCCAACGACCCCAAAGAGCGCGCCGACCTCTTCAGCGCCCTCGTCAAATCCCACTTTCGCTCCTTCGCCGAACAGCGCAGCCGCTTCGTCGACATCGACACCGGCCTCGCGGTCCTGGCCCGCCACGCGAAGAGCCTCGGCTTCGACGCCGTCGTCCTCTTCCTCGACGAGCTCGTCCTGTGGCTCGCGTCGGGCGCCTCGAACGCGAGCTGGTGCCACACCGAAGTGCAAAAAACTGCGAAGCTCGTCGAGGCGCAGGACGCCTCGCGCGAGATCGCGATCGTCAGCTTCATCGCCCGCCAGCGCGACCTGGCCGATCTGGTGGGCGACGATCTCGCCGGCGCGGAGAACAAGCGCCTGCGCGAATCGCTCGAATGGTTCAAAGGGCGCTTCGACCGCATTCCGCTCGACGACAACAACCTCCCCGAGATCGTCCGCTCGCGCATCCTCCGCCCGAAGGACGACGCGGCGAAGAAGAAGCTCGACGAAGGCTTCGCCACCCTGCAGCGCGACGCCAAAGGCGCGTGGTCGACGCTCGTCGGCCAGGAAGACGCCGCCGCGTTCCGCAAGGTCTATCCGTTCAGCCCCGCCCTCGTCGAGACGCTCGTCGGCCTTTCGAACACGCTCCAGCGAAACCGGACGGCCATTCGCCTCCTGATGGAGATTCTGGTCGATCACATCGCGGATCTGAAGATGGGCGACGTCGTCGGCGTGGGGGACCTCTTCGATGTCCTCGCCGGCGGCGACGACACCGCCGACGGCGTCATGAAGGCGCACTTCGAGTCGGCCAAGCAGCTCTACAGGCAGCAGCTCCTGCCGATGCTCCAGGAGACCCACGGAACGACGACCGCCGCGCGGTGCCAGCGCCTGCGCCCCGAGCACCGCCAGAGCCTCGGCTGCTCGGGGTGTCCCGAGACGCCTTGCCGGACGGACAATCGCCTCCTGAAGACGCTGCTCATCGCGGCGCTCGTCCCGCAGGTGCAGGTGCTGAAGGATCTCACGGCGAGCAAGGTCGTCCAGCTCAATCACGGGACGCTGCGCGCGCCGATCCCCGGCACCGAAGCGGGCCTCGTCGCGCAGCGCCTTCGCTTGTGGGGGAGCCGCCTCGGCCAGATCCACGTCGGCAACCAGGGCGACCCGACGGTCCGCATCGACATCGGCGGCGTGGATCTCGAGCCGATCCTCCAGCAGGGGCGCGAGGCCGACACGCTCGGCGCGCGCCAGCGGATCGTGCGCGACATTCTCTTCGAGAGCCTCGGCGTCGATCCCAAGGGCGACTGGGGCCAGGACGACGTCCTGAAGGGCTGGCGGGGGACCGACCGCGAAGGCCACGTGCGCTTCGGAAACGTGCGCCGCATGGGCCCCGACGTGCTCCGGAGGGTAGGAAGCGCTAGCGCTGTACGCCCGTCAAGCAACGCAAGAGGCCTGCTCTGCGTTACGAGGGGGACGGTGTGTCACAACCGGTGGACCCAATTGACCAATTCAAGGTACACCTCGCCCAGGCGGCGCGGCCTCCGGACGAGGGCGCCCGCTGATCTCGCCCATCCGGCAGGCGACGCTCGGCTCAG
>JALYHV010000071.1 GCA_030776205.1 Myxococcota bacterium | reverse complement strand
GGCACCATGACGCGGAGCGCTCGACGCCGCCGAGCGGCGCAGCCGCCATCGTCGCACCGGATCCGCCGCAGGCGGCACCGTCGGCGGCAGCGGCGACGGAAACGCCTCCGCCGGCGACCGCGACCGTTCCTGCACTGCCATCCCCCATTCCCGGCCGGCCGCAGCCGCCCGCGCACGCCCGCAAAGCCACGCTTAAGCCCAAACCAGCCGGCGCAGCGTCACCGCATCCAAAGACCGGGCTGACGGGCATCATGCATTCGGCGCCGGTGAAATCGAGGAAGCCGCCCCTTAAACCGAACGGCCTTTGAATCCCGTGCTGACGGGGAGCGTGTCGTCAGATCAATCGTCGCTTGGCAACGAGTCGCGCGGGCAAATCACGCGCACAAAAATTCGCCGCACGAGGAAAGCTGCCATGAGCCACCGCCATACTCGCTGTGCCAGTCACCGCACCGATCGCTCACGCGGGCGCCGGCACGCCGTTCTCGGCATCGCCATCGCGAGCACGTTGACTGGCCTCGGCGCGTGCGGGGAGCCCACCCAGACTGGCGGTGGTGTCGGGGTGCCGTCGCTTCTCTTCATCCGGCGGCAGACGACCACCATAGCCCCGGATGGTACGGTGGCGGTGGACGTGGCGGGCGGAAATGGCCAGGTGCTCGACTACGAGCGCTACGTGCCCGGCGGTTCGTTGAACCTGCTCTCGCCGGCGCGCGCGGACGGGACCGTCACCAAGCTGACGGGTGACTTTCCACAAGCCGATTTCAACGGCGCCGACGTTTCGTTTGACGCGAAACAGGCTGTCGTCTCGATGAAGCGCGACCCCGCCGATCACTATCATCTTTATACCGTTCAGCTCTCGCCAGGCGCGGACGGTCGCTACGAAATCCATCAGAAGACGGCCGGGGCGTGGGACGACATCAATCCTATCTATCTTCCTGGAGGCCTTATCGCGTTCGTGACGAACGAGATGTACACTCCGATGGGGACGCGAGCCGACGAATACGAACACGCCCGGCAGGCGCTGCAGCTCGCGACCGTCAGCGTGGATGGCGGCGACGCCGACCGGCACGTGTTCGGACAGAACCTCTCCCATTCGGTCGCCCCCTTCCTTCGCTACGATGGCCGCATCGGCTTTTCGCAGTGGGAGCACTTCGGTCCGGTCAATGACGTCAAACTGCGCGTCGTGAATCCCGACGGGACGGAGCTGCTCGCCCTCGGTGGTCAGCACGGCAAGCCGGTCAACTCGCTCTTCACCGTCAAAGAGCTGTCACCAAATCTCATGATTGGCATCGGCACGGCGCGGGACCGGACCATTCACGCCGGCACGCTCCTCCAGATCGACGTACGCAACCACGATGACCCGGTCTGCCTCGACCAGGCGGCTTACGCGAACGGCGGCACGGCACGCCACGCCTGTGTCGACGAAGAGAAGACGCAGTTCACCGTCATGACAACCGACGTCCCGGTCGGGAGCGATCCCTCGGTCGTCGGCCGATACCGCGAGCCGAGCCTACTGCCCGACGGACGAATCCTGGTCTCGTGGGCACCGGGGCCGGTCAGCGACCGCAGCGAACAGTCGCTCACGCCGCCGGACTTCGGCATCTACGTCTTTGATCCCCGGACCGGGAAGAACCAGCTCGTTTACAACGACCGCGCCACATGGGACTTGAACGCCCTCCCGGTCGCCGCTCGCACGCAGCCGCCCATCATCGGCAGCACGCAGCACCAGCAAGACTCGGCCGTCCCCGTGCGGATCGGGTCAGTAGACGTCTCGCAGACGAGCCTCGACGAGGTCGTGACCGGGGCGCAGTTCACGAATGTCCCGCTTGGCCAGGCGCTCCAGCAGGGTGCCGTCGCCGTGCGCGTCATCGAGGGGTTTTCGAGCGAAGCGACGCCCGGGGTCTCGATGTTCGGGCTTACCATGTTCGAGGGCGCGGCCGTCCTCGGCGAGGCGCAGGTCTACGCCGATGGCAGCTGGCTCGCGGACGTGCCGTCCTACCTTCCTTTCCACCTTCAGCCGATTGACCAATACGGTCTCGCCATTCGCAATCAACAGCTTTGGATTCAGGGAATGCCCGGCGAAAACAGACGCTGCATCGGCTGCCACGAGTCGCGCACGAGCCCCGGCGTTCCCCGTTTCCCGCAGAGGACGACAGCCGCCGAGCAGCACGGGCCGGAACCATTTTACATGAAGGCGCTCGCCGATCGGGCCGAATACCCGTGGGACAAAAAAATCCAACCGATACTCGACGCAAAGTGCGTCTCTTGTCACGACTCGTCGACCACCGCGTATTACTACATGACTCGCACCGACCCGGTCACTGGGCAGACGACGACGTACAAAATTCCTACCCTCGATCTCTCGAGCACGCCGGTGACCGTCTACTACGACAAGCGCGTGGCGGCGTGGCCCGCATCGTACGTATCCGTCTTTTTCCCTGCCGCCATCGACATGGCCGACCCGACTGGCACGACGATGGTGAGCGGAGCACTGCCCCCAAAGTGGGGAATCCCGGGGAGCGCGCGCGCTTCGAAGCTGACCCAGAAGCTGAACCTGCGAGGAGCAGACGGATCCACCGCCTGGCCCATCGCGATGAATCCCCTGCATCCGGAGGACAAGAGCATCTCGCTCACGGATGACGAACGAAAGATCATCGCGGTCTATCCAATGGATCTCGGCGGCCAATTCTACTCCCGGCAGAACACTGGGTTTGCCCCATTCACGAGCGGCGACCCGGTCACTCCCGCCCACTGATGAAAGGATGAACGCGATGCGCCATCGCAGAAACCGTACGATGAAGGTGGGTTGTTCTGTTGCACTGATCGCGGTGTTTGCCGGGCACGACGCGCCCAGCGGGGCGGCGACCAGCCCGCGTGAGGTGACGCCGAATTCCGACGGCCGCGGTTTCGCGTCCGTGTACGGAGACGTGCCCAACGACCAAGCGGAATTCCTTTCCACGCCTGCGGCGATCAAGAGTGCCGCGGCAAGCGGCCCGCCCACACTCGTCTGGGAGGCCCTCGAGCACGGCGAGAAAGTCGAGTGCCTCGATTGCATCCCGGCGGTCGCGTCGCTGCTCTACGACACCAATGCAAAGACACGCGAAATCGCGGCGTGGTGGTTACGCCGCCGGTTGTTCGGAGTGTTCGGCGCGGGCGAGGTGTACGAGAACACGGTCCAGACGCTGCAGAGCGACGCCGATCCGGTGAGGCGGAGCTATGCCGCTTACGCGCTTGGCGAGTTCTTCGCCATCCCAGGGATCGAGG
>JALYHV010000070.1 GCA_030776205.1 Myxococcota bacterium | reverse complement strand
GAGCGTACGGAGACCGGCACGATCCGGCCTCACGGGCGCTCACGGTCGTCGTTCGCTTGGCGGGCGAGCGGAAGCTCCTGCCCGGCCGCGACATCGCGCCGCCCGCCGGCTTCGCGACACGCGACCGGCGCGTGCTCGAGCATGTGCGGGACCGTGGCTCGGGACGCAAGGCGGTTTACGCGCTGGGCGTCGACGCATCGCTCGCCATCGAGTCGATGCGCGCGCACGGGGGCGTCTTCGCGCTGGGGTTCAAGGGACTCCTGGACTTTCGCCCGCTCGCACTGAGGCCCACGATCGTTCTCGGCCCTTCGGACGGCCCCGGCTCGCAGCATTCCACGGCCGGGGAGGCGCGCTTCGACGCACTCTCGGCGTTCTGGATCACCGAGGACGACGGAACCCGGATCCCCTTCTCGGATTCGGCATTCTTTCCCGGTCCGTTCCCCTACGTATGGACGCGCGGAGGCGCCATCCATCGCGTCTGCGCGGACGTCGACCTCGATATGGTGCGGCAACTCGTGCAGCAGCCCGTGCTGCTCGTTCCAGCGGGCAAGCTGAGGGACGCCGGCGCGCGCCTGCTCCGCGCCACCCACGGTCGCGGCATCGCGATGCCCTCGTGCGCCGCGTTCGGCTTGCCACCGGTCGAGACCCCGCGAATTGTCCTGCGGCTGAGCGGCGAACCCCTCCGCATCGGGGCGCAGCTCGTCGCGCGGTACGGCCTTCGGGAGATCTTGCTTGCGCCTGTCGACGAAGCACCGGATGGACCGGCGCCGGTGTTCGAGGAGGGCCGCGACCTCGAGTGCGAGCTCCGCGCCCTGGCCCACGTAGAGCGTAACGGCCTCATGCCCGGACAGCCGCGCGTTCAGACGGACGACGACGCGGCGGGCGCCATGGCCGTCTCGGGAGAGGCCGCGGTCACTTTTTGGCAAACCGGTCTTCTCGCGCTCCGCTCGGCCGAAGATCCGCCCATCGAGGTGGAGCTCTCCGAACGCCTCGCGAGGGTCCGGATAGGAGCCCCGTTGACCGGCCGCGTTCGCGTGACCCTCGAGGGCGAATGGCTGAGTGCCCGCCTCGACTTCAGATCGAGCGAGCTGCCGGTCGAGCTCGGGGCGATCCGGGCAGCGCTCGGCCGGAGAGAGCGCTGGGTCACCCTGAACGACGGCACGCTCGCGCGGATATCGTCATCCGTCCAGGCGCTCACCGACGAGGCGGCGGAGGTGATGGACGGCAGCGCGGCGCGGCTTCCCGCGCATCAACTCGGGCGAATCGATCGCTGGATCGAAGAGAACGACGGCCAAATGGACGCCGCCGTAGAAGGCCTTCGGCGCAAGCTCCGCGCGCTGGCCGTAGCCGCCGAGCCGGAGATGCCCCGCCGGCTGCGAGGCACGCTCCGGCCTTACCAGCGCCTCGGGCTGGCTTGGCTCCAATTCTTGCGGACCCTCGGCGCAGGAGGAATCCTCGCCGACGACATGGGGCTCGGAAAGACGATAACGACGCTCGCGTTCCTGCTGCAACGCAAGCAGGCGGAGGGGGCTGCGCCGAGCCTCGTGGTCTGCCCCACGTCAGTCGCCGCGAACTGGGTGAGTGAGTCGGAGCGCTTCACGCCAGATCTGCGCGTGACGCTGTTGCACGGCGCTGCGCGCGACGTGCGCGCGGTCGAGAAGAGCGACATCGTCGTCACCACGTATGCCTTGCTCCGGCGCGACCTCGTCGCGTTGTCGGGCATTCGTTTCCGCTGCGTCGTCCTCGACGAGGCGCAGAACATCAAGAACGCCGACAGCGAGACGGCGCGGGCAGCGCGTCGGCTCGACGCGTCGATGCGCCTCGCGCTGTCCGGGACGCCGGTGGAGAATCGACTCGCCGAGCTCTGGTCGCTCGCGTCGTTCGTCAACCCCGGCATCCTGGGCACGGCGCGGTCGTTCGAGACCCGCTTCGAGCGTCCTGTCGCCGCGGACCCGAAGAGCCCCGTCGTCGCGGAGCTCCGCGCCGTCATCCGGCCTTTCTTGTTGCGCCGCACGAAGGACGACGTGCTCCGCGAGCTGCCTCCGAAGACGGAGATCGATCGCGTTGTGATCCTGCACGACGCCGAAAAGCGGATGTACGACGCGCTGGCGCACACGTTGCGCGAGAGCGTCGCCCGCGAGCGTCGCCCGCGACCTCGAGAAGCGGCCGCACGGCCCGAGCTCGCTCAGCATTTTCACGGCCCTGACGCGTCTGCGCCAGATGGCGTGCGACCCGCGTCTCGTGGACGCGAGCCTGCCACGGACCTCGAGCGCGAAGCGCGCGGCATTTCTCGATCTCGTTCACGAGCTCGTTGCCGAGAACCGCCGCGCGCTCGTCTTTTCGCAGTTCGTCCAGCTCCTCAGCTTGTGGCGGCAGGACCTCGACGCGGAGAAAATTCCATACGAGTACCTCGATGGGGGGACGCAGCGGCGCGACCAGGTGGTCGCTCGGTTTCAGCAGGGCTCCGCGCCGCTCTTTCTCATTTCGTTGAAGGCGGGGGGCGCGGGACTCAACCTGACCGCAGCCGACACGGTGATCCACTGCGACCCTTGGTGGAACCCCGCCGTCGAAGACCAGGCCACCGATCGGGCGTACCGCATCGGTCAGGACAAGCCGGTCACGGTCATTCGACTGATCGCGCGAGCGACCATCGAAGAAAAGATGCTGTCGCTCAAAGCCAAAAAGCGCGAGCTTACCAGGGTCGTGATCGGCGACGACGCCCGTGCGCTACAGGGGATCACCGAAGAGGACATCCGGCTGCTGCTGGGCGACAGCGACCAGACGCCGGCGCCCACCGAGGCGACGCGATCGCCCGCCGAGAAGCTTTCGACCGGACTGCGCGTGCTGAGCCCCGAGTTTCATACGCTCGCCGAGGAGGCGCAGCGCTGGCTGCAGACGACCGGCAGCATGGAAAGCGAGCTTGCGTCGGTCGTCGGGATACCGGTGCCCTATGCGTCGCGGCTGGTGCGCGACCAGCCCTTTCCCTGCTCGCGCGCGGTCGCCGACAGGATAAGGCGGCGACTACGCTTATGACGATCGGCGCACCGGAGGCCAAGAGGGGCAAGGGGACGCGGCACGGAGCGCAAGAGCCGGCGTTCGTCGAGGTGGTTGGGGCACGCGAGCACAACCTCGACATCGATCGGCTTGCCATCCCCAAGCACAGCTTGGTGGTCTTCACCGGTCCGAGCGGCTCGGGCAAGTCGAGCCTGGCGTTCGACACGTTGTACGCCGAAGGGCAGCGACGCTACGTGGAGACCCTCAGCGCCTATGCGCGTCAGTTTCTCGGTAATCTCGAGCGACCGAAGGTCGACCACCTCCGCGGGCTATCACCGACCATTGCCATCGAGCAAAAGAGCGCTTCGTCGAACCCCCGTTCGACGGTGGGGACGATCACCGAAATCTACGATTACCTGCGTGTGCTCTACGCCAAACTGGGAGAGCAGCGATGCGTGGCGTGCGGAAAAAAGGTGACCGCCCATGGCGCCCAGGACGTCACGCGCGAGATCCTCGCGCTGCGCGAGGGGACCAAGCTCACGCTGCTCGCCCCGCTCGTCATACATCGCAAAGGCGAGTTCAGGGAGCTCTTCGAGGACCTCCGCGCGCGCGGCTTCGTCCGCGTGCGGATCGACGGGCAGGTTCTCCCGCTCGACACGCTGCGAGCGGCCGACAAGAAGCGCAAGCACTCGGTCGAGCTGGTCGTCGACCGGCTCGTCGTCCGGGCGAACGAACGGGCGCGCATCGCCGAAGGCGTGACCCTCGCGCTTCGGGAAGGAAGGGGAGAGCTCCGCGCGGAGGTCGAGGGCGGCCGAACGCTTTCGTTCAGCGAGACGCGCGCGTGCTGCGGGAGCGCATTCCCCGAACTCTCGCCCCAGAGCTTCTCGTTCAACTCACCGCTTGGCATGTGCCCGGCGTGCACTGGTCTCGGCAGGCGCGACGAGGTCGATCCCGACCTCCTCGTTCCGGATCCGACGAAGTCGATCCGGCAGGGTGCCGTGGCGCCGTGGGCTGCGGCGATGGCGCGCGGCGAAGGGTGGACCGTTCGCGTAGCGGATGGCATTGCCCGCGCGTTGCACGTCGATCTCGATAAACCCTGGAAGAGTCTGCCGAAGGCAAAGCGCGACGTCATCCTCCACGGGCGAAAGGGGGCCGACGAAGACGTGGCGAAGATCGCCGTACGCTGGGGAAAAGAAGGGACGGAGAGCAGCGGAACGTGGGCCATGCGCTACCAGGGCCTCGTCCCGAGCCTCGAGCGACGGTTCCGCGAGACGAGCTCCGAAGCCGCACGGGACCTCTATCGCCGTTACATTCGCGAAAGGACGTGCGACGCCTGCGCGGGAAGGCGCCTGCGGCCGGAGTCGCTCGCCGTCGTCGTGGCGGGGTTGGGAATTGCCGACGTGACGGCGATGACGACGGCGCAGGCCGCGGCGCACGTCGAGGCGCTCGCGTTGCCGCCGTCGGCTCGCGCGATCGCCGAGGGCGCGCTGAGGGAAGTTCGATCGAGGCTGCAGTTCCTGCTGGACGTCGGCCTGGACTACCTCACGCTAAACCGGCCAGGCCCGAGCCTAAGCGGCGGAGAGGCGCAGCGCATTCGTCTCGCGAGCCAGCTCGGGAGCGAGCTTTCGGGCGTGATGTACGTCTTGGACGAGCCGAGCATCGGCCTGCATCCGCGCGACAACGCGCAGCTCATCGCGACGCTGCGGCGGCTGCGCGACCTCGGCAACAGCGTCATCGTCGTCGAGCACGACGAGGAGACCATCCGGTCGGCCGATCACGTGGTCGACTTCGGGCCGGGCGCCGGGCACGAGGGTGGGAAGGTCACTTTCGCGGGGACGCCCGATGCGCTGGTCAAGAGCGCGAGCTTGACCGGCGAGTATCTCGCGGGCAGGCGGCGGATCGATGTGCCCGTGCTCCGTCGGACGCCCCGATCGTGGCTCGCCGTGCGGGGCGCTCGCGAGCACAACCTCCGCGGAATCGACGTCGGAATTCCGCTCGGCGTTTTCACGGCGGTCACGGGCGTGAGCGGGGCCGGCAAGAGCTCCCTCATCAATGGCATCCTCTTGCCCGCGCTTGCCCGAAAGCTCCACGACGCCGCCGTCACGCCGGGCGCACACGACGCCATCGAGGGGCTCTCGGCGCTCGACAAGGTGGTCGCTATCGACCAGAAGCCAATCGGCCGCACACCACGATCGAACGCCGGCACGTACACGAAGGCGTTCGATGCCATACGCGACGTCTTTGCCGCGCTACCCGACGCGAGAGCGCGGGGGTGGGGTGCAGGGCGATTCAGCTTCAACACCAAGGGAGGTCGATGCGAGGCGTGCGGAGGCGGCGGGATGGTGAAGGTCGAAATGCACTTTCTCGCGGACGTCTGGGTAGCCTGCGAGGCGTGCGGGACGAAGCGCTACAACGCCGAGACGCTGGACGTGAAATTCAAGGGCCGTTCCATCTACGACGTGCTCGAGTCCAGCGTGGCGGACTGCCGGCAGCTCTTCGGGGCCTTCCCGGCAGTGACGCGCCTGCTCGACACGCTCGTGCAGGTGGGGCTCGGCTACATGAAGATAGGTCAGCCAGCGACCACGCTTTCGGGGGGCGAGGCGCAGCGGGTCAAGCTCAGTCGTGAGCTCGGAAAAATGCAGACCGGCCGCACGCTCTACGTTCTGGACGAGCCGACGACCGGCCTGCATTTCGAGGACATCCGCAAGCTGCTCTCCGTATTGCAACGACTCGTCGAGGGCGGAAACACGGTCGTCGTCATCGAGCACAACCTGGATGTCATCAAGTGCGCCGACTGGATCGTCGATCTCGGACCCGAAGGGGGTGCACGCGGGGGGCGCCTCTTGGCGGAAGGGACCCCCGAGCAGGTCGCGCGCGTGACTGCGTCGTACACGGGAAAGTACCTCGCAGAGGCGCTTGGCCGCGCCGCGCGCGCTGTCCGCGCGAAATCCGCTCGTGCTCCCGATCCGGTTCGCAGACAGCCAGCCAAGGCGCGCGTGGCAGGGGAGTAGACTCCTCCCGCGCTTTGCGTACGCTGCGCACGCCGAAGGAGACACCATGCGCGTCGCGTTGCTTTCGTCGTTCCTCGTCCTTGCCGCCTGCGGAGGGTCCAAGAAGCCGGCCGAAACTGCCCCGGGGGAGAGCGCGTCGACGGAGACCGACACTCCCGGCCACGGCGATGACGCGGGGGGCTCGTCGGCGGAATCGACGGAGACCCCGTCGTCGTCCGGCTCGTCGGCGAGCGGCGGCGCGACGGACGCACCTTCACCTTCGGCGCCCTCGTCCGAGCCGGTTTCCAGTCACCCGGTCCCAGCGGCGACCGGATCGATTGACGGCAAGCCATTCGCTCCGAAGCTCGCCCGAGTCACGGGCAAGATGCAAAAGGACGGGCGGATCCTCCTCACGCTGGACGAGCACACCGATTGCGGCGGCGGCGCCAAGCCCGGCGCGGCGCTGACCATGCTCGTGCCGTGGGAGAATGGCTACAAGGTAGATCTGGGAGCCCTCAAGCGAGCCAGCAAGAAGTCCGCTGGGGAGATAAGCTTTGCGCGCGTGAACAAGGCCGGCAAAAAGACAGTGTCGCCGACGTTCAAGCCGAGCGGGCGCGTGACAATCCTCAAAGCGCCGATGGAGCAGGACGCGGTCGGCAAGATGAAAGTCGATCTTCAGAGTGGCGACTACATGCTCGTCGGGGAGCTCGATATCGCAGTTTGCGTCGCCCCCAAGTAGCCGTCCAACACACCGTTCTATTCGTTCGACGAAGCCGATGCCCCGCTTCGTCGTCATTGGACAGAAGGCCACCGCGTCGGACGATTTTTTGCTCGACGATCTGCCCGGTACGAGCGGCCGGCTGGACGTGCTGCTGCGCTGCCTGCGCGCGGCGCTCTTGTTCTCCCATGGTCTCCGGCGGGACGTCGTCGTCTACCTCGTTTTGTGTGGGGGGAGCGCCGCGCCCCGGATCATGCGTTTCGGCGGCGAGGCAAGGTTCATCCGGCCGGACGAGCGGAGCCTCGCCACGCTCGCCAAGAAATTGCTCGAGCGCGGGGCTGACGTCCGCCGCGGCTTCTGCGAGATGCGGCCCGGGATCGCCATCGCGAACGGCGGCCTCGATGACGTCATCGACGATCTGGGCGCCCTCACGGCGTATGTCCTGGAGGAGGGCGGGAACGATCTGCGCGACGCGGAACACATCGCGCGCGCGGACGCCGTCTTTTTCGTGGGGGATCACCTCGGATTCGACGTGACGACGCGCGCCCGCCTGGCGGCGCTCGGGGCCTCGCCGGTAGGGGTAGGTCCGGTCAGTCTCCATGCCGATGACGCGATCGTCATCCTCACCAACGAGATTGATCGCCGTCGAGCCGCAGGGATGCCATCGGGAAAGTAGCCTATCTGAGGGCACTCGACGCGGACGGTGCGCGGCTCTCCCCGCCGGTGGCGGTCAGCGGGAGACGCCGGCTGGCAGCGCTGGGATCTCGAAGCTGCCGGCAGCGCCGTCGGGCTGCGGTGCGCCTGCGCAGAGCGCAACCGGTTGCACCCCGGCCCAGACCTGGACGGCCATGTCGTCCGCGTCGTCCAGCGGCGGTCCGAGGCGAACCTTCGCGGACACCTCGACGAGCGGCAACGAAAGGACGCGGGTCGCCAGGAGCTCGCGATCGGTCGGGGGGCGCACGATGGCAGCTCGGCCCGGGCTCATCTTCTCCACGAAGTGCGCGAGGGCTTGCCGTTTCTCGTCGCGCGCAGTCACCTCGCGAGCCACCCCGAAGAGGACGACGGAGCGGTAATTCATGGAGTGGTGAAAAGCGGAGCGAGCGAGGACGAGGCCATCGATCAGGGCGACGGTCACGCAGACGGGAACACCTTCCGCGAGCGTGCGCATCGTTCGGCTCGCGGCGGCGCCGTGCACGAAGAGGACCTCCCCACGGCGCGCGAAGAAAGTGGGGATGACCACTGGCCGCCCCTCCGCGACGAAGCCGAGATGGCAGACGAGCGCCGCGTCGAGGATCGCGTGAACCGTCGTCTCGTCGTAGGCGCCGCGTGCTGGGATACGGCGAAGGGTGGTCCTGGCGGTTGGGGTGTAGCGGTTCATGGCCAAAGCTTTGGCCATCGCCGGCATAGCCAGACGGTCCACTTTGGAGAAGGCTGCTGGTCCAGTGGGACATCGCGCGAGCGCCGTGCTGACGGTCGACGAAGGACCCGCGCCGGTCTTTCTTCGAATCGCGAAGAGCGTCGAAGAGGACGTGCGCCGCGGACGACTGCGCGCGGGCGAGGCTCTCCCCGGCGCACGTACGCTCGCACGGTCACTCGGAGTCAACCGCAATACCGTCGTCGCGGCGTATCGCGAGCTGGTCGCCGAAGGCTGGGTCGTGTCTCGAGCCGGAGCAGGCACCTTCGTGGCGGACTCTCTGCCCGAGGTGCCGCCGCGCCGATGGGACCGATCAGCTCGCGCCGCATCGATTGCGGCCGACGCGAATTTCACCCTCCGCCGGGACAGAGCGTCCCCCCTCGCCGCGAGCCATCCGCGCGGAACGCTGGTCATGGCGGGGGGGGTACCCGACGTGCGGCTCGTTCCCGCGGCGGCCATTGCGCGAGCGGTTCGTGCCGCGCTGACTCACAGAGGCGCGATCGTGGCCCTTGGCTACGGTGACCCCCGCGGCGACGAGGGTCTTCGTGGGGCGCTGGCCAGGATGGTTCGCGACAACCGCGGCATCCCCGCGACGCGCGACCAAGTGCTGGTGACGCGCGGAAGCCAGATGGCCCTCGAGCTCGTCGCCCGCGTCGTTGTCCCCGCGGGGGGCATCGTCGTAGTCGAAGGCCTCGGCTATCGCCCTGCATGGGCGGCCTTCGAGCGCGCCGGGGCGCGGATCGTCCCGTCGCCCGTCGACGGCCACGGTATCGACGTCGGGGCCGTGGCGGCGATCGCGCGGCGACAGCGCATCGCGGCCGTCTATGTCACCC
>JALYHV010000069.1 GCA_030776205.1 Myxococcota bacterium | reverse complement strand
TTCCGGCACCGCCTGGTAGCCGCGGCGCTGGCCCACTCGTGCCGCCATCTTCCATCTCGGTGCCGCCGATTCGGACGCCTTTTCCAATCCCTGCGCCGCCGGTGAGGGGCTCCGGCCTTGCCTCGATGCCTCCCCTTGCGCGCTCCATACCGCCTGCAACGCGCACCGTACCGCCGCCTCTGCCGCGCGGCGGGGCAAATGGCCTTACCGCACCAGTCACCCCGACCCTCACGCTCGTCTACCAGGGCGAGCGCGTCCCCGTCACGAAGGAGCGCTTCATCATTGGGCGCGGCAAGCAGGCGAGCGATCTGACGTTGAAGGATCCGAACGTTTCGCGCCAGCATGCGATGGTCGAGCTCCAGAACGGCGTGCACTTCATGGTCGACATGGGCTCGACCAACGGCGTCGAATTCGACGGCCAGCGCGTCGCTCGCAAGCAGATCGCCGAAGGCGACGTTTTCCGAATTTGCGATCACGAGATCACGTTTACGTACCGTTGAAACGCCGTGGGCAACGGCGCGCAGGCGCTGCGCAGCTCCGGCGGGCGCACCCGAACGCTTCGGCCGTTGCTCGCGCATCTTTTGCGTCCCAGTGCCGCGCTTCTACGATCGGCCTGGTAGCTTTCGACCACGTTGCTGCAGGACGCCACCGAAACACCTCGGTCCACGATCGCACGTCGCGTGCTCGCGTCGTTCGCCATAACGGTGCTTGCCTTTGCGGTGACCCTCGGCTGGGGAATCGTGGCCCAGCGCAGAGCGGCCGATGACAGCGTGGAGCTCGCGCGCGGTTACGTGCCGGTTGCGATGCGCCTCGCCCAGCTCCGCGCGGCGCAGACCACGCTTTCGACACTGGTAGACGGGATCCCGGACGAGCGCGAGCGAGGCTCGACGCGAGTCCTGCTCGAGACGCTGGCCGGCGCGCGAAGGACGATGTTCATCGAGACGAAGACTGCCATCACGCAGACGCTGCCTGCCGTCGGCAGCGAAAAAACGCGCGCGCTCGCGGCGCAGCTCGCGGCGCAGCTCGACGCGGTCGAGGCGATGCTCGAGTCGGATCGAGCGGTGTTCGATCGACTGTTCGTCGCCATCGCGACCGGCGACCCCGACGAGATAAACCGCACCATCGTGTCGCTTGGCGCGCTCGAGCACGAAGCCGACAAGCGCCTCCGCCTCCTCGCCGGCCGGGTCTCGAGCTCGCTGGATGCGCTTTCGAATGAGGCCCGCGACCGCGAGCTCCGATCCATCTGGGCGTTGGCGGGGCTTGCCGCGCTCACGCTCGCCGTGGGAATCGTGGTCTCGCTCGACGCACGCCGCCTGCTCGCGCCCCTCGCCCGCCTGACGGAGCGCGCGCAATCGGTAGCTCGCGGCGACCTGACCGCCCGCGAAGTCCAGCCGGCCGACGACGAGATTGGACAGCTGGAGACTGCCTTCGAAAAGATGGTGGCGGGCGTTTCGCGCGCCCATGCGCTGACGCTCTCCAACGAAAGGCTGGCAGCGATCGGCAAGATGGCAGCCCACGTTACGCACGAGATCCGGAATCCGCTGTCAGCGATGGGGCTGAACGTCGAGCTGCTCGCCGAGGAAATCGCAGAGTGGGGACAGGACGGCCCGAGGCGAGCCGAAGTCGACAATCTGCTCGCCGCCATTCAGCGTGAGGTGCAGCGCCTCGAGCATTTGAGCGAGGAGTACCTGCGCGTAGCGCGCCTACCGCAACCGCGCATGGAAGCCGACGACGCCGCGACCGTGGTTCGCGAGGTCGTCGCATTCGCGCGCCCGGAAATCGAGAACGCGGGCTGCACGGTAAGCCTCGATGCCACCGAGCCGCTTCCGGCGGCTTTGTTCGATGACGCGCAGCTTCGGCAGGCTCTCCTCAACCTCTTGCGCAACGCGCGCGAGGCGATGCCTCGCGGAGGGCCGATCGACGTGGTGGTAACCGCCGAAGGGATGAGCGTGGTCATCGACGTGTACGACCGCGGTGGCGGCATTCCGGATGAGATAAGGGCACGCGTTTTCGACCCGTTCTTCTCGACCAAAGGCGAGGGGACGGGCCTCGGCCTGGCGATCACGCGACACATCGTAGAGGCGCACGGCGGCCAGGTGACCTGCGCGCCGCGCGATGGAGGCGGGACGCGATTTCGGATCTCGCTTCCGATCGCGCCCGACAAGAGCAGGCTGGCCATCCGTCACGCCCGAGAGAACCACGACCTAGCCGAGTAGTGCTAAGAGCCTCGAGATGCTCCGAACCGATCGCCGCGCGCTCGACGCACTTCGTCCTGTAGAAATGCTGATCGGGTTCCACAGGCCGTCCGAGGGCTCCGTTCTTTACCGTGCCGGCGGGACGGTCGTGCTTTGCACCGCGTCGGTAGACGAAAAGGTTCCCCCTTTCCTCGAGGCGAAAAACCAAGGCTGGCTGACCGCCGAGTACCTGATGCACCCGCGCGCCAACCCCAGGCGCCAGGATAGGGAAGGGCGCGGCAAGCCGCCCGGCGGGAGGACGCAAGAAATTCAGCGCCTGGTGGGTCGTGCTCTGCGCGCCGCGGTTGACCTGAAGAGGCTTGGGCCGCGGACCATCACGATCGACTGCGATGTGCTCGAGGCGGACGGCGGGACACGCACGGCTTCGATCACTGGCGGCTTCGTGGCCCTCGCCCTCGCGTTGAATCGGATTGGTGCGCGCGCGTTGCGCGAGCCGCTCGCGGCCACGAGCGTCGGGTTTCTCGAAGGGCGCTACGTGCTCGACCTCTGCTACGTCGAAGACGCGCGAGCGGGCGTCGACCTCAATGTAGTCGCGACGGCGAGCGGCAAGATCGTGGAGATCCAGGGCACCGCCGAGGGCGAACCGGTTGCGCGCAGGGACGTCGATGCCATGGTGGACCTCGCCCTCGCCGGGATCGCTAAGCTCGGTGACTTGCAGTCGGAGGCGCTCGCCCGGGCGGGCGTCGACCGCGCCTCGATCTCCGTCTGAAGCCGGCGCGCCGACGTGACCTCCTCGGCTGATTCCAATGAAACGCTGGTGCTTGCGACCAGCAACCGCGGCAAGCTCGCAGAATTCCGCGCGCTACTAGCGACGCTGCCGTTGCGTGTTCGCTCTGCCGATGAGGTCCTGGCTCATCCCGTGCGTCCGGTAGAAGACGGGGTGACCTTCGCCGAGAACGCACTGAAAAAGGCCCGCGCCGTGGCAGCCGCGACGCGCGCGCTCACCCTGGCGGACGACTCGGGACTCGAAGTGGACGCGCTCGGCGGTCGGCCGGGGATCCTAAGCGCACGTTTTGCGCACGAGTCCGCCTCGGATGAGGAAAATAACGCGGCCTTGCTCGCAGCACTCGCCTCGCTCGGCCGCCCGGGCGCGCCTCCGCTCGGCTCCTCGCCGCTCTTCCCCGCGCGTTTTCGTTGCGTGCTGGCGCTGGTCGATCCGCTTCGGCGCGAGAGTGATCCGGAGACCGCGGAGGGAGTGTGCGAGGGGGCGATCACGCTCCGACCGCGCGGTGCCGCCGGCTTTGGCTATGATTCGCTCTTTGTCGTCGCCCGCGCCAACGAACCAGAGAAGACAATGGCGGAGCTGAGCGAAGAGGAGAAGAACCGCGTGAGCCACCGCGCGCTGGCCCTCCGCGCGCTGCGGCCGGTCCTTTCGCGTCTGCTCTCCGTGCGCGCGACCGGGCGCATAGGTTAGGCCAGGCGCCATGCCGAAACCATGGAAAGAGATTGGCCGCTACGGGAGCGCTGGCATCGAGCTGGTCGTCACCATGCTGATGATG
This sequence comes from Myxococcota bacterium, assembly GCA_030776205.1. Lineage (GTDB taxonomy): Bacteria > Myxococcota_A > Polyangia > Polyangiales > Polyangiaceae > Palsa-1150. Next base: position 24,699 of record JALYHV010000069.1, on the reverse strand, counting down.
GCGGGAATCGGTCATTGGTTGGACCAGCGGTATTGGGGTGGGCACGGATGGGGACTCGGCGCTGGGTTTCTCCTCGGTGTCGCCGTCGGGTTCCGTAATCTCGTGCGAACCGCGTCGAAGATGCAGACGGACATCGAGCGGGCCGAGGCGGAAGATGGGCAGGCCGGTCGCTGGACCATCGACGAGAGCTGGTTGCACGAGGACCGGAGCGAGCCCGGCGGCGAACGCCGGCCAGGAAGCACCCCCAACCAGCCACCGGACGGCTCCGCATGACGTCCACGCCGTTCGCGACGACTGGTCCCGACCGGAGGCTTCGCGTGGCCATCGGGGCCGTCGCGCTGTCCGGCGCCGTCATAGCGCTCGCAGGGGCGCTCTTCTCTGGCGCCGGCGCCGCGCTCTCGGTGGGGACAGGGGCCGCGCTCGCCACGGGCAACCTGTGGCTACTGGCGCGGATCGTCACGTCACTCTTTCCGAACGAGCGTTCCGGCGCGGCCGATTCCCCCATCGCCGAGCCCCATCGAACGACGGGCGCTTCCACCACGCGAGCGAGCGCGGCCTGGACCCTGCTCGTCGTCTTGAAGATGCTCGCACTGTTTGCCGTCGTTTGGCTCTTCATGCGTCACGGCCTCGTGTCGCCGCTGCCCATGCTGGTCGGCTTTGGCGCGCTGCCGATCGGGATTGCCATCGGGTCGCTCGTGAGCGATAGAAGCGCGCACCCGGACCATTGACAGAGCCATGCCCGAGCACACGTCGTTCCTCAGCTACCTGATCGCCCGCTTCCCGGCGCTCGGGAGAAACGCGAGCATCTTCGGTCGGTCGCTTTTTGGGCAGCCGGTCACTGCGCACAACCTCGAGCCGCTCTTTGCGAGCTTGCTCGTCATGCTGCTCTTGCTCGGCCTCGCCCTCGGCGTCCGAGCGCAGCTCGTCGATTACGACAAATCGGTCATTCCCGACGCCTCGCTCTCTCTGCGCACCTTTTTCGAGGTGTTCGTCGGCTACTGGTACGGAACGATGAAGGACATGATGGGCCCTCGCCGGGCGAAGAGGTATTTCCCCATCGTCGGCTCGCTGGCGTGCTTCATCCTATTCGCGAATGCGATTGGGCTCATTCCAGGGTTCACGCCGCCGACGTCGAACTGGAACGTCACGATGGGCTGCGCCCTCGTCGTGTTCGTGATGTTCAACTATTACGGGTTCAAAGAGAACGGGCTCGGCTACCTCAAGCATCTGTTCGGACCATACATCGGGTGGTGGGGTATCCCGATCAATCTGCTGCTGTTCGTCATCGAGACCATCTCGCTGCTCATTCGCCCGCTGACGCTCAGCGTCCGCCTGATGTTGAACATGGCGGTAGACCACTTGCTGGTCACGCTGGTGCTAGGCATGGTCGCATTGTTTCTGCCCGTACCGGTCCTCGTGTTGGCGACGCTGGTCGTGATCGTTCAAGTGGTCGTCTTCTGCCTTCTCACGTCCATCTACATCGCCCTCGCGACCGAACACGAGGAGCACGCGGCGGGCGCAAAGGGGCACGGCGCGGTGGCCGCGCACGCGGCCGGCGCCGGTGCCTGACCATCGCCGTGCGAGTCCACCCCAGGAGAGGCGAGGGGGGACGGTCACCGCATCCGGAACAATTTGCGACGAGCCCCTAGCCGCACGAGCGAAAAGCTACTAAGAGGCCCGGCCGGCGGGTCCGAAGTCGATCCGACCGAACGAAGGAACAAGGAGCCACTGACGATGTCGACCCCGAAGAAGCTCGCTCTCGCCGCGATCCCGTTCGTCGCGACCTTCCTGCTGCCTGTCCTGGCGTTCGCCCAGGATGATAGGGCGGGCTCCAACGTGTTCGACGTGCGAGCGTGGGCGGCCGGAGGCGCCGGCCTGGCGATAGGGTTGGGGGTGCTGGGAGGGGCGCTCGGTCAGGGACGCGCCGCAGCCGCGGCCCTCGAGGGCATCTCGCGCAATCCGGGCGCCTCAGCGCGAATTCAGACGCCGATGATTCTCGGACTCGCGCTCATCGAGTCGCTGGTCCTGCTCGCGTTCGTCATCTCGTTCTTTCTCCAGGGATTTGCCAAGGGCTGAGCGACAGACGCGCTCGCGGTCGCGCGCATCATCCACGTGACCGGCGCGACGACGCGCACGAGTATTGTCCCCACATTCTGCTTCAGCGTGCGGACGGCTTGTGCGGCTTCGGCAACGTCGACTGCTGAAACACCCGGGTGATCTCGGCCTCGTCGAGAAAGCCGAGTATCCGCCCGCTTTCGTCGGTGACCACGAGCTCCCGCAGGCCGTGCTCCAGAATCGAGTCGATGGCTCGCTGCAACTCGTCGCTCTCTTTCACACTGACCGGCGGCATCATCAGGTCGTGCGCGATGGCGAGCCCGCCGAGCTCGGGGTTGGCTGCCATCGTCCGTAGGACGTTGCTCGTCACAATGCCGACCAGCTTGCCATCGCTATCGAGCACCGGAAAAACATCCTGCCACGTAGTCGCCGCGACCCTCTGGATGACTTCCCGCACTGGCGTACTCATCACGAAGCTCGTGTAGGATCGGTCGCGAACGACGACGTCTGCTACCCGTACCCCGCGGACGACGTCGAAGATTAGTTCCTCGCGGTGCGCAGCCGAATCCCGCTTCGTCGCAACCTGCGAGAGATAAAGGCTCCGGTGGCGTAAGGCGACGAAAGCGATGCCCTCGGCCAGCATCAGGGGCACGAGCAAGTCGTAGCTACCGGCGAGCTCGCACGTCATCACCAGCGAGGCGATCGGTACATGTGCGAGACCTCCGTAAAACGTCCCCATGCCGACCAGCGCGAAGGCACCCGGCTCGATACGCGGGTCGTGCAAGAGAACCTGCGCGGCGCGACCGAAGGCACCGCCGAAGATGCCGCCGATGACGAGCGACGGGCCAAAATCGCCGGCGCTCCCGCCGCTCCCGACCGTCAGGCAGGTCGCCACGATCTTCACCGCGCCGAGAAGGAGCAGGAGCTCGATGCCGCGCCATCCCCATGGGAACCAGCTCGCGCCGCTGATAGCCAGCTGCGCCGCGCCGTAACCCCCGCCCAGAATGCCCAAACCTTGGCCAGGCTGCCCAAGCTTCGGCCCGATGAGCATGATGATGGGTGTCGCGAAGAGGCCGAGCGCCAGCCCGCCTAGGCCCGGTTTGCACCACTCGGGAAGCGGCAGGCGCCTCGTCGCTCGCTGTACGCCTCGCAGCGTGCCGAGAAACGCGCTGGCCACAATCGAGATCAGGACCGCCAACAGTGCGTAGAGCGGCAGATGGGCAGGGACGAACGCGTACGCCGGCGCGTGCGTGAACAGTGTGAACTCGCCGAAGAACGCGATGAATACCGAGTAGCTGACCACGCTTGCGAGAACGCTGGGCACGATCGCGTCGGATTCGAAATCGTCCCGATGCAGCACCTCGACCGCAAGCAGTGCCGCGCCGAGCGGCGTGCGAAAGACGGCGGCCATTCCCGCCGCGGTGCCCGCCACGAGCAATATCCGCCGTTCGCGATCGGTCACGCGCAGCGCCTGCCCGACGAGGGAGCCAACCGCGCCGCCCATCTGCATCGTCGGTCCCTCGCGCCCGCCCGAACCGCCGGTCCCCAAGGTGAGGCTGGAGACGATTCCCTTCACGAACGCGACGCGCTTTCGAACAAAACCTCTGTGCTCGTGGAAGGCCTCGATGATGGCATCGCTTCCACCGCCTCGCGTTTCGGGTGCAAGCCAGGACGAGATCGCCCCAGCGAGCAAGGCTCCTGCGGCAGGAATGACGACCAGCAGCCACGGGCGGAACGGAGGCGCCGTCTTCATCTCCCCGAGGATCCGCTCGCCCCCCGCGCGAAGCGGGACGTACCCCGTCCACCCCTCGAGGACGACGCGCTGCACGGCCTCGACGGCCGCGAAGAACAGAGACCCCAGTAGGCCAGCGGCCGCGCCCACCAGCGCCGAGTGGAGGAGAACTCGTCCGAGGATCTGGAACTCGATGGGCGGGCGTGCCGTCCCGAGAAGGCGCCGAAGCGCGGTGAGCCGCCGAAGCGGAGAGGAGAAGGCGGGTGGGTGGCGGACGGCCATATGGCTTGGGCGTGACTCCCGCGAGAGACTAGCGCTCGGCGCGGGTCGCGTCCGGCAGGACACGCATCACCGCTACGCCCTCGGGCGAGCCGAGCCCCTGGCCGACGACCTCGCCGGCACGAAAAACGATCTCCCCAACGTGCTCGCGCCCACGCAGCTTGCGGGTCCAGGTCGCCACGTACGCGATTCCGTTCGCGCGTGCGGTGCTACCGACGAGCTCCCAGGTGTGCGGGTCGTCGAGCCAGTGGCGGTCGAAGCGGGTGCGATCGACGCCGCTGAGGATCTCGAGGGTGGCCTCGTCGCAAAAGATCATCGCTGGCCGCGGCAGAGTGCGGAGGTACGCGCCCAGGGCGACGCGATTGGGCCAGCCGCGCTCGATGGCGTCGCGCCAGAACCGCATCCATATACCTAGATGCAGGGTCAAGCCGATCACCACGGCCAGCGCGAGGAGGGCGGCCAGTCCGCTGCCTGCTGCGCTCGCCGCAATTGTTGTCCGTTGCCGTCGCACGATGTGCCCTGCGACGTCTGCAATGGCAGCGACACCCTGCCCGGCCGAGATCGCGTAAAGCGGTACCACGACGACGAAGTGGCGATCGAGGCCTAGCGAGGAGCGCTTAAGCCACGTGAGCGAGATGAAGCCGAGGCAGGCTACGAATACGAGAACGAACCGCGCGCCCTGCTGCCGCACTGTCCTCGCGACGCCAAATGGAACTAAGAGGAGCGCCGCTCCGAGCACTCGCCACGCCACAGACAGAGGGTAATAAGAGAGGTCGTGCACGACGGTCGCGAGGCCGCCGTGCATGGTGCTCTGAACGCGTTGGGCGTCGTTCGCGAACTGGGTCGTGTCGCGCAAAAATCCAAACCACCGGCCATCCACGGGACGCCGGAGCGCCGCCCAACCCAGGATCAGCGCCGCGGGAGCCACCACCACGATCCACGCACTGCGGCCGGCGACTTGACGCGGGGAACGCCTCGCGCGCCACGCCTCCTCGACAAAGAGGGCAGCGGCCACTGCCGCGAGGACTGCCCACGCCTCGTATCGCAGCAAAACGGCCGCCGCCAACAGGGCCGTGGCTTGCGCATGGCGTCGCTCTTGAAAAGCGATTGCCACTCCGAGCACGAGGACGGCAAAGAGGGGCTCCGGCTGCGCCGTCGTTCCCATTTGCATGCAGATCGGGCAGAGCGCGGCGATCATCGAGGAGACGAGCGCCGTCGCGTCCGGTGTGAAGCCACCCCTTCCCGTCCTCGCCGTCCGCCGCACGTAAGCGAATACGACGGCGGGCACCGCAGCAGCGAGCGCGACGTTTATCCACCGCACGTCCTGGATAGTGCCGCCAAGCGCAATGAGCGGTACCTGCGCGTAGTGAAACAAAGGCAGCCATACCCAGTGCACGGCAAGATCGCAGGGATCAGCCAGAATCGCACGCGCGATCATGTGGTGCGCGTATGCGTCGGTGTCGATATCGGGCCCGGCTACTACGCATAGAGCCCGCCACACGGCGAGCAGCGTTACCGCGAGCACCAGCGCGGCCGTGCACAGCGGGCGGGCGCGCATCGCGGCACGCTTACCAATATCGAAGGCACGCGGCAAACGAAGCCCGCGGGCACACGCGTGAAGCGGTCGCAGCATGTCCCATCTCGGTCGTTTTCTGCGCGGCGTCGTGCAGGCGTACGCTGGGCAGGCTTTGCCTGCAAATAGCTCCTTGGCCGCCACCGGTCTCGTGCGCTAAACGGCTCCGCCGACAGTGACGACCGAAGCGCAACCCGCCGGGCATGCCGGGGTCACAGCCAGGGGCCCGTGGCCCCTCCCCACCGGGTTGGCCGACCATCTCTCGCTGGGAAGCCGGCGGACGACGCTCCTTTATTGGGGTGGCGTCTCGCTCGTCATCGCGGCGCTCTTCGTGACCCGGCTCCTTCCGTGCGTCGACTACCCCCAGCACCTGGCCCTCGGTGATGTCGCGCGACGGCTCTGGCATTCCGGCGCGGCCGAACACGCGACGTACGAGCTAGACTACTTCACGTATAACGGTCTGTTTCACCTTTTACTGGCAGGTCTCTCCTCCGTCGTCCCCGTGGAGCTCGCAGGGCGCCTCCTGGTTGCCGGATCTCTGGCAGGTCTAGCAGGAGCGGTCATCGCACTGATGCACGTCTTGCGTCGGCCGCCGGTGCACGCGGCGCTTTTCACCCCGGTTCTTTTTTCATTCTCATTGGGGTGGGGTTTCGTCAATTACGTGCTCGCGACGGCCGTCGCGGCTTGGGCACTCGTCTTCGTAGTGCGAGTCGCGGTGCGCCCCACGGCGCTTGGCGTCGGTGCCGTGGGCGTGCTCGGCCTCACTTGCGCCTTCGCCCACGTGCTGGCCATGCTTATCTTGTGCGCCGCCGCCGGCGCGCTCGGATTCGAGGTCGCCGTCCGAGCGGCGCCTCGGAGGGGGTTGCGCGCGGCGCCCGGTATTGCCGTTCATGCAGCGCTCGCCGTGGCGCCGCTCCTCATCGGCTGCGCATGGTGCATCGCAGTCTATCACCGGCAGTACGTGTGGAATCCGGGCATGTACAGGGACCCGACGATGGAGGGAAGCACCTCGCCCGTCTGGGAGAAGCTGGCCCTATTCAGCGCGTTCGCGACCGACCTCTACACGGACTTCACTGACCAGATCCTGCTCTGGGGCTCGCTCCTGCTCATGGGGTGGTCCAGCAGGCTGGCATGGAAGCGCTGGAAGGCGCCGCACTCCAGTGCAATGGACGCACCCGGCCGACAAGATCCCCCGCCGTTCGTGGCTCTCTTCGCGGTGATGATGCTCGCGTACCTGGCGACGCCGATGGTCCTCATCGGCACGCACCTCATTTTCCCCCGGATCGCGCAGTGGTCCGTGCTGGGCGCCATTGTCGCCATGCCGGCCTTTCCTCTCCGCGAGAGGGCTCGCATGGATACGTGGATGTTGCGCCTGGGGCTGCTCGCCGGTGCCAACACCGTCGTGCACTGCGCGATGTTCGGCTGGGAGACCATCGACGCATCCCGCCTCATCGACGACCTGCCTCCAGCCGCCGCGGTGACGGCCGTGATTTGGGAGCCGGAGACCACGGCGTTCCGCAACGGCACGCTGACGCACCTTGCGGCTTATTACGCAGCCCGAAAGCACGGCCGTTGGGCCTTCGCGTTTGCACGCTACCTCAGCGTTCCGGTGCGTTTCAAACGCAACGCCCAACCCGCGTGGCCTGCCAAAGGGTGGGAGTTCAGCGCGGAAAACTATGACCCGCGATGCAGGTACGCACGGGTGTTTCCGCTAGTGGTCATCAAAGCGCCCCCCCAGCTGTCGCCCGATGCGAGCGCGGAAGCGGAGCTGCGGCGGCTCGTCTTCAAGCAGGACGCGAGCGCCGTAAAGCTCCTTTCGCATCACGGACGGTACTGGGCCTTCGACAGCAGCGCGTTGCCCGAGGACGGGACGCTATGAACCCGCGAGCGGACAGCCTACCAGGGCCTGGGAAGATCTGGCCGTTCGTGGTATTCGGCGCCGGCACATGCATGTCTTCGTCGCCGGCGGCGCCGGCTATATCGGCTCCGTGTTGGTCCCGCTCCTCCTCGAGCGCGGACACCGCGTCACGGTGCTCGATCGCTTGTACTTCGGCGACACCTTGGGGCGGGCAGAACGGCGCTTCGGCGAAAAGCTGCGAGTGGCGCGGGGTGACCTTCGCTCCTTCGATCGGTCATTGCTCACTTCCATCGATGCAGTCATCGATCTCGCGGGAATCTCGAACGACCCGTCGTGCGAGCTCGAGCCCGAGCTAACGCGCAGCGTGAACGTCGACGGAGCACGGCGCCTTGCCATCGCCGCGCGTGAGCAGGGGGTGAAGCGTTACCTCTTCTCGTCATCATGCTCGGTCTATGGGCATGGCGCAGGTCTGGGCCTCAGCGAGACAAGCGCGCGTCACCCGGTGTCGCTCTATGCGCGGGCCAAGGCGGAAGTGGAAGATTTTCTGCTGGAGGCGGGGCGGACGTCGCGCGGGACGATGGACGTCTGCGCACTTCGCCTGGCGACCGTCTTCGGGCCGAGCCCGCGCATGCGGTTCGACCTGGCGATCAACGTGATGACGAAGAATGCCTATGTCGCGCACCGGATCACGGTCGACGGCGGGGGCAAGCAGTGGAGGCCCTTCGTCCATGTGCACGACGCGGCACGCGCATTCGAGTTGGCGTTGACCAGTGACGCCGCAAAGGTGGCCGGCGAGGTGTTCAACATCGGGTCCGATCAGAACAACGTGCAGATTTTGAATCTCGCGCTCCGCGTGCGAGATGCCGTACCCGGTACAGAAATCGTGCACGCACCGACCGATCCCGATGTCCGTGACTACAACGTGTCGTGCGACAAGGTCCTCCGTGTGCTTGGCTTTCGCACGGAGAAGACGATTGACGACGGCATTCGCGAGGTGCTCGCCGCGCTCCGCGAAGGGGCCATCGACCCGGACGAACGCCGGTGGTACACGCTTCGGCAATATGCCTTCCTGCGCGAGGCAGAGCGAGCGCACCGCGAGCTCGCCATCGACGGCAGGCTGTTGTCACCTGCCTCATGAGTAGGGTCGAGTTTTACCGTCACCAGCTTGGTGACGAGGAGGCTGCATCTTGGCGGGGCGTCCTCGAAACGCTCTTTCTCACCCTCGGTCCGCAAGTGGCCGCGTTCGAGGAGGAGCTGGGGCGGTTTCTCGTGCGAGGCCGTGAAGGCACGACGCCACCTTGGGTCGTCGGAACGAGCTGTTGTTCGCTCGGTCTGATCCTCGCGTTGCGCGCGCTGGATGTAAAGCCGGGCGACGAGGTGATCACCACGCCAATGACATTCGCTGCGACGACCAATGCCATCCTTCACGTGGGTGCTACCCCGAAGCTCGTCGACGTCGAACCGTCGACAGGACTTATCGAGCCCGCGGCCGTGCGCGCCGCGGTGGGACCGCGCACGGCGGGGATACTTCCGGTACATCTGTACGGTCAGCTCGCCGACATGCGCTCGCTGCGATCCATCGCCGACCAGCACCGGCTCTTCATAGTCGAGGATTCGGCCCACGGAATCGAAATGGAGCGCGATGGTGTGCGGCCCGGCGATCTTGGCGAAGCGGCGGTGTTCTCGTTCTACGCCACGAAGAACGTCACCTCCGGCGACGGGGGCGCCGTAGTCACGCGCGATGCTCGACTGGCAGACCGGCTACGCCGCCTGCGCAACCATGGGATGAGCAAGGCGGCGTCAGATCGCCACGGCAGCTCCTACAAGCACTGGGATCTCGTCGAGCTCGGATACAAGGCCAATCTGACCGACCTCGACGCCGCGCTGCTTCGACCGCAGCTTTCGCACGTCGAACGCAAACGCGACCAGCGCGAGCGGCTGGCCCGACGTTACGAGTCATTGTTGCTTGAGCGGATCACGGAGCTGCGGGAATCCCCGCCGAACGGCCAACGCGTGCCGTGGCTCGTCGAGCGGCGTGGCCGCAGCAGCCATCACCTCTTCACGATGCACGCACCCTTGGGACAACGCGATGCAATTCTCGCCAAGCTCGGGGCGGCAGGTATCGGGACGGCGGTCAACTATCGCGCCGTGCATCTGCTCACGTATGTCTCCGAGACGCTCGGGCTCCGTCGGGGCACGCTGCCCGTTGCGGAGGAGCTTGGGGACCGCACGATCAGCCTTCCGATGTACCCGACCCTCGATGAACACGAACAGGACCGCGTCATCGCCGCGCTCGTCGACGCCTGGAACGAGCCAGTCTCGAAGCGCGCGTGATCGTCCGGGCGGCCGCCGCTGCACTACATGGTCGACGCTGTCGATCTGGGCGCGACCTCAGCGCCGCTATCGACGCTGGGCTGCCCGGCACGACGGACTGGCGTCGCGGGAGCGGGATGCCTGCCTTGACGAGATCCGGCCTTCATCCAAGCTCGCTTCGTCCCTCAATCGGTGGGCTAGCGCTGATGGTCGCCGTCGCTTGCCACAAGGACACTCAGCCCTCGGGCGAAGAACCGGCTGTGTCGGCGAGCGTCGTAACCATGGGCGTCACTCTGGGCACGTGCGATGACGTTACGTTGTGCGAAAACGAGTGCAGCCGAGGCTCGGCCGACCGGTGCCGTCGTCTCGCCGCGACCTACGCGTTCGGGAAGGGAGTCGCGAAGGACGAAGCGCGCGCCGCCGCCCTTTACGAAGGGGCGTGCCGAATGAACGACGCTCCCTCCTGCGTCTTTGCGGGGCGATCTCGCGAATACGCGCACGGTGTTGCGAAGGATGACGCGGAAGCTGCGCGCCTTTACGAGCGCGCTTGCGAGCTGAAATGGCCGGCCGGCTGCTACAACCTCGCCATCATGTTGGAAAACGGCCGCGGCGTTGCGCCGGACCGCAGCAGGGCGAAAGAGCTGTACCAGCTCGCGTGCGCAGCTGGGGCGAAGCAGTCTTGCGAAAAAGCGCGCGAGGAGCACGGGCCCCCTACGCCTCATGACTGAGTCGTTGCGCCTTTGCGAATGCTCAGAAAAGACCTATCGCAAAGTGAAAGGCGCCGAAATCCTCGTAGCTCTTACGCGTGACGTTGATGCCATAATCGAATACGAGAGGACCGACGGGTGTTTGAACACGGATACCCATTCCCAAGTCCGCGCGCAGAGTGAGGGTGTGGCTCAATACATAACTGGGATCGTTCCAGAGGTTTCCCAGATCGCCGAAAATCGCGGCATCGAAGGGCGATTTGATCGGAAAACGGAGCTCCAACCGCGGATTGAACATGAGATTTCCGCCGCGGAGCGGCACTCCCTGGCAATTGCTACCCGAGTCTTTGCAAAGGTCCGGCCTCTGCGCGATCTGATCCACGTACTCCTGCGGAATGAAGGTGTCCTGCAGCCACCCTCGCATCGAATCGAAGCCGCCCATGAAGAAGAGCCGGTCCGGGTAAGTGCAATAGAGCGGAGCTGCCTGTGACGCGCTCACGTTGAAGGGCTGAACGCACGGAGACACGTTGATGATTTCGCCGAAGCGCACCTCGGCCGCCAGCGATACGCGGCTGGTGATTGGAATGTAGCCTGCCAGCGTTTGCGTCAGCCTAAAGAAATGGCTTTCGAACTGCAGATTGGGCGGCGCCGTGCCGGAGATCGGAAACGAGTCGACGTGCTCCAGCCCCGCCGCCAGATATGTCCCTCGATGGGCGTCGAATGTGCGGTCACGGCCGTCCCACGTGAGCACTCCGTGCTCGGCAAAGATGTAGCTATCGCCGTCCGGCACGCGCAGCAGTCGCTGCAGCTCGACGTTTCCGAGGACGTCCGGCTGGCTCAGGTAGCCCTCGATCGTTTGTGCTCCGAAGAGGTGCACGTTGTTGTGCTCGTAGCTCGGCCCGGCCGTTATCTGCAGCTCCCGCAACGGCCGCCAGATCAGGGTCCCCACCACGGCTCCTTTGACGAGCGTGAAATCGCGCTCCAGATCCCGGACGTAAATGCCGTCCACCTGTGAGCGGGTCGACGGGCCCAGGCCCATCTCCGGCCAGGAGAAGGTCAGCGTGTCGCGTGTCGCGACGCGGTTCGCAGTACTCAACGTGGAATAGTTGCGCGCAACCGCGGGATCGAAAATCAGAAAGTCCGGCAGGTACGAGGCCTGAGCGTGCACAGTGAGCCCCCAAGCGAGACCCAGCAGATTCCGGTGCGCGTACTCGACCGCTCCGCGGACGCCCTCGCCCGTCGAGAAACCTGGACGCACTTCGACGTATTGCGGCTCGCGCTCGACGACATCGACTATGACGGTTTTGCTCGGCTGGGGAACGTACGGCTGGCTCAATGACACTGCGACGCTCGTGAAAACGCCCAACGTCGCAATGCGCTCCTGCGTCTTACGTACATCGCTCGTTCGGAAGGGCTGTCCGAGCTCGATCGCGATTCGGCGGCGTACGACCGACTCTCGCGTTCGCTCCAAGCCACGCAGCACGATGCCCGCGACGATGACTTGATCGCCCTCGGAGACGTCGAAACGCACCCGTGCACGCGTTTGGTCTAACGACAGATCGAGGGCATACTTGACTTCGACGTACGCGTTGCCCCGCTCCTTGTACCATTCGACGATGCGGCGACGTGCCTCGTTCAGCCCCGCCGTGCTGGCAGGCTCTCCGAGTGCGACCCGAGCAGCCTGTGCGACCTTCAGCTCGCTGACGCTTTTCACACCTGCGAATGCAACATCCCAGAGGACGGTGCGCGGCCCCAGCTTCACGGGAATGACCAGCTGCATCGTCGGCGCACAGGCAATGCCCTGGACGGGATCGGATCGGCACGCGAGCGCAGGATCCGGAGGACTCGTGGGAAGCGGCAGGCCGGTCGCGTCGTAGGTGCATGTCTCGAAACGCGTCGCCGGCAGCGGCATCGGGTGGCAACGGTTCGCGGGCGATCTCGGATCGCAGCGCGGGCGCAACACCTGAGCGGGCCCGACTTGCGCATGCAAGAAGCCCTCATTGCGATAGAGCTCCTTCACGTGCTCGATCGCCCTGTCGTATGTGTCGGCCACATAGGTGCTGTCGGGCTGCAGGTCGATGGGCTCCGGGCGTGAGCCCGTCGTCACCTCCCCTCCACCAGCCTGTAAGACGGCGGTCAGTCCGCTGGGGTCCGGCGCGACAAACAGGTCGGCCCCGGGAAGCTCCTCATCGAGGAAGCTGTCGATCTGGGTGCCGATCTCGGCGGAGCTCCGCGGGCCACCGTTGGACAGGTTTCGAATCGTCTCGAGCGTTAGGCAGGGATAGCGCCGAGCGACCACGTGTACGCGGTCGTGCTCGGCGATGTGGAAGACGAGAAGCTGCACGGCGGAGTGGCTGCCGGTTCGAACTTCGGGCCGCACCTCCGCGTCCAGGAACCCGTGCTTCTGGTAAAAGACCCTGAGCTTATCGGCCAGGTGAGCGGCGGTGCGATCAGGGTCCGTTGCGAGGTCCAGCGCCGCCGTCAGCGTATCGGCATCGTAATGATCGTTGCCATCGAACCGCGGCACCTGCCGCGGGCCGGCGTCGATCCGCACACGTAGAATCGTGCGGTCCACCATCCCCGGCTCTCCCATTCTGACCATGTCGTGGGAGACGACGGCTCGGTGCCAACCCTTCGAGCGCAGCGCCTGCTCGAGCGCGGCGTCGGCGGCGTCGATGGCCGGCTCGTCAGCGCGTTCGTTGGGTCTTATCCCATAGCCGGCGGCAAGCGTCGCCACGTCTTCGGCGCGGGCATCGAACACGTAAAACTGGCGGTCAACGAAGACGCGCGGCGGACCCGACCGCACGTCGACGAGAACGCTGGCGCGCAGGGGGTCGGCCGCTCCGCGTGTCCGAATGTCTACCCGGGCCACCGGGTAACCGTGCAGCGCAAAAAAGCGCTCCACACGCGTCTTGGCGGCGGCAAGATCGGCGCCGACGATTTCGCCGCCCTCGGCGAGGTCCGCCTCGCGCAACAGCTCCTCCCGGTCGATGCGCACTCCGTGAGCATCGAGTTCCAGTCGATCGACGAGTTTCCGGGGGACGACGTGCGCCGTAACGAGAACCCCCCCATCGCCGAGCTCAGTGGAAATGCGTCCCCGCGCGAACTGACCCGACGCCAGCAGTTCCTCGACGGCCCTTCGCGCAAGGGCGGGCGTGAAGAGGTCGCCCTTCTTCATGGACGTTATGGGCGGCGGCGGTACGTCGCCCAGGTCCCCGTCCAGCATAACGGTGACGCCGCGAACGGGCGCTCCGGTCATGACTTCGAGATCGTGCGGGAGCTCGAGTCGTGGCGTAGTCGGAACGGAGCTCGGAGGGGCGGCGCGCGGTATGACCGTCACCGCTTGACCGCGAACGGGCATCGACCAGAGGAGCAAGACAACGCAAGCGAAGAGCGCGACGGACCACCCCCCCAGGTTTTGGCCTCTTCGCTCCCGCATTCGTGCTTCCGACTGCTACTCGAATTCGAGCCGCCAGCGAAGATCGAGGCCGAGGTTCCCCAGCGTCGAAGACGACGCGGCGTTGACGTTATCGTACGAGCCCTGGACGCTGAGGCGGTTATTCAGCCGCCACTCGATGTTCGACCGAAGCTGGCGGTCCTCCGCGAGGCCGGCGGTGACGCTCGCGCGGACGTCGTTGGTCAGCCGCTTGCCCACGGTGAGCTGCGGCTCGGTTTTGCCCGTTGCGGTGGAATAGGCGCTCCCGAACCGAAAGTCGTCGATGATAGGAAGCGCCTGTTTGAGCGCGCGGTCAGCGCCGCTAGCTGCACCGAGGTAGTTCAGGGCGATGCTGGCGCCGAGGCTGCTGGCCTGGAGCTGGTCGAGCTCTGCCCGCGTCATTCCCACGGCCAAGAGCAACACGATATCCTCTTGCGAAAGGGACGGTTCGCTAGTCATGTCCACCCGCAGGTTATCGGCGTCGCCGTAGGCGTGGAGCGTGATACGCCAAAGCGAGCCGCCACGGGTCGACCCAGTCGATGCCGCCGCGACACCGCCGCCCGCCCCTGCGCCCGCCGCAGCGCCAGCGCTGGTGTCGGTGTACCGGCGGTATTCTGTCACTGCGGTGATGTCGACATTGGGGGCGATGCGCGTGGGATCCGCGAATCGGATGAGCCCCTGCCGAACCTCGAAGTCACTCTGCTGAAAGTGGAAGCGACCGCCAGGGAGGGTGCGGAGCACGCCACGCAGGCCCACGCGCTGGTTTGTGCCGGTCACGCCGAGGCTGCCGGAATCGATGGCGAGCTGCAGCTCGATCAGGTTGTTCTTGATGAGTAGCGGCGCTGTCGTCCGCACCCGCAGATCGAGCGCGACGAAGTCGGCGGCCGGATCGTACATGTCGACCTCGGTGCGCTTTGCTTTTGCGCCGAGTGCACTCAGATCCGTCGCCAACGATATCGGCCGCGTGTACGCGAGCGAGGCGATGCGCACGTCTCCGGTCACATGGGGAAGCGCCTGGCCGTCCGCGCCGTGTGTTGTGCGGTCGTAGGCGATCGCGACGTCGGCGTCGAACGTCGCGGCCACCCCATCGGCCGGGGTGACGTGTATGTTGCGGAGGACGGCGCGGGAGTCGAGCGCTCCCACCTCGAGCCCCCGCAGGGGAACCGAACCTTCGAGCGCGATCGTTCCGCCTGCAAGCTCGCCGCTGCCGACGGCCCTGACCTCTGAAGCCGTTCCGCGCACATCGAGGCGAACGTTCGTGATGGCGCTCGGCAAGCCGCGGAATTCGATGCTGTCGCCGGTGGCGTGCAGCTCGCCGGAGAGCGTCGGCGCCGCCGCTTTTCCCGTCACGTGCAGAGTGCCTTCGACCTTGCCGCTCGCTCGCACGACTGCAGGCACGATGCGTTGCACAAGTGCGAGGTCCATCGGATCGAGCCGTGCCTGGAAGGCCAGGGTCGGATCGGTGCTCACCGTGCTCATTCCCCCGGTCAACACGAACCCACCGCGGAACCCATCGGGTGTCGAAATCGCGAGCTGAAGCGGAGGAATCGCGATGGCATCGCCGTCCAGCGTGATCGGATCACGCGGGGGCTGGAGCGCCACTCGCTCCGCGCCTCGCGTGATCAGCACGGGCCCGAGGAACGCACGAACGCGCGACTTGCCTAACTGCTTGAGCTCCATCTCGTCGACGATCACCTCTGCCCAAAGCTGCCCGCCGACTGCCCGCACGGACGGGCCCGTCCCCGATTGGTCACCGTCGGACCCGCGAGGGAGGAGCACCCTTGCCAAGGGATCCAGGTCCAGGCCACGAACCGAGACGCGCCCGGAAAGCCGCGGTGACTTCGCACGGGTAACGACGACGTCGTGGAGTTGCACGGTGCCCGCGAGAAGATCGCCGTCCAAGGTCCATTCGCCGTTCGATGCCGTGTCGCCGAGATAGGCGGCGCGGTTGAACGGCGGGCCTATCGGCGCGCCGCAGCGCGAGCGGCCGACAATGTGCTTCACCTGTGCCAGATGCTGCGTCATTTTCACTGCGAGATGCGAGCTGGGAAGCGCCATGTCGCGCACGCGCAGCCCCGCCACATCGAGCTCGCCGCGCGCCACGAACCCGGCATCGGGGCGAAAGTCGTCGAGGTTGCCCGTCACGTGCGCTACCCCTGAAAGGCTTCCGTCGATTTGCCGGCCCAGTTGACCCAGCACATCGAGTCGCGAGAGCGGCACGCGCTCGATCATCACGTTGGCAGAGAGCGCGCCACCGCGCCTCATCGATACGGAGCCGAGCACCGTGCCGGTAGCCGCTGCTCGCCTCCCGACGGGAGGCTGCACCTTGTCGAGCACGAAGGAGCGTACGTCGAGCTCGGCTCCCGCAATTCCCTGCTGGCGATCGTGCCAGCGCAGCGCAATGTCCGCGTCACCCTGCGCGAAGCGCTCTCCGAAAGCGCGCACGTTCGTGAGGTGCCCCGCCGTGGCGACGCCGACGTACCCACCGCCGCAAGCGTCCTCAGGTCCACCCAGCGCGACGTGCACGTCGGCACGCGCTGCAATCGTTGCGTCGAGCCCGTCGAAGCGGGGATCGTCATCGAGGGCGAACATCGACAGCAGGTCGCGCAAGCCCAATCCTGCGCTCGAACCGACCGCGTCGACGACGAAGCCGCGCGCCCCACCGAAGCGCAGCTTGGCGGTCGGCACCTCGTATGCACTGTCCCGCCTCTTCGCGTGGACCCCGTAGATTTCGACTTGTGGATGCTCCACGTCGACGGTCACGTGACCACCGGTCACGTCACCAAAGGCGACGTCCGCGACCGTGAAGCCGGAAATGGACTGAATGTCACCCACCGGCTCCGGCTTGTTGAAGACACCGGTGACGTGCGCCGCCGCCTCTACGCGGCCGTGCATCACCACGGAGCCAATGGGAGAGACGTCGTCCAGGTCGGCCGAGAAGTGTGGGACATCGACCCGCAACTGGTTGTCGAAACCGATCGACAGGAAACCTCCATCGATGTGCGAACGTGGCAGCGTCGCCCGCAAATCGACGAACCGGAGCGCGTCGGGCCGCACCGCGACGTGCGCGCCGATCTGCGCCTCGGAGAAGCCGAAGAGCCGCTCGCGGGCGGGGTCTTCCGCTGGCCGATCGTAAACGCCGAAGGTGTACGTCTTCGCGGTCATGTCGCCGTCTATTTTCAGCGGAGCGAGCGTCCCGGAAAGAACGGGCCCGTGGAGCTCACGCAGGTCCCAGCCAACCCATGAGCTTGGGTGAACGCCCAGCGCGCGCAAAAGCGCTGTGAAGTCCACCTGGGAGGCGTCGAGGCGGGTTCCGTCGAGCCGAATGCCCTTCGCCAGCGGCTCGATCACGGTGTCAGAAAGCACGATGAGGCCCTTTGCAAGCCGGACAGACGTTCGAGGGCTGCGAACCACGTCACGCCGGATGGTCAGCTCGCTGCGGAGCTCGTCCGCGAACGCGTACTGCCCCAGCCGAACGTCGTGCGCCTCGATGGTCGCGCTTGTCTCCGGCAACACGTTCTCCGCGCCATAACGAACATCCGCGTCGATGCCGATCCAGCCGTCCGTCTCTGGAAGAAGAGCCGCGCGTTCGGCGAGCGCGATGGGACCTCGCACGCGAACATGGCCGTCGAAACTGATGGCCGCTTTCGCTGACGGCAACCCGACATGCAGGTGCCCGATGGACAGCTCGACCCGGCGCTTGTCGGACGCTGGAAGATCGCAAGTCGGCAGTGTTCCAGGCGCGACGTCGAGATCAGCGGAGCCGATGCCCTCGAGACGGCGGACCACGACGGCGTGTGGCTCGATACGCACGCGCCCCTCGACCGAGCAGAGCGCGTCGTCGTCGTCAGCCATCGAGCCATCGGGCCGTCGGCTCTGGCGAAGCACGCTGGTACGTCCGACGCGAAGCGCGAGCTCGTAGCTAGGGCCGACCAACCCGTCCTCTTCTGCAGTTGCGTCCAGGTCGAGAGCGCGCGCTTCTACATGAACGTCGTCGATATCCAGATCGATGGACCCGTCGGTGACAGCGAACGTGTTGAACGGGCTTCGCATCGGACCCGCTGTCTTCCCAGCCGTGCTCGGCGGGAGGACCAGATTCACGAGCTTTCCGTCGCGAACGACGGCGCGGATTCGCGGCCCGTCCAGCTCAATCTGATCGATTATCAGCTTTCCCGCGATCAACGCGAATAGGCTTGGACGCACGCGAACCCTGTCGGAAAGCAGAACCGGGGGGCCGCTGACGCTCGCCTCCACCCGGACCTGGCGAAGCTCGACCGTGAGCGGCCAGGCGCGGAGCGCAATGCGGTAAGAGGCCACGATGCCTTGCTTCGCCATCAGGCGGGTCGTTTCACGAGCCGCCCAGGTCTGGGCCCACGTCGATCGGACAATTAGAGCGGCGGCAAAAGGCAAGGACCCAAGCAACGCCAGAGAAAAGCAGAGTCCGCGCGCGAATAGCCGCATCGGATCACGCGGCTTGCCCTTCCCGTGCCGGGCCGGCGGGTACGAGGGCCGCGCGGCCGTGTCGCCCGATCCATCGGTGTCGTTCGTGGTCATGGTCGATGGTGGTGCTGCGGAGCGCTGTGCGATGCTCTTCCGTTATTATCGCGTCGAAGCGGCCTGGCCAGGCTTGTAGCCTGTCCCCATGCGACGAACGACTCCGGGCGTATCCGCTGTCGGCGGATGGGCTGCGCGCGCCGAAGCACACGACCAGGAGAAGGTGATTCGCGCGCTCGAGCCGTTGGTCACCGAGCTGCGGCGGCAGAGGCTACGCGAGGTGATCGGGCGTCGTCTTGTCAGCGTCGGCGTGGCCTTGGACGCGCCGTACGATCCGCACAACGGTGCGGCGGTTCTGCGCTCCTGCGAGGCGTTTGGCGTACAGCGGCTGCACGTCGTCGAACGAAAGGGCACGCCATTTGCGGTGGCTCATACCGTCGCTCGAGGTGCCGAGAAATGGATCGATGTACGCCGGCATCCCGAGCCCTGGTCGTTCTTGGATTGGGCAAGCCAGTCGAAAACCACTCTCGTCGCCGCCCATCCCGATGGCGAGCTTCCGCCGGAGGAGCTCGCCGCAATGCCCCGGGTCGCCATCGTGCTCGGCAACGAGCGGGACGGCATCCGCCACGAGCTCGCCGCGGCGTGCTTGACGCGGGTCCGAGTGCCGATGCGGGGCTTCGTGGAAAGCCTGAACATGAGCGTGACGGCGGCCATTCTGCTTTACGCGGCGACGCGTGGCCGAACGGGAGACTTGGCGCCCGCTGCGCAGCGGCGCCTTTATGCGCGCGGTCTCTACCTGTCCGTCGCGCATGCCGAAAACATTCTCGTCGCGGCAGGCATTTGAGCGGAGAAGGGTCAGCGACGTGGCAAGAACGTTCAACCGCATTGCGATGAGGCGCCGTCCGACTTACGTTCGCCGGCGCGACAGCGATGGCCGACGATCTCTACGCCGTGCTCGGCGTGCCCAAAAATGCCGATGCTGACGTCCTCAAGAAGGCGTACCGGAAGCTCGCCGGCAAGCTTCACCCCGACAAGAACCCGGGCGACGCGTCAGCTGAAGCCCGCTTCAAGCAAGTGAATCACGCATACGACGTGTTGGGGGACGCAAAAAAGCGACGGCTATACGACGAGTTCGGCGAGGAAGGGTTGCGGGAGGGCTTCGACGCCGAGCGGACCCGCACCTACCGGGACTGGTCGACGCGCCAGCGGCGCTCCGGTCCGTCGCCGGGCGGCTTTCCCGGACAGTCAGGTCAGCCGGTCGACCTGGAGGATCTGTTCGGCGGGAACAATCCCGGAGGATTTGGCGATCTTTTCGGCGACCTCGTCGGACGAACTCGTCGGCCGCGCGGACCGATGAGGGGGCCGGACCTCGAGAGCGAGATCACGATAAATTTCGCATCCGCGGTCCGCGGCGCGACTTTGGAGTTACGCCCGCAAGGGCAAGACGGGGCGCCGGTCACCGTGCGAATCCCGCCTGGAGCGACGGAGGGGAGCCGGGTCCGGATTCCTGGTCAGGGTGGTGCCTCGCCGGGGACGGGTCCACGCGGCGACCTGGTGCTGACGGTGCACGTCACGGCACACCCCTTCTTTCGGCGGGAGGGCGACGACCTCCACCTCGACCTGGCGATTACGGTGAATGAGGCGTTTCACGGCGCCAAGGTCAAGGTGCCCACCGTCGAGGGCAGCGTGACGATGACGGTTCCGAAGGGCACCCAGAGCGGGAACGTGCTGCGCCTTCGCGGCAAGGGGGTGGCGCGAAAGGGCCGAGCTCCCGGCGACCTGTATGTTCATTTTCAAATTTGCATTCCCACCGAGGGCGGTCCGGAGCTCGAGCAAGCGATCGACCGCCTTGCGGAGTTCCAGCGCGACGACCCCCGACGCGACATCGATCTTTAGACAGCGGCGGCGGGCGCCGGGCCCTCCGTGCAGCAGGAGCCATGCGCCCCGCGGCGACACTCATCGAATCGTTCAGTCACCGTCGCCCACGTTTTTTTGCTTTGCTTCCGGCCCGAGCGCCACGCGGCGCTCGCTCGAGCTGTTTTTTTTTGCGCGAAGCGCGATCGAGCGTTTGCTTGTCCGCGCGCCTCTTGGCCGCGTCGGCATCGCGCGTCCCGGCGTGATCCCGGTCGCCCACCACTCGCTTGGCATAGACAGTCCGTCGGAGAATTGCCGCGTCGACGATTTCCACCAGAAGACGATCGCCTAGCGCAATGACGTCTCCCGAGCGGCCGGCGATTACCCGCAACGTGTCGTCGTCAATCTGCCAATGCTCGCGTCCGAGGTCTTCCAGGCGAATCAAGACGTCCACGAACGGCTTGTCCAACTGCACGAACAAGCCCGAGCCGACGACTGCCGTGACGGTCCCTTCGAATCGCTCGCCGATGTGTTCCTTCATCAACAACGTTCGATAGAGGTCCACGATGGCGCGCTCGACCTCCATCGCCCTCCGCTCCGCGATACTGGACGCCAAGGCAGAATCGGCGAGCTCGTCGCGATGAGCCGCGTCACGATGAGGTCCCTGGCCGGATAGCGCGCCGTGCACGACGCGATGCACGACCAGATCCGGGTAACGACGTATGGGCGACGTGAAGTGCAAGTACGCCTTCGAAGCCAGGCCGAAGTGTCCCAGGTTCGTCACGTCATAGACCGCCTGTTTCATCGATCGCAGCAGCAACGAGTTGAGAACGGGCGCCAGAGGGTGCTGCGAGAAGGACTTCAGCAGCTCGCCGAGCTTTTTCGGATCCTTCGTGTCTTCGACGTCGAAGGTGATCCCCAGCGCGTCGCACATGGCGGCGAACCGTTCGAGTTTCTGCTCGTCGGGCGGCGCGTGCACCCGATAGATGGTGGGTACCTCCCGCGCCTGGCACCAACTCGCCACCGTCTCGTTAGCCAACAGCATCAGCTCCTCGATGAGCTGGTAGGCCCGTTTGACTCCAGGATCATCGGTCCGTCGCGTAACGTCGATTGGTTCCCGAGTCTCTTCATGAAGTACGACTTTGGCCTCAGGGAGCTCGAAATCCAGGGCTCCCCGCTCCATCCGCCGCGAGCGCAGCGTGCGCGATAGCTCGTACGCGACGCGTAACCCATCGGCGAGCGCCTCCGCCGCCGGCTCACGCCTGGCGTCGTTCGAGAGGCCGAGAGCGCGCGCTACGCCACCGTAGGTGAGCTTCGCCTGCGACCGCATTACACCCCGGATCACGCGGCTCTTGCGCGGTTCCCCGAACGAATCGATTTCGATTTCGACGCAGAGGCAAAGTCGGTCGACGTCCGGCAGGAGCGAGCACAGGCTAGAGGAGAGTGCGCGCGGCAGCATGGGGATGGCGCGATCGGGCAAGTACACGCTGCACCCGCGGGCTTTGGCTTCCTCGTCCAACGCGGTGCCGGGCGTGACGTACGAGCTGACGTCGGCGATAGCGATCCAGGCCCTATAAGCGCCCCCATCGAGCCGCTCGACCCATACGGCATCGTCGTGGTCGCGCGCATCTTCGGGGTCGATGGTCGGCAGCGGAAGGTGGCGAAGGTCCTCGCGCCCTTCCTTCATCACCTCCGGGACCTCGTCTCCGAAAGCCTCTGCCTCTCGAATGGACTCCTCCGAGTGAGCCTCCTCGATCCGCTCGAGGAAGAGAATCTTTGCCGCCTCGACCGCCAGCTCGCCCGGGCGTCCTAGAACGACTTCGATCGCGCCTTCCGGGGTCTCGCCGGGCAACTCGGGCCAACGCGTGATAGCGACGACAACCGCGTCGCCATCGCTCCCGCTGTTCCCCTCCGGACCCCGCACGTCGATCGCACGCGGCAGGACGATGGGGCCGCGCACCCGATTGTCGTCCGGCTCGAGCCAAGCGCTGCGCCCCTTTCGACGGAGCGTCCCCGCGATACGTTTAATACCGCGCTCGACGATGGCGATGACCTCGCCTTCCGCGCCCCTGGGTCCCCGCGACCGTACCCGCACGCGAACCTTGTCGCCGTGCATCGCGCCGGCCATCGCATCCGGGGGGACAAAGACGTCGTTGCCGACCGTTCGGTTCTTGGAAGCAGCGGTTGCCCCGGGACCGAGACTGGCGACGAACCCGAACCCGCGAGGGTTGACAGTAAGAACACCCTCCCGCTCGTCGTTGAGCGTTCCGGCGGTGCGGCGCGACACGTCGAACCGGTGCCCGGGCCGTGAAGCCAGCACCCCCTCGAGACTGAGGCCATCGAGCAGGCGCTGCAGCGCAAGGTAGTCCACCTCGGACATGCGCAGGCGCGCAGCGATCTCACGAACGTGGAGCGGTCGCGCTTCGGAGCCGAGGAGCTCGAGAATTTCGGCGCGCGTCGGGAGCCGGGAGGCCATTGGGGGGGCATCCGTAGCACGCCGAGCGGCGCGCCGCGCTGGCACGCGACGGAACGCGCTCCCTCTCGGAGATCGGCCGGCGTTCCCGGGAAGCGGGCGCGGGAGGGGTGACCGGGCGACCCATCGGTGCGTGCGGCAAGGAACAGTTGACCGTCGGTGCGGGTTGGACGATGCGGTAAGGAATCATGCGATCGGAAACGTCCGTCGGCGCTAGCGCCGTGGCCGCGTCACTGGTGCCTGTTTTGGCCGGCATCGTGGCGAGCACGATGCTGGCGGTGGATACCATTCGCCCCATCCCGGTCTTCTGCGCCGATGGCGGCGGGTGCGCGGCGGTGAGACACACCGCGTTGGCTACGCCGCTCGGGTTGCCGTTGCCATTCGTGGGGCTGGCCGGGTTTCTCGCGCTCGGCGTGGCGGTGCTCGTCGAGGGCCGACGCGCGCGGATGGTGCAGCTCGCCCTAGCCGGGGCCGCCGGATGCGTCGGGGTTCTGCTCCTTGTTGCACAGGCACTGCTTGGGCAATTTTGCACGTATTGCGTGGTCGTCGACACGTGCGGTATTGTGAGTGCCGTCGTAGCAGCGGCGCGTTGGTATCGAGCACGGTCGGCGCGAGTGCCTGTTTTCTTGGTCATCGTGGGCATTGGCACCCTCGTACTCGGGGTAGCAGGGCCTTTCGCAATGGGCCTTCGAGCGAAGGCGCTGCCCCGTGTCATACGCGACGAGATTGCGCACACGCGCTCGATTGCACCCGCCGCCGTTACTCTTGTCGACTTCGTCGATTTCGAGTGCCCCTTCTGCCGCGTGACGCACGCGGAGCTGGACCCCATCGTTCAGGCTCATCGGGAACGGATACGTGTGGTGCGTCGGCAGGTACCGCTGCGGATACACCCACACGCCTACGACGCCGCGCGGGCCGCATGCTGCGGCGAGCGCCTCGGCAAGGGTGATGCTATGGCGAGCGCGCTCTTCGCGGCCCCCGCAGAGGAGCTGACGCCCGAACACTGCGAGCATATCGCGGAAACCCTGGGGCTCGAGGTCGCCGCCTTTCGCGCGTGCGTCAGCGACCGCAAGACCGATGCGAGCATCGAAGCGGATCGCGCCGAGTTCAAGGCGGCGGGCGGATTCGCTCTGCCGACCCTTTGGCTCGACGACCGCGAGCTTGTCGGAGCCCAGCCGCAGCAAGCGCTCGCAAAAGCTTTGGCTGAGGCGCTAAGCCAACGGGCTGCCGGGGGATCATGAAGCTATGGAGCTGGGTTCGCCGGCTAGGGCATTCGATAGGAACGCGTGTAAGTTTCGCGCTGTGCACACGTCAAATGGGGAGCTGACCGAATCAAACCGTGTCGGGCCGTGCATCGGCCATCATAGAGGCATCATGAACGCTCGCTTCCGACCCTTCGATTGCCCAGTGATACCCATCGTCTTCGGCGCCATGGTTCTCGGCGGTTGCGCTGGCAAGGAGTACGTGCGTGGTGCGGACGATCCGAGTGTCGATCGCCCCGCAATGAGCACTGGGCTCGATAAAGATGACATGCATCGGACACTTCAGACGCTCCTAAATCAGATGCGTGAGGCGCCCATTATGATGGAGTGGCGCGTGAAGGCTGGCCACGGCGATCGAACTACCGTCGCGATCTCTCCATTCATCAACGAGACGAGCGAGCACATCGACCCGCAGCTGGATTCGATGCTCGGCGAGACCGAGACATGGCTCGTGAACAGCGGCATCGTGCGCGTCATCAGCCAGGAGCGGCAGGCGGAGATGATTCGCCAGGTGGAGGGCGCGCAACACCCCGTATTCGATCCTCGTCATATTCCGCAATACGGAAAGCAGCTCGGCGTAAACTTCTACGTAACAGGCAAGGTGGGGGCCGCGGATGAACGCACGGAGGACGCGCGCCGGGTACAATACTTCGTATTCATGCA
>JALYHV010000068.1 GCA_030776205.1 Myxococcota bacterium | reverse complement strand
GGGCGAGGTCGAGAAGGTGGTCCCGCGCCGCGTCCTTGATTATGTGCGCCAAAAAGGCCTCTATGGCGCAGCGATCTGAAAGAAAAGACGCCCGTCGGACGAAAGGCGCAAAGCCGGTCGTCTTCGTAATCGGTGCGGGGAAAGTGGGAACGGCGCTCGTTCGGTCGCTGCGGAGGGCGGGCGTCGTCGCGCGTCTGCGACCCGCCCGAAGCCGATTGCCGTCGGCGATCCGGGCGGACCTCATCGTCCTGGCCGTGCGCGACCGCGAGCTCGGCCGGCTCGCACGGGATCTCGCCGAGCGGGGCATCGTCCCGAAAAACGCGGCCGTCGTCCATGTGTCCGGCGCGGTCGGCGCCGACGTGCTCGAGCCGCTCCGCGGCGCTTGCGCGGGTGTCGGTCAGATGCATCCCATGATCGCCTTCGCTTCGCTGCGATTCGCGCCCGCCCTTGCGGGAGGCAACGTCCGCGTGGAGGGAGATCGCCGCGCCGTAGCGCTCGGGAAGCGGGTGGCGCGGCTGCTCGGGATGACTCCGCGCAACCTCCCTGGCCTCGATACGGTCGCGTATCATGCGGCGGCCGGGCTCGTGGCGAACGGCGCCGCGGCCCTCGCGGCCCTCGGCGCGCAGCTGCTCCATAGCGCGGGCGTAGAGAACGAGGTGACATCTGAACTGTTGGGTCCCTTGTTGCGTAGCGTTGCGGACAACGTCGCAGCGCTCGGTTTCCCGGCGGCGCTGACTGGCCCCGTCCGACGAGGTGACGTCCGGGCGCTGGAAGGGCACGTCGAAGTGTTGCGGAACAAGCTTCCGCAGGTCGTCCGCTTCTATCTCGCGGCGGCAGAAGCGCAGCTCCCCTTGGCGCGCGCCGTGGGCGAGGCGCGGTCCGCAGACCTGGATGAAATGGCCCGCGTTATCGCGCGAGAGACCTCCCGTCTACACTAGCGCTGTGCAGGATCTTCGTCCGAAGACCATCTTGTTCTGCGCTGTGCTGGCGCTGGCAATCGCGCTCAGTGTCCTCCTCCGGGGTCGGCGCACGGTTCACTGGCTCTTTGCGGCCTTCGCTGCGGACATCGCGCTTTGGTACGCCAGCCAGTCGCTCGCGGGTTTCTTCCGCGCCGATCTGTGGGAGCGGGTGACCGGCGTTCTGACGGTGTTGTTGCCGCAATTCGCCATTCACCTGTTCCAGAACGTCGTTCCGCTCGAGGTCGAGAGCACGAAGACGCGGCTCGCGCGGTTTGCGGCGGTCATCTGGGCTCCGGTGCTCGTCATCACGGTTTCGCCCTATCACGATCGCCCGTACGCGCTCGGCTTGGTTTACACGTACGTCATCGGCCTGTTATCGGCGGCGCTGATCACGCTGGCCCGACGAGGCCAGAGAAGCCCTTCACGGGCGGTACGCGACCGAGTCCGGTTCCTCGTGGGGGTCGGCGCCGCGGCGACGACCTTTTCGCTCGCCGATTTCTTGTCGTACCTCGGCGTGCACTTGCCCCCCATTGGCGCGGTGCTTTCGATCGTCTTCCTCTTCGTGCTCGCCGAATCGGTGACGCGGCCGCGGCTCGCCGACATCTACGAGCTCGCGGGGCGTCTGCTCGTCTCGACCGCCCTCGCGTTCTGCCTGGCGGGGATCTTCTACCTGTTCGTCATGGTGATCGGCGGCTTCGACACGATGTACCTGAACGCGGTGCTGGCCGCGATCGTGTTCCTAGTGCTGTTCGAGCCATTGCAGTCCGAAGTGGAGACCCGGATTCACCAGTTCTTCTTTCGTGAGCGCTACGACCTCGAGACCAGCGTGGCCCAGCTGCGCAAGCGACTCGTACACGTCCTCGAGCTCGACGAAATGGTGTCGACGGTGATGGTTGGCCTCGACCGCTCTAGGAGGGTAACGACGGCCGCCTTGTACCTTCGCGACCAGGATGGCGACGGCTTCGATCTCACCGGTTCCATCGGGGTGGCCGTCCCCAAGCGCGTCGAGACGTTGGGCGCGCGACCGTTGCTCGACCGGCTCGAGGAGCAGGCCTCCCTCTCGCTCGAGGAGCTGGCGCGCGAAGCGAACAAGTCGGACGCTGCCGTCCTCGCCGGAGCCGCCACCCTGGGCGTGCTGCAGAGCGCAGTCGTGCTGTCGGTGCGCGGCGACGAGGACGGGCGAGTCGGGTTGCTCTTCGTGGCCGACGACCGTGTTCGCGACGCGTTCACTCCGGAAGAGATCGCGCTTCTCGAGACGGTGGCGGCGCAGATCGGAGTGGTCGTGGCCAACAGCCGTGTGTACTCGCGCATGAAGGAACGCGATCGGCTCGCAGCCCTCGGCTCGATGGCGGCGGGGCTCGCGCACGAGGTGAAGAATCCGCTTGGCGCCATCAAGGGGGCCGCGCAGCTACTCGAGGAGAACGGCCTTTCGACGCCGGAGGACGTGAGCTCTCGGGAGTTCGTCGGCATCATTCTCGAGGAAGTGAACCGACTCGACCGGGTCGTTGGCAGCTTCCTCGACTACGCGCGCCCGCATGCGGGAAATCCGGTTCCGCTCGATCTGAACGCCGCAGTCCGGCGAACGGTGCAGATTGTCTCCAGCCAGATAGCGGACGGCAACATCGATGTGCGGCTCGATCTCTGCGAGCCCCTGCCTCGCGCGCGGATAGACCCTGAAAAGTTCCGACAGGTCCTGATCAACCTGCTCCAGAACGCGATGCAGGCGATGGATGGCCAGGGCAAGGTCACAGTCTCGACGTCCGCCCGGCGGTCGACGCGCGGCCGCGTTGTCCCGCACGACAACGCCGGCGGCTCTCGGCGAGCGCTCATGGAGGACAACGAGCTCGTCGAGGTGAGCGTGCGCGACAAGGGTCCCGGAATATCGCCCAAGGTGCTGCGCAACCTCTTCGTTCCGTTCTTCACCACGAAGACCCAAGGCACGGGGCTCGGGCTGGCGATAAGCCAGAGCATCGTGCAGAACGCCGGCGGTACGATCGAGGTGCACTCCCAACCGGGCGCAGGAACGACGTTCACGATCGTGTTGCCTACTGCAACCGAGTCACTGGTCGGCCAGAGCGAGCCACCCCCGCGAGAGAAAAAGAGCGAGCCGCCGAGGACCGGGCCCCCGTTTGCCGTGCGCAACGGTTGATCAACCGTATCGCCGTTCGAAGAGGGCACGCACCTCGGGCATGCGGCGCAGCATGCCGAGGGTGTGCTCGGCGTGGCCCACGGCATAACCGTTGCCGATGAACAGGTCCACGTCCCTGCCGAGCCCCTCCGCCCCGAGCGCGGCCTGTGTGAAGCTCGTGCACATCGCGAAGAAATACACGGCGCCTCGATCGCGCGTGACGAGGATGGCGGCCAGCTCCGCACCGGGGACGTTCACGCACGAGAACGTCGCGTCGGCTTCCTTGCCTCCGGCAGCGGCCCGCACGGCGCTGGCCACCGCGCGGGCGTCGCGCACGTCGGCGACGATGACAGCGTCGCAGAGCCCGAGGGCCCTCAGTTCTTCGGCGGCGACAGCGTTCGCCTCGATGGCGACCACCGTCGCCTCGGGCCCGCCGCTCCGGCGCGCCTCCGCGACACAAAGAACCCCGCTCTTGCCTCCGCC
Source organism: Myxococcota bacterium (assembly GCA_030776205.1). GTDB lineage: Bacteria > Myxococcota_A > Polyangia > Polyangiales > Polyangiaceae > Palsa-1150. The sequence continues at coordinate 9,043 of JALYHV010000068.1, read as the reverse complement.
ACCCAGCACGACGACGACCGCACCCGGCCGGACGCGGCGGGCGACCTGGGGCGCCGCTCCGGCTACGTCGAGGGCGGCGAGCGCGAGCGTCTCCGGCATGTCCGTTGGCAACTTCGCCCAGGCGCCTGTCGCGAAGAGGACGGCCTCTCCCTCGACGTCCAGCTGGGCGCTCGCGCGGCGCACGGCCAGCACGCGGTCGAGGCGCAGCGGCGTGAGCGAAAGCGAGACCAAGCTCGCCACGCGGTCACCCACGCGGAGGTCATCGTCGCGCCCGGGCGCGATCTGAAGGACACGGCCGAGCAGCATTCCCCCGGAACCGGTGATGGGATTGTGCTGCTTGCCACGCTCGGCAACGGTCCGTACGACGATGTGTGCGGGATCGTCTGCCGCGTCGGCTTGCGCAGCGGCTCCAGCTGGCACCGCGCCCGCGCTGCCTTGCTCCATCTGGGCGAAACTCGCCGCGTCGACGTTGAGGGTCTCGACGGCGAGCAGCGCTTCGCCCTCGAACAATCTCGAAAAGTCGTTGTCGAGGCGCCACGCGGGCTGGGGCAGACCGCCCTTCGGGACGAGCACCCGGTGACCGCCATACCGGTCACCCCCGGGCTCGACGCGCGCGAGCGGTCTACCAGGGGTGGTCGCCTCAGCACCCAGGCGCGCTTCCACGCGCTCACCGTCTGGCTTGCCGTCGACTTGACCGTTTCCCATCGATACCATTAGCCTTATTTCTCTAGCCTTTCAGCGCCGTTCCGCCCATGCCGCGCCCGCAACGCCCGTTGCGAGCTTTACCACGGCGTGGCCCGAGACGTTCTTGTCGGACAAGACATGCAAGACCCGTCACCCAAGGTGCCCACCTCGCCCGCACCGCGCGCGGGCGGACGGTCGTACGTCTTGCGGTTCATCAGCGGCAAGTACCAGGGCGGCGAGTTCCCCATTGCCCCGGACAAGCATGTCATAATCGGCCGCTCGAGCGATCTCGACATGGTCCTCGTCGAGGACATGGTCTCCCGCAAGCACGCGCGCTTGGCGCTGCAGGGCGATCAGATCTGGATTGAAGATCTCGGATCGACGAACGGCACCTTCGTCAACGGCGAGAAGATCAAGCGAATGCGCTTGAAGGAGGGGGACCGGGTACTCATCGGGACCAGCATCCTCAAGCTGATCGCAGGGGACGCCGCGCGCGAAGGCCTCGACGTGAAGCGCGAGATGGAGAATGTCGCGCAAGCCCGCCGCACGAGTCAGCAGCGCACGATGAGCGGAAGTATCGAGGAGGTCCCCCTGCCCGATCTGCTCCAGCTCTTCGGGACCTCGAAGAAGAGCGGCGTGCTCGTCATCCGCACCGACGACGACGTGGGACGAATCTTCTTGAAGAAGGGCAGCATCGCTTTTGCGATAATCAACGATCTCGAAGACGTGCAGCCCCTAAAAAGCATTTACCGTATGCTTGCCTGGCAAAAGGGGTTGTTCGACCTCGACCCGCCGGAGGATCGGGACTTTCCGAACGAGTTGAACGTCTCGGTGCAAGAGATCCTCATGGAAGGCATGCGGCATCTGGACGAATTCAACCGGATCCGCGATGGCCTGCCCGAGCTGACCGCGCACATGTTCGTGCCCTCCCCCCTCATTCCGCCGCTCCGGGACCTCACGCCAGAAGAGCTCGACGTGCTCCAGCTCGCGCACAACTACGCGCTCTTCGAGTCCGTCCTCAATAAGAGCCTGGCCAGCGACCTTGAAACCGCGGAGATTGTGCTCAAACTGATAAAGAGCTCCTATCTTCGGGCGGACTGAGAAAAGCGGAGACCGCGGCGAAGGTGAAGCAGACGACCGCGATCGTGACTGGCGCCTCGAGCGGCATCGGGGCCGCGTTGGCGCGCGCATGGGGCCGTCGAGGGGCCACGGTGGTCCTGAGCGCCCGCAGCGAGGACGCGCTCAGGCAGGTGGCGCACCATGTCGAGGCGGCGGGCGGACGCGCCGTCGTTCACCCCGGCGACGTCACGCTCGAGAGCGATCGCGTGACGCTCGTGGAGCGAGCGTGGGCCGAGACGGGAAGGCTCGACGTTCTGGTGAACAACGCAGGGCGCGGTTATTACGGCGGCGTGGCCCGCATCGACCGTGGCGAGCTCGAGGCCCTATTGGCGCTGAACGTCGTGGCGCCACTGCGGCTCGCGCAGCTGTCGCTCGAGCACCTGACCCGAAACGGCGGGACGATCGTGATGATGTCGTCCCTCGCCGGTGTGGTCGCGGCACCGCGGATGGGTGCCTACGCCGCGAGCAAGTTCGCCCTCGAGGCGCTCTCGATGTCACTCCGAGCGGAGCTTTCCGGCTCGGGAATCCGCGTAGTCGTCGTCCGCCCGGGTCCCGTGGACACCCCCTTTCGGCAACACGCCGTGACCACCGACGGGCAGGCCGGCGTCAGGCCACGCGGCGCGGGAGTACAGACCGCCGACGAGGTGGCGGAGCAAACACTCCGCGCGATGGACCGGGGCAAGATGGTGGTCGAGACCACGCCATTCGTCAGGGCCGTCTCGGCGGCTGCTCGCCTCGCGCCGGGCCCAGTCCGCTGGTTGAGCGCGCTGATGCACAGCCGCGCCGGCTCGTGATGGGGTTCGCGCGTCGACGTACGGCTAGTGACCTATCGGCCCATAGCCGAAGAAAAGCGTGAGCTGTCGGACCACGTCGACGTTCGACGAGTAGTTCTTCAACATCGTGGCGGCGTCCTGCGCTGCCTGTCCGGCATTGAGGACCGCGGTGCGCTTCGCGTCGAGCGCGTAGGTCAGCTCGCCGCTGACGGGGTCGGCCGGCTGCGACTGCTGGTAGGCGATGCTGGCCAAGTGATTGGCGTGTTGCAGCATGCGTGCGCCGATCGTCTTGGCGACGGGATAACCTACGCTGGAGTTGATGGATTCGGTGCCGTAGTTCTTTGCCACGTACTCGATACCTGTCAGCGGGTCGCGGTAGCGCACCTGCTGATCGAGGGGAAGCGACAGGCTCGCGGCGTCACCCGGTGAGAAGATCCGCATCTGGTCGACGAGATCCATGCTCAAAGACGTAGGCCCGAAGACAAACAGGCTGACGAGGCTCGGGTACTGCTCCTCCCAGCCGATGAGCGGGTCGAGCAGAACGGCGCCCTTGGGGTACTCGAGCTGAGTCGTTGATGCGTCATTGGGATCGTACTTGGACCAGGGGAGGTATTGAACGTCGGTCAGAGGGTTCGCCGTGGCGGGAGCGCTGGCTGGCATTGCGTACGGCGCGATGGTGAAGATCTGCGCCGCCGCGCCGTTGTCGAGGGCCTGCGTCGCGCTCTCGGTCGCCATCAAGTTCGAAAAGATGCGCCGCACTTGGTTTGGATAGAGGCTCGCGTAGCTCAGATTTTTGTAACGGCCGTCGATGTAGTCGTCCTTTGCGTTGGACACGAAGTGGTTGTAGGCCTCGATGAGGTAGTACGGAGCGAGAGTTTTCTCGTACGCGCTCCCTACCTGCGTCTGGTAGGACGACCACCAGTAGCCCTGGGTGTAATCGTAATCGTTGTGCAAAAACCGCCCGGCGCCGGAGCCGAGCGCGACGTTCACCTGCGTTGATGGCGGAGCGAGAGGACTGACCGCATCACCGAGCTGCCAGGCCCTTCCCCATGGGTTCGGCGGAGCGAGGGAGCCTCCCGCGGGGGTGACGGCATAGCTCCCCGGCTCGGGACGGGTCAGCGCGCGCACGAACATGGCGAGGGCGTCGGCCGAACCAAGCGCCATAGGCATCAGCTGGGCGGGATCGCCGGTCGGGTCCGGCAGCCCAGGCTGCGTCAGGAGCTCGACGCCGAGCGCCAAGCTCTTGGTCGTTCCCTGGATCTTGTTCCAGTAGCGGTCCATCAGGGTCCCGACCGTGTGGAACGTATCGAAGGTCACCCGATTACGACGAAAGTTGTTGAATATGTACCGATTCTCGTAAGTGGAGATGAGAAACTGCATCTGCTCATACGCGTCGGCGCCGGCGTCGAACCGGTAAACCGGGACGTTGCCGAAATCCGCGAACTCGTCGGAGCCGAACAGGTACGGGTGCCGTACGCGGTTCTGCGGGTCGACGGCGAAGTGCGAGACGAGCTCGGGGCGCGCTGCCGTCACAGCCGTCGAGTACTTGTCGACGGTGCGCATGTCGCGCTCCGGAACGTAGTCCAGACTCGCGCCCGTGCAGATCGTCGCAAGCGGATCCCCGGGATCACCGGTCCAGCCTGCCCGCGGCGCGGTGCACGTCCCGACCAGCCCGTACTGGTCGGCATACATGCTGTAGTGGTGATTGCCGATCGAGCTGCCCCAGATCCCGCCGAAACCGTCGAGCGCTTGCAGGAAATCCGCTCCGCTGCCTGCGGAGCTCCCGTCGGGGCGAGGCACCGCTTTCATGTTCTTCTCGACATCGACGAGGTTCGCGTAACCAAAGCGCATGGCCGCTTTGTCGTACGGGCCGATGTCGTTCATGTCCTGCGTCTGATCACCCGGGTAGTCCATGACGGTGGACGATCCCCATCTCCAGAGAAAGTCGTTGGTCTCCTGATCGGTGACGGGGTCGACCCAGCGGGGACCTACGCAGTCGGTGCCTTTCGTGTGCGGCGTCCTCGCGTCGAGCGTCCCAGGATAACCGCAATAGTGCTCCTGGCCGTTCCTCGTTCGAACTTGCCAGTATTCCGTGGGATAGTTCAGCGCGTCCCAACTGCCGACGAAATTGTGGCGCAACCCCATCGAATGCCCCATCTCGTGTGCGATCACGGAGAGGTGGAATTGCTCACGTATCCATTGGTGGAGCGACTGGTCGCGCTTGAACACCTCGGCGGGATAGTTGGGGTCCGCCTGGTTGGGACGCGGAAAGAGTTGCGCCGCCTGACGGGCCATCGCCACCAGCGAGTCCGGTTCGGGCTCGTCCTCGAGGATGCACATATTCTTTATGAGCATCGCGCTGTTGATGACGCTCTTGCCCCACTTGCGAACGGTGGGATTCAGCGCACGAAGGGGTGACGCCATCGCGAGCGTCGCCGGATCCCCGGCGAAAGGCTGGTTGGGGTTCAAGCCCGCCAGCTGAAGCATGTTCGGCGTGACGAGGCGCGCCTCCCATTCGCTGCCGAGGAGCTTTTGACGCGAAGCCTCGAGCTGAGCGTCCATCGACGGGCCGAGCGTCGACGACAAGTTCTGCGCGGCCATCTTGGCAGCCACCTCGGGTGGAAGCCTCGTGCCGCCTGGCAGCCCGTTCAATCGCGCCGCCCCGCGGTCGATGGAATCCAGCCGGCTCTGAATCTCGTGCGCCGACAGGACCCCGGGGGTGTACTGGCCGAGCCCCAACTTGCTCGCGCCGACCCACTGCTGCATGTACTTGCCGTTTGCGATCTGCTGGTTGCTGATCTCTCCGTTGATCCAGCGAAGCAGGTCCTCCACGTTCTGCGACGCGGTGTCGAGGACGTATGCCCACTCGTTGATGCTCGCCTGGACCTTTTCGCCCGTCACTGGGTCGTCGAAGTCCGTCATGATGCCCCACGCGGAAGGCGACTGGGGTGTCTGGATGATATCGACGACGCTATAACGCAGATCGCCGAGCCGCACTTTCAGCCCCGCTGCACCGCACGCTGGCGCGTCCCCCTGGATTACAGGATTGTGACAAAGCACGAACACATCGGGCACCGTCCTGTCCGTCTGCTGATCGTGGAGCAGCTCCGCCTCGGAAGTCAGCATGCTGGTCTGGCCGATGAGCACATTGACCCGGTTCGCTTCGGCGATCTTGCCGAGCTGCACCGAACGTTTGACCGCGATGTTCCACGAATTCAGCGCATGCGCGGTCGACGCAAAGAGGTCGGGCGGCGAAGTCGGCCCGTAATAGAGAGGCGTCGTCTTCGTTTGCCGCTCGTAGAGCGGAAGGTCGCACTTGTTCGTGAACTCGTCGCAACGCGAACCGGGATAAGCGGGCTGGTTGCTCGCGTCGGTGAATTGGCATTCGTCTTCGGTGCCGTCGTGATCGAGGTCGCGGTGGACGTTCTGCCCCGGCGCGCTGCGCGTATAAGGTCGGCCGTTGGAATCGGGGATTGGCAAAGCCGTTTTGGGGTCGAAGACCGTCGCCCCGCTGGCGTCTACCTTGTAATTCTGGACCTTACCGGCGCCGTCACGCCACGCATCAATCGCGCATTGCGACCCCTCGATGTGGCTCTTTTGCCAGATGTTGTATTTGGTCGCGAAGCGGTGCCACTGCTGATCCAAAATGCCGTAATTCCGTTCGTATCCGAAGCGGTCGACCGTGAACCAGCCGAACGCGTTCATCTTGTTGCCGTCCCAGTCCTCGGGCTCGAAATCGTCGTTCACTACTTTCTTGAACGACAGGCGAAGCTTCACCTCGGCGGGGTTGCACGTGTAAGCGGGGTAGTTTCCGAAGAAGAAGCAGAGCGGAAGGCTGCCGTATGGCGTCTGAACCGTCTGCGGTGTGGCGAACAGCTTGGTCGTGACGTCGAAGTAGCCTTCATCCGGGCTGAAAACCGGCGCGTCCGGGTCGCTCGGATCCTGAACGTAGTAGGAGAGCGAGTCGTAATGAATTCCGTCGACGGCGGCGCCGAGCGAGAAGATGTCGTAGTCGTAGGCATCGGTCACCAGGTTCGTCGACCAGTCGACGCGGAAGTACTGGCGTTCGTACCAGGGCCGATCGGTGGTGTTCTCGACGACGAGGTTGAGCTGCTCGCCCGTCTGCGGGTTGTAGTCGCGGCGGATGTCGAAGTGGCTGTCGATCTTGAACATCGCCACGACTTGCCCGTTGGACGTCGCCTGCGAGCCGTGATGATCGCTGTTCTGAATGCGCTCGTACGTCAGACGGGCGACGAGCTTGTATTCCTGAATCTCCCACTTGATGCGGGCGAGAGAACCGAGCGACTGAAACAGCCAGAACCCCTGTCCCACCCCATAGGGCTCGTCGACGATGCGATTGCCCATGTAAAATTCAGGGTCGTCGGATGCATCGCTCAGGCTCGCTCCGACGAAGAAGTGCTTGTCGAGCGCATTCGCCTGCACCCGGTTGATCGGGTCCCGCGCCTGCGCACAGCCAACGGACAACCCTCCCACAACGCACGCCAAAGCCAAAAGACCGAGCCATCGCACGACCGTCGACTGCATCACCACGCAACCTCCTCCGACCTCCCGCCCCGTGCGCGCCGCACCGATCCACCAACGTTACGAGGAGGCGTGGTGCCGTCCATCGAAATCGAAGCTCTAGCGGCGACGTTCCATCGGCAGAGGCGCATCGCTCCGCGAGGCGCGTGGAATTCGTGCTTCGACTGCCCGCGCGTGCCCCTCCAGATCCTCGAGGCGGGCAAGCGCGCAAATGGCTTTCTCATGGCGCTGCAGCGCGTCGTGATCGTATTGAATCATCGAGGTGCGCGTCACGAAGTCGTACACACCGAGCGGCGAGCCGAAACGCACTGCCCCGCCCGTAGGCAATACGTGCGAGGGACCGGCGAGATAATCGCCGGTGGCTTCCGGGGTCGAGGTGCCGAGAAAGACGGCGCCGGCGTGGCGTATGCGCGCGAAAAGGGCGTGCGGATCGACGACGTGCAGGGCGAGGTGCTCGGCGGCGATGCGATTCGCGACGGCGGCCATGTGATCCCGCGAGTGCGTGACGAAAGCAGCGCCGTTGCCCAGCGCTGCGCGGGCGATGATCGCCTTGGGAAGCGTCGCCAGCTGCTCGTGGAGCTCCCGGACTACGGCACGAGCCATCAAGTCCGAGGCGCAAACCAGCATCGGGTACGCCGCTTCGTCGTGCTCGGCCTGGGACAAGAGGTCCGCGGCCACTATCCGCGGGTCCGCCTCGTCGTCGGCAACGACGAGAATTTCGCTCGGCCCTGCGATGCCGTCGATATCCACCGCGCCGAAAACGAGCCTCTTGGCGCACGCGACGTACACGTTGCCGGGGCCGACTACCTTGTCGACACGTGGAACGCTCTCGGTGCCATAAGCGAGCGCCGCGATCGCCTGCGCACCTCCCGCGTCGACGATCGCGGTCGCGCCGGACAGATACGCCGCCGCGTAGATCGGGTCATCGCTCGCGTCGCCGGCCAACGGCGTCGCGACGAACGTCTCCGTCACGCCGGCGACGCGAGCCGGAACGACGGACATGAGCACGCTCGAGGGGTAACGTGCTTTGCCACCTGGCGCATAGACCCCCGCGCGACCGACGGGCTGAACGCGCACCCCGAGCAGGATGCCTTCTGCCTCGTACTGAAACCCGGGCTCGCGCTCGCGCTCGTGAAAGTCGCGGATACGCGCTGCGGCGAGCTCCAGGGCCTGCCGTGCCTCGCTGGGAAGACGCGCCAGAGCGGCCGCACCTGGGTAATCCGGCACGAGGAGGCGCGGCGCACGCCTCCCGAACCGCTCGTTATACCGTTGCACCGCGGCGTCGCCCTCCGCGCGCACCGCCGCCAAAATTTCCCTGACGACCGGCTCTACGCGAGCGAAATCGGCCTCCCCGCGGAACTCGAGCCGCGCCAGAGCGGCCTCGAACTCGGGCGTACCTTCCGCGAAGGTGGCAAGCATGGCGCGCTCGATCTAGCACGCGTAACCTCGCGCGCGATGCGACGAAGCACTCCGGCCGGCCGGAGCGTCATCGTGTTGGCTGCGCTCGCCGGGGCGGCAGGGCTCGGTGCAGCAGGATGTGCTCCTCGCAGCGTAGCCCCGGCCGCGGAGGCGATGGCTCCTGCGCCGGCTTGTCCAAGGGACGCGGCTCGTTCCAGGTCCGGACGTTGCGCGTGCACGGCGGGGCACCTGGCGGTCCTCGGGGCATGCCTTCCGCCGCGAGCGGGAGATCCCTATTGCGGCCCAGGAGCGGCAATCCTCGGCGGAGAGGACGACGTGCGGGGCGACGAGGCGCGCCTCGGCAGTTGCGCCTTCGTTGCGTGCCCGGGCAAGCCGGGGGCGATGCGGGACGTCGTCACGGGAGCGTGCGTCCCGGCCGCCACTGTGGCTAGCCTGGTCGACTGCGGCGCAGGCGCGGCGCCGATCATCGAAGACGGGCGCGGGGCCTGCGTGCCCCCGTCCGAGAC
>JALYHV010000067.1 GCA_030776205.1 Myxococcota bacterium | reverse complement strand
GCTCGTATCTGCGCGCGGCTCTCCGGCGGCGCGCAGTCGGGCGAGGCAGCGCGGGAAACGCCGACGGCCAGAGGCGCCAGCGAAACCACGAGCGCGACGCGAACGGGCCGCACGCTTAATGCCCGCTCGTCGGCTCGCCGTACGCTCGCGGATCCATCCCATGCCGGAACGCGATGCTAATGCGCGGTCCCGCGCGAGCCACCTTTGGCACCGCGTGCTCCCACGTGCGCTGCGTCGCGCCGCCCGTGACGAGGAGGTCACCGTGGCCCAACGCGAAGCCGCGCGAACGGCCGCCGCCATAAGGTCGGAAGAGGAGCTTGCGCGGCTCCCCGAGCGAAACGAGCGGCACGACGGGCATGGCGATCTCCTTGCGGATCCTATCGCGATGCCACGCAACGCTGTCGCGGCCGTCGCGGTAGAGATTGAAGCCGGCGGTATCGAAGACGACCCCGTAGCGGAGCGACAGGGCTTCTCGCATCTCTTCGATGAGCACTGGCTCGAGCGGCTGGCCCAATTCGAGCCTCCAGGGTGACGTCATGCGCGGCTCGATGACGTGCTGGTCGTAAATCGTGCGGCGGCGCTGCGCCCACGTGCGGGCGTGCAAGACCTGCTCGAAGAGCCTGTCGGCCCCGTCAACCCAGGCGGGGGCCAGATCGATCCACGCCGTCTCGTCCAGATGGATGCGCTGCAGCGACGCGAAGCCCGGGTCGAACGACGGCTCGGATCGACCGAAGAGGTGCGGCTGATGAACGCACGCCGTGCTCACGAGACCGAGAATAGCGCCGCGAAAGGGGCGCGCCCGTCCGCCGCGCTCTGCCTCTCGGCTGTCCGTTGCTCGTCACATCCCTCGCGTCGCCATGTACAGGCGCGAGACCCCGGTGATGTCGCTCGACAGGTAAAGCCGGCACCCGTCCAACGAGATCCAGTCCGGGCGATCGAGCCCTGTCGTGTTGACCTGCGTCAGGTTGGTCGGCGTGCCGAACGGGACGTGGTCGCTCGGGCGGGTGGCCATCCAGATGTCGTTCGATCCCAGCCCACCGGCGCGCGCCGACGAGAAGAACATCGTGCGGTTGTCGTCCGAAGCGACCGGCTGGTCGTCCTTGACGGCAGCGGTGTTGAGCTCGGTGACGGGCTGGGGCGACCCGTACCGGCCCGCGCTACCGACGGCGCGGTAGATGTCGTAATCGCCGCTGCGATCCGACGCGAAATAGAGGGTCGTCCCGTTGGGACTACCTGCCACGAACGGCTGGACGTCGTTGGCGGTCGAGTTGACGTTGGCCAGCAGCGTGACGTTCGCAAAGTCGCTCTTCAGGTCGGCACGCGAAGCCCAGTAAATGTCCGAGCCGCCGACGCCTCCGCCGCGAGGGGACCGGAACGCCAGATCCAACCCGTCGCTGCTTGCGCTCGGCTCCATCTGCCACACGCCGTTCAAATTGACATTGTTCAGGAGGAGGGGCGTGCCGAAGGGCGAGTTGGAGTCGGGTCTCGTGGTCACATACAGATCGGTGGCACCGCCAGCCCGTACGCTCCAGAAGTAGCCGGTGAGCTCGTCGGGCAAGAGTCGAAATGCCGCGTCTTTTGCGCCGTTGACCTGCACACCGGGGATCAGCACGGGAGGGGCAAAGGGCTTCGCCGGATCGCACGCCCGACCCGCGTCCGGCGCGCCCGTCTCCAGCAGGATCATCGCGCCGTCGTGCGCATCGAGGGTGGCCTTCGCATCCAGGCTTGCGTCGAGGCTCGCTTCGAGGCTGGTCACGGGCGCATCAGGAACGCTGCCGACTTCGGCTGCCGAATCGAGCACTGGGCCGCCATCGACGTCGCTCGGCTCGGCTGCCGGTGCATCGGGCAGGCCCGCCGCCTCGATGGGACCGATACTCGTCTCGGAGGCGGTTCCATCGCGTGGGCCGACGGATGCATCCTGACCCCCCGCATCCCGACCCGTCCCATCGTCGATCCCGTCGACACCCACGAAGAGTGAGCACTGGCATAGCGCGGTGAGGCACGCCGCCAGCAATGGCCAAGAAGCTCTCATGACGGTGTCGCGTCGCGGGGCAGACATTCGCACCTGGGAGCGGGACTCGCGCCCGTAGCCGAGCGCAAGCGTCTCAGCCTCTCTACCGTAGCAGAAGAGAGCGCAAGGCAGCGCAGCCGGCGGAGCCGATCGGCGCCCCTTTTCGAGCCCGAGGCGACCGCCTGCACTGACCTCTGCGCAACGAACCCACACCAGCGGCGCGCGCCCGCGCGGACCCACGCAATGCGCACATGAAGCGCTGAATCCCTAACCGACAGTGCCTAGTTCGTGACGGGAGCGATCTGCCATTGGAAGTTGCAAATCACCAATCGCTGCGCTCGGCCGTTCGCTAAGTACTGGATCTCAGCCGTGGTGACTTTCTTGCTACCGCTCTCAGCGGCGTTTCGCTGGCATTCCCCACCGGCTGGGCGTGTGAGACCGATGACGCAAACCGGCGGCAACGCGCCTTAGGAGAAATGCGTGAACCCAAAGCAATCCGGAGGCGCCGCTGTCAGTAAGCTGCGCACAGGGATCGACGGATTCGACGAAATCACCGAAGGCGGACTGCCGCGCGGACGCACGACTCTGGTCATGGGTGGTCCGGGTTGCGGCAAAACCGTCTTTGCCCTGCAGGCCCTTGTCCACGGCGCGGTCGGAACGAAGGAGCCCGGCGTGTTCGTCGCGTTCGAGGAAACTACGCGGCAGATCATCGCCAACGCGGCGACGTTCGGCTGGGACCTTCCGGGTCTCGAAAAGAAACGCCTCTTCTTTATGGACGCTCGGCTCTCCCCCGAGGTCGTGAAGGCCGGCGAATTCGATTTGTCGGGCATGCTCACGCTTCTCGCGGACAAGGCCAAAGAAATCCACGCAAAGCGCATCGTCTTCGACGGGATCGACGTGCTGTTGGGCCTCCTCGACAACCCGATCGCGGAGCGCCGAGAGGTCTATCGCATTCGCGATTGGCTTTCGGAGATGGGCCTGACCGCCATCATTACGCAGAAGGTCGGCTCGGTCGGGGTGGACCAGACGTACTCGTTCCTGCAGTTCATGGTCGACTGCGTCGTTCTTCTCCGGCACCAGGTGGTCGACGGATCCGCGTTCCGCAACCTTCGGGTCGTGAAGTACCGAGGGTCGGGCTTCTCTGGCGACGAGTTCCCGATCAGCCTGACGACGGTCGGAATGCAGCTGACGCACCGCGGGCCTACGGAGCTCCGTTACGAGGTCAGCGACGAGCGGATTCCGTCCGGGCTTCCTCGTCTCGACAACATGCTGCGCGGCGGCTACCACCGCGGCAGCAACGTGCTCATTTCGGGCGCGCCGGGGACAGCGAAATCAACGCTTTCCGGGCTGTTCGCCGTCGCCGCCTGCGAGCGGGGCGAGCGCACGCTGTACGTGAGCTTCGACGAAGGCTCCGCGCAGATCGTTCGCAATCTGCGCTCGGTAGGCATCCGCCTCGCCCCGCACCAGAAGTCCGGCCTCCTCAAGATGTATTCGACGCGCACGCGAGGGCCAAACATCGAAGAGCAGTTCGGCGACCTCCGCGCGAGGGTACGCGAGCACCGGCCTCGTTGCCTCGTGATCGATCCGTTGTCGGCCCTCTCGACGAAGCTCGAGCACCTCGCCTCGGCCGACGCGTCGCAGCAGTTCTTGGACTTCTTGAAAGGAGAAGGGATCACGGTCGTGAACACGTCCTTGATGGATGGGCTGAGCACCGACGAGGCCGCCACGGGGATTTCGGCGATTGCGGATACCTGGATACACGTCTCCTATGTCGTGCAGGACGGCGAACGCAACCGCGCCCTGACCATCGTGAAGTCCCGCGGGACCGGGCACTCGAATCAGGTTCGCGAGCTGACGCTCTCCAGCCAGGGCGTGAGCCTCGCCGACGTCTTCGTCGCGCAAGGCAAGGTCCTCATGGGGGTGGCGCGCTGGGAATGGGAACAGGAAGAGCGGGCGGCGAAGAAGCGCAGCCAGGCCTCCACGGAGCTCAAACGATTGCAGCTTCAGCTCGCCCAGGCCGAGGCGGCGGCGAGGCTTCAGGTAATCCGCACGGAGATGGAGGCGCGCAGCGCCGAAATCGAGGTTCTGAGCCTCGCAACCGGATCCGCTTCGAAAATCCGAGCCACAGACCGACAGGTGCTCCGCAAGATGCGTCACGCCGACGAAGACGTCCGTGTCACGAAGCAAAGGGGAGCGGGCGGGACCGGGGCGAAGAACCGGCACAACGGAGCTGTGTGACATGGCCCACGGGGGGAAAGACGTGCGGCTCCGACTTCGGCTTTACGTCGCCGGTCGTGCGCCAAACTCGCTCCGCGCGATCGCGAACGCGAAGATGATCTGCGGCGAACACTTCGCCTCGGGACACGAGCTCGAGATAATCGATCTGCTCACGCATCCCCGTCGCGCTCTGAGCGATGGCATCCTCGTGACGCCGACCCTCGTCCGCATATGGCCTTTGCCCGTGCAAAGGGTAATCGGAAATCTAAATGACACGGGCGAGGTGCTCATGGCCATAGGGGACACATGAAACGCGCAGAGACACCTATGGCGCGCGCGTACACGCGAGACCTCGCGCGCGATCTCGAACGAGAGCTCGCGGAGGCCAAGGCCACGATCGAGGCGCTCGTCTCGGGCCAGATTGACGCCGTGTTCGACGCCAAAGGCAAGACGCTGGTGTTGCTCTTCAAGGCCCAGCAGGCATTGCGCGAGAGCGAGGAGCGCCACCGGCGCATCGTCGAGACCGCGAACGAGGGCATCTTGACGGTGGACGCTGGATCCACGGTCACGTTCGTGAACCGTCGGCTGGCCGAAATGCTCGGTCAGTCCGTCGACGAGATCCCGGGGCAGTCCTTGTTCGAATTGATGCCGAGCTTCGTTCGCGGGAGCGCGGCGCTGCGAGTCGAACGCTCCCGCCAGGGAATCTCGGAGGAGGGCGACATCGTGCTCCTGCGAAAGGACGGCTCGGAGCTGTGTGCCCTGCTCAAGACGGCGCCCATTCGGGACACAGACGGGAAATACGTCGGCACGCTGGCCATGATGACGGACAGGAGCGGCCACAAGGAGACCGAGCTGGCGTTGCGGAAGAGCGAGGAGCAGTACCGACAGATCGTCGAAGCGACGAGTGACGGCATCATCAAGGTCGAAGACGACGACCAGATCGTCTTCGTCAACAGACGGTGCGCCGAGATGCTGGGCTGCGAACCGGGTGAGATGCTCGGGAGGAGCCTCTTCGCCTTCATGAGCGCCGAAGCGAAGAACGTCGCGATGCCTTTTCTTCAGGGCCGAGCCCCTGTCCAGGGCGCGTTCGACGCGACCTTTCGCCACAAGAATGGGGCGGACATATCCGTCAATCTCGCGCCCACGCTTCTTGCCTCGGACGACGGCCGACGCGTCACGCTCGCGGTGGTTCGAGACGAAACCGAACGCAGGAAGATGCAATCCGAGTTGATGGTCAGCGACCGAATGGCGTCGATGGGCACTCTGGCGGCCGGCGTTGCGCACGAGATCAATAACCCACTGGCTGCCGTGATCGCGAACCTCGACTACATCGCCGCGGCTCGTAGTCGTATGATGGGAGACGACCGCGCTTCGCTGAGCGCCGCGAAGAGCGCCGCGTGGCTCTTCGGGGATATCGAGGGACCCCTCGACGATGCGCGCGAAGGCGCCGAGCGGATGCGGCTCATCGTGCGGGATCTCAAGAGCTTTTCTCGCTCCCCGAGCGACGAGCTGAATGGATTGGTCGACGTCAACGCGGTCATGGACTCGTCGTTGCGAATGGCGTGGAACGAAATTCGCCACCGCGCCCGTCTGGTGAAGGCGTACGGCCGCGTGCCGCCGGTCGTCGGCAACGAGGCGCGCATAGGCCAGGTATTTCTCAATCTGATCGTCAACGCCGCGCAAGCCCTTCAAGAAGGGCACGCGCAAGACAACGAGATCCGCGTCGCGACACGCCACGAAGGCGGGCTTGCGATCGTCGAGGTCATCGACACGGGCCCAGGAATTCCACCGGAGATCATCGGAAGGATCTTCGACGCTTTCTTCACCACGAAGGCGGCGGGCGTGGGCACGGGACTCGGCCTGGCCATCTGTCAGCGCATCGTTTTCGACATGGGTGGAGAGCTCACTGTGGAGAGCGCACTCGGAAAGGGGACGACCTTTCGGGTGGCGCTGCGGATCACTGGCCTGAAGAGCGAGCCCATCGGAGCGGCCCCGGCGTCCGTCGGCGGTCGCCGTGGACGCATCCTGGTCGTCGACGACGAAAGGCTCGTGATCCGCGCCGTAGAGCGAACGCTCTCGGAGGACCACGACGTCGTGACCGTGGTCGCTGCCAGGGAGGCGCTTGCGCTGTGCGCGGCCGGAGCGAAGTTCGACCTGATCCTTTGTGATCTGATGATGCCCGACATGACGGGCATGGACCTTCACCGCGAGCTTTCCGTCGTCGTGCCCGAGCAGGCGACGAAAATGATTTTTTTGACCGGCGGTGCCTTCACCACGCTGTCGCGGCAGTTTCTTTCGGACACGCCCAAGGAGCACCTCGAGAAACCATTTGATCCGGCTAACCTAAAGGCGGTCGTGCGGCGCTACTTGCGATAACGACGACGCCATTGCCCCTTGCCTATGCAACGAAGCGACGATTCCTGTTGGCGTGCGCCGGGGTCGTTGCGGGATGAGCCATTCGCGCACGCAACAGGCCAACACATGCTGCCCACGACCGAGGCGCCTTTCAGCGCCCACCATATTTTGTTAGTGGAGCACTCCGAGGAAGATTTCCAGCGGCTGGTCGACGGGCTTCAGCTCGTGCTCGGTCAAAGCGAAATGCGTCGCGTCGAAGATGCCAGCGGCATGCGCCGGGCTCTCGCGGAGAGGTCGTGGGACGCGGTCATCAGCAACTGGTCCTTGCCGCAATTCAACGCGCTCGCGGCGCTCGACTTGTTGAAGGAGAGCGGGCTCGACCTCCCGTTCATCGTGTTTTCGGGACCGATCGGCGAGGCCGCCTTCGAGGTGATGCGCGCCGGTGCACACGACTGGGTTCTAAAGGACAACCATGCGCGTCTGTGCTCCGCCCTCGAGCGCGAGCTCCGCGAGAGTAAGGCGCGGCAGGCGCGCCGCGACGTGGACCGCGCGCTCGTCGAGCGAACGAGGATGCTCGCGAGCCTCAACGCCGATCTCCAGGAGACGCAAGACTCGCTCCGACAGGCCCTTCACGTCCGCGACGAGTTCATATGCGTGGCCAGCCATGAGCTGAGGACACCTCTCACGTCATTGAAGCTCCAGATCCAGAGCCTCATGCGAAATTGCGAAAGCACGGCCTCGCTCGCGGACCCGCTCAAACGAATCAACCGGCAGGCCAACCGGCTCACCGAGCTCGTCGCCCAGCTCCTCGACGTCTCCCGCATCACGACCGGTCATCGGCTGCGGCTCGAGCCCGAGGAGATGGACTTGGTCGATCTCGTCCACGAAGTGGCGTCGCGTTTCGCCTTCGACCTGGAGCACTGCGGCAGCGTTCTGCGCGTCCACGCCTCGCGACCGACGAGAGGGCTGTGGGATCGCGAACGGATGGACCAAGTGGTGACGAACCTGATCGGGAACGCGATAAAGTTCGGTGCGGGCAAGCCGATCGACGTGACAATCGGAGCGAGCGAGGGCGGCGCTCGCGTTTCGGTGTGTGACCACGGGCTCGGTATCGAGCCGAAGAACCAGGCCCGCATTTTCGAGCGCTTCGAGCGGGCCGTCCCGACGCGGCAGTTCGGCGGGATGGGGCTCGGCCTGTGGATCGTCAGGCAAATCGTGGAGGTGTCCGGAGGGACGCTGTCGGTCGAGAGTCAGCTCGGACAGGGTTCGACCTTTCTCGTCGAGCTCCCCTTGTCACCGAGGGCCGCGTCACCTGTGGCGACCGTCGCGCCGGAACCGGTCGTCTTGGTGGTGGACGACGACGCGGACATCCGCGAAGCGATGACGATGGTGCTGAAGGAGGCAGGGTACGTCGCGATCCCGTTCGGGGGTGGCGACGAGGCTCTGGCGTATCTTCAAGCGCATGCCGGGCCCTCCCTCATTTTGCTCGATTTGATGATGCCAGGAATGGACGGCTACGCGTTCCGATCTCGTCAGCTCGCGTCCCCGGAGCTATCGAAGATACCGGTCGTCGTCGTTACGGGAGTGGGCAACCCGCAGGTCCGGACATCGGAGCTCGGCGGCGCCACCGTGATCACCAAACCGGTCGACATAGACACCCTCGTCACGACGATCGAGACGCACCGCGCGGCGTGATCGGCGGCCGAGCCGTGGGGGCGCGGCCGAGCGCCTTTGCGTGTCTCGGACCGACCTGAAAGAATCGTACGCGGTCATGTCGAGATGGGCCCGTCGGCTCCGACCTCTCCGAGAACGCCGGGACAGGCACGCGAAGCGAAGCGCCGGCTTCGATGTACCCTTCGAAGGAGCACGGACGATGAAATTCATGCTGATGATGCACGCGCCGCGCGGCACGGGCGAGTACCAGATCAACCAGTGGAAGCCCGAAGAGTTCCGGGCGCACATCCAGTTCATGAAAGACCTGAACAAGGACCTACGCGAAGCCGGTGAGCTCGCTTCCGCGGAAGGCCTCGCGCCTCCCGGCCAGGCGCGCATCGTTCGAGCGCAGGCCGACGGCGCACCCGAGGTGACGGACGGCCCCTACGCCGAGTCCAAGGAGTTCCTCGTCGGGTACTGGATCGTCGACGTTGAAAGCGCTGAGCGCGCGTACGCCATCGCCGGCAAAGCGTCGACAGCCCCCGGTCCCGGCGGCAAGCCGCTCGGCATCAAAATCGAGGTGCGTCAGGTGATGAGCGCACCCCCCGACTCGTTGTAGGGCGGGACTGCCGCGATGCGAACGGCCGACGAGCACCTGCTGCGCGAGCTTGCCCCGCAGGTGCTCGGCGCCGTCGTCCGTCGGTATGGCGACTTCGGCACGGCGGAGGACGCCGTGCAAGAAGCGCTCACCGCCGCTGCCTCGCACTGGCCACGCACCGGCGTGCCCGAGAATCCTCGCGCATGGCTCATCCAAGTCGCCGTCCGAAGGCTCACCGACCAGATCCGGTGGGACTCTGCGCGCCGCCGGCGCGAAGCCAAAGTCGCCCTCGAAACACCGCCGGACGAAAACGTCGTGCCGCCACCGGACGAAGGCTCCCACGAAGGGGACGACCCGCTCGTTCTCCTCTTCATGTGCTGCCATCCGGCGCTGACGCGCCCCTCGGCGATCGCGCTGACGTTGCGCGCGGTGGGCGGTCTCACGACGGCGGAGATCGCGAGCGCGTTTTTCGTGCCGGAGGCGACGATGGCGCAACGAATCAGCCGCGCGAAACGGAGCATCAAGAGCTCCGGCGTTGGCTTCGTCATGCCGCTACGAGAAGAGACGAACGCGCGCCTCGACGCGGTCCTCCACGTGCTCTATCTCATTTTCAACGAGGGATACGCCACGAGCTCGGGAGAGGCGCACCAGCGCGTGGATCTCTCGAGTGAGGCCATACGCCTCGCGCGCGCGGCGCACGAGCTCCTGCCGGAAAGCGGCGAAGTGAGTGGCCTGCTCGCGCTCATGCTCCTCACCGACGCGCGGCGCCAGGCGCGATCGGGACCGAACGGCGAGATCGTCCCCCTCGACGAGCAAGATCGATCGCTCTGGAGCAAGGAAGCGATCGCGGAGGGCGTGCGGCTCGTGACGGGTGCGATGGCGCGCGGTGCGGCGGGCTCGTATCTGTTGCAAGCCGCGATCGCAGCGGTGCACGACGAAGCGACCAGCGCCGCGGATACGGACTGGCCGCAAATCGTGGCGCTCTACAGCGTGCTGATGCGCTTGTCCGACAACCCGGTGGTGGCGTTGAACCATGCGGTGGCCGTCGCAATGGCGCAGGGACCGGCCGAAGGCCTCGCCCTGCTCGAGAAGCTCGGTCGCGACCCACGCATCAAGGATCACTACCGCCTCGATGCCGTGCGGGCGCATCTCCTCGAGCGCTCGGGCGAAATCACGGCGGCGCTCCCACACTACCGATCGGCGGCCGAGAAGACCGCGAGCATCCCGGAACGCAACTACCTGCTCCTCAAGGTCGCGCGCCTCGGCTCCGAGCTCCCTCGCGGATAGAGGCCGCTCCCGCCGTGATAGCGTTCGAGCGGCCAGATGGACGACTCCCACCGAGCGAGCGCCGAAAGGGTGCGCTCGCTTTTCGAGCGCGGGTCTCCTGACCGAGCGATGTTCCGCGCGTCGCTCTTGGCGATGCCGCCAGCGTTTCGCGACCAATGGCTGGATGTCGTGTTCCGTCTCGGCGAGCTGCCGGACGACGGGCCCGAGCTGCCGAGCGGCTGCGTCCCCTACCTACCGAGCTCTGTCGACGCCCTGTTGCGCGTCGTCGAAGAAGCTCCCGTGCGCGCTTCCGACGTGTTCGTCGATGTTGGCTCGGGTCTAGGGCGCGCCGCAGCGCTGGTGCACCTGCTCACGGGGGCCGCGGCGATCGGGATCGAAATTCAGCCGCATCTCCTCGTCGCCGCTCGCGCCCTCGCGGAACGCTTGCTCCTCTCGCGCGTCTCGTCCGTGGAAGGCGACGCCGCGAGGCTCGCCGGCTACATCCCGATTGGCTCCGTCTTCTTTCTCTACTGCCCCTTCGGCGGCGAACGCTTGGCGCGCGTGTTGGGAGACCTCGAGCACATCGCGCGGACGAGGGACCTTCGCGTCTGCTGCATCGATATGCCTCTGCCCCCCTGCTCTTGGCTGACTCCGGATCCTCGGCGCGGAGGCGATCTCGCGATTTACCGGAGCGCTTGGTCCCGCGGAACATCCACGAATCGGGCGTAGAGGGCCGTTTTTTTCATGATTTCAGCGGAGGAGAAGGGATTCGAACCCCTGGATCCCTTGCGAGATCGGCGGTTTTCAAAACCGCTGCCTTCGACCACTCGGCCACTCCTCCGGAGTGATGACTTGCTGCTGTCTTCCTCTCGCCCCAACCTCCTGCGGCTACACCGCGATTCCTACGCCTTCCGCGTGGCTCTCGGCAAGGCGAGGCCGCCTTACCCTGCGCTCTTTCTTCGTTCGATCGTCTCCTGCGCAGGCAGAAGCGAACGTGCATCACGCCCTTCCCCTCGTTTCAATCGCCTTCGCTCGCGCCAAAAGCAGCTCGCGTTCGCGGCCGTTGCGCGCCAGGTGCGCGGCGCGCAGGAGCTCCTCCCGGGCTTCCTCGGTACGACCGACCTTGGCGAGGAGATCGCCTCGGACGCTCGGAAGCAGGTGGTAAGCGCGCAGCGCGGGCTCCTCGGCGAGCGCATCGACGAGCTCGAGCCCGGCGAGCGGCCCGAAGGCCATCGACACGGCCACCGCCCGGTTGAGCTCGACCACCGGCGAGTGCGTGAGCTCGACGAGCGCGTCGTAGAGGGCCACGATCTTCTTCCAATCCGTCTCGGCCCCGGTTCGGGCGCGCGCATGGCAGGCGGCGATCGCGGCCTGCAGCGCGTAGGGACCGAGCGGCTGCGCGAGGGACTCCGCCCGCGACAGCGCCGCGAGCCCGCGCCCGATGAGCAGGTGATCCCACCGGGCACGGTCCTGGTCGAGGAGCAGGATCGGCTCCCCGGAGGGGCCCACACGCGCCCGCGCGCGCGACCCGTGCAGCTCCATCAACGCGACGAGGCCGTAAACCTCCGCCTCATTGGGCACAAGTCCGGCGAGGATTCGCCCGAGCCGCAGGGCGTCCTCGCAGAGGTCCGTGCGCATCCAGTCGTCGCCGCGCGTCGCGGCGTAACCTTCGTTGAATATCAGGTAGATGACCTCGAGCACCGAGGGCAGCCGCGCGGAGAGCTCTGCGCCGAGCGGCACCTCGAACGGCACCTTGGCCTCTGCCAGCGTGCGCTTCGCCCGGACGATTCGCTGCGCGATCGCGGGCTCTGGGACCAGGAACGCGCGCGCGATCTCCTCGGTAGTGAGCCCACCGAGAAGTCGCAACGTAAGCGCGACGCGCGCGTCGGTCGACAGCACCGGATGGCACGCGATGAGGACCAGACGCAGGAGGTCGTCGCCCACGTTCTCGTCGAGGGACGCCTCGATCGGGGGCAACTGCAGTGGGCCGGTCGACCCATGGTCCTCGAGGGCGTCCTGCTTGCTCTCGCGCATCCGCTGGCGGCGGAGCTGGTCGATGGCGCGGTTCTTCGCGGCGGTCATGAGCCATGCGCCCGGGTTCTCCGGGATCCCTGCCTCCGGCCAGCGCTCGATCGCGGTGACGAGCGCTTCTTGCGCGAGGTCTTCGGCGAGGCCCACATCGCGCACCATGCGCACGAGGCCACCGATCAGCCGGGCGGATTCGATCCGCCAGACCGCCTCGATGGCCCTGCGCGTGGCTGCTTCCGACATGGCTCAGTGGCGCGCGACGATCGCAGTCCGTGCCATCGCCGCGGCGGACTTCACGACCTTCGCTGCTGTTCGATGTTGGCGCGCAGGCGTTCCTCCTGGGCGCGCAGCTCCGGCGTGAGCTCCTTGCCGAAGTCGTCGGCCTCGAAGACCGGACGGATCTCGAGGATCCCGCCCTCGCCGGGCATCGGGTCCGGACACCGCCGTGCCCACTCGAGGGCGTCGTCCATGTTCTTCACCTGCCAGAGCCAGAAGCCGGCGATGAGCTCCTTCGTCTCGGCGAATGGACCGTCGACAATGGTTTTTTTGCCGCCAGAGAAGTCGATTCGTTTGCCCTTCGAGCTCGGGTGGAGCCCCTCGCCCGCGAGCATCACGCCAGCCTTAACGAGCTCGTCGTTGTACTTTCCCATCTCCGCGAGCAGCCGCTCGCTCGGCATGACACCCGCCTCGGAGTTCTTCGTCGCCTTTACGATCACCATTACTCGCATCGCTCTGCTCCTCTGGGCTGCTGGGGTTCGTTACTGCGCGGCACGTTTCTCACTCGCCAGGAACTCGACCGGCCGGACCTCGCACTCGAACTCGAACTCCGGCCAGTACTTGCGGTGGAGCTCCATGAACTCGGTCGTGAGCCGGACGATCTCGGCCTTCGAGCCGGCCTTGAGAATGGCCCATCCGCCGATGACCTCCTTCGCTTCGATGAACGGACCGTCCGTCGCGGTGAGTTTCCCGTTCGCCAGCCGCATCCGGAACCCGTCCCGGCTCGGCGCCAGGCCGCCGGTGTCGACGAGGGCGCCCTCCCTCGTAAACTTCTCGATGAGCTTGCCCATGGCCTCCATCATGGCGGCGGGCGGCTGCACGTCGCGGTACTTCTCCGAGCTGCGGATGAAACTGAGGTAATTCATGCTGTCCTCCGGTTGGGGGTTCGATCGGGCGACGAACGAGCCTGGGCCGGATCGACATGCTCCGCCGATTTTTTTTTGGCCGGAGGGCGGACGGCCCCGCTTGCACCTTTCACTCCTCCGCCTGGCGGAGGGTCGACGACCAGAGCGCTCGGTACTTGCCCTCCTGAGGCGCCCATTGTCGACCGGGCGCTCGATCCGTCTCGAAGAGGGTGAGCTTCATCTCGACGACGTATTTCTTGTCGCGCAGCGGAACGCCGTCGGGCGAGGCATTCCAAGCGGACGTGCCCAGGTCGAAGGCCGCTCCCGGCACGACGGTGTGCCTCTCGGCCACCGGGCGCCGCTGCCCTTTCTCGAAGACCAGCGTGTCCGCTTCGACGCCGACGAACGTTCGCTCTCCGAAGGGCACCTGCGTCACCGCGAGCGACGACGGATCGATCGCCGCGGTGAGCGTGTCGAGCGATCGCGCGACCATGAGAGCTCCGGGCACCCGGACGGACTGGAGCCCAACTGGGGAGGCCTCTCGCGAAC
>JALYHV010000066.1 GCA_030776205.1 Myxococcota bacterium | reverse complement strand
GCCGGGAGCGGCGCGAGCAGCGGCTCGTCGGGGAGCAGCAGCGGCGGCGGAGGGAGCGGGAGCAGCAGCGGCGCGATGCCGACGAGCGGCGCGGTCGCATTCAGCTCCGATCGCGTCGTCTTGACGGGCGTTCGCGACGTGGCCACACCGGCCGTGAGCCAGGTCATCACCTTGCACAATGGCGGCCAGACCTCCGTACAGGTCACCGCGCTTGCCCTGAGCGGCGCGAACCAGGCCCTCTTCACGATTAGCGCTCCCCCCGCGCTCCCCGCCACGATGGCCCCCGGCGCCGATCTTCCAATCACGATCGACGTGACGACGTCCAGTACGGTTTTGCCTCCTCGGCCTGCGGACAACTTAAAGGACTTGGGCTCGACCCTGTTGCAAGCGAGCCTGACGGCCACCCTGAGCGGCGGCTCGGCGACCGCGAGTGTCTACGCGCTCATTCTCATCAAGGCGATCTGGGAACCGACGCTCGGTCAGATCCTCACCACCCTGGGCTATCACCTCAACGTCGGCAGGGCTCAGAACAACTGGAACCCCAACACCGGGATGAACGCGACCACCCTGCCCGGGATCGAGCCGAATACCGACGAAGTCGCGGCATCGCAGTTCGTGAAGGCCGGCCCCGGCAATGTCACGATGTCCGTCGTGGCAAGGTTCTCTCCGGTGGGCGTGTTGCCTTACGGCTGGTACCCCCCCGCGAGCCCGACCAACCGGCACGTCGTCGGCACCATGTCGATGATGACCGACCCCCAAACTTCCGACAAAGCCCGAATGGTCTACCCTCCGCTCGCCGCTGGCAGCGCGACGACGTTCGACCCCGGGAGCGGCCCCTTTGGCATCTGGATCTACTCCGATCAGCAGACGCAGAAATACGCGACCGGAACGGCTGCCAACGGCGACTACGATTTCACGCAGGACGCGCTGAACTCGCCGGCCAACGTCCATCGCGTCAAGAGCTATCCCCTAAAGGACGCCGCGGGGACGCCGGTTCCCCATATGTACCTCGTGGCTGTCGAGGAAGCCGGCAACGGGGATTACCAAGACTATGTCTTCGTGCTGGGCAACGTCACGGCGATGCCCTAGCCGCGATCGGCGCACGAGCGCGGAGACGGTCACCACACCACCGTCATCCCGGCGTTGATGAAGTTTACGATCTGCTGCGGAGTCACGACGCTGGCCGTCACGGCCGGATTGGTCGCGCTTGCGACGCCGTAAGGGTACCAGGTGTGCTGTGCACGAAAGTACTCGAGAGCGAAATGCACGGGAGCGGTGGTCTGGTAGAGACCCACGGTCATCCCGAGATTTTCCTGGATCAACTGCGGATTGGTAGGGCTGCCGCTCGCGTCCGAGGTGCCGGCGTCGTTTTTGTTCTTGTCGAGGTGCCAGATGCCAACGCCGCCGGCCACCTTCAGCCGCAGCGATTCCACGGTTACGGCACCAAGCCCGAATGCACCACGGGACTTGCGCAGGACGGCGGAGCTGTCCGCCGGAATCGTGCTTTCGTCCAGCGCGGCGATAGGGCTGAATCCGGCGCCCTGAAAGGCGCTCCCTCCCAGCATGATGGGGCCCACCGTCAGCATCGCGCCCGCCTGAACGCCCCACCCCTCGACGTGGAGGTCTTTTTGCCCCGTCATGCCCATCGCCGTATTTTGAACGGTGCCCTCCAGGACTTGCCAGAAAGCATTGCCGAACACACGAACCAGCTTCTGGTATTCGTAGCGCACTTCACCCTCGACCCGTGGCAGAGGGGCGCGATTGAGCAGCGCGTTGTCTATCGTCGCTGGATCGTACAGTCCGACCGAAGCGTTGAAGCCCGCGAGTGCCGGCGTCGTGTAGACGAAGCCCGGATTATAGCCCGGAAACGGGGTTCCGAACCCCACCATGCCGCAGCCACCGCCGGACGCGTCACGGATGCTGCACGGATATCCGAGCCCGTACTCGTGCGCGATCGCGGAATCCACCAGAATGCCCCCGCGCCCGAACAGCGACAGATCGCTCCCCCCGAGGACGCTGCCCCACCTCCCCTCGACCCTGGCGTACAGCTCTCGCGGATCGACGAGGCCGGAGACATTCTGGGTCCGGCTTCCCGCGGCATTCATCCACAGCGCCACGCGCGCGCTCACCTTCAAATCGGGGCTGAGCTCCTTGGCGAATGTAAAGCCGAGGACGCTCATGATGAATCCGTTGCGGATTCGCGTCGAATGAAGATCGTTGGCCGACGTCGCGACGTCCGCTGTCCCGGCGCCCACCAGATTGGGCTCCGAAGGGGGGAGGCCGTTGCCTGAGGCCAAGCTGACGTACGCGTTGACGCGGCCGTCGGTCGTCAGTTGCCAACCGTCGTACTGCGCGAGCGGTATCTGAGCGCTCGCTGAGACCGATCCGAGGAGCACCGTCGCCAGGGCGGCGCCAGCCGCTGCATGCACCGATCGCGTTCGACGCGTCATCCGACTGCCCTTTCGCTGATTGTTTGCCATTGACCACTGCGCGCCGAGCGCTCGATTGCGTCGAGCACGCGCTGATTTTGCAAGCCGTCCTCGAAATTCGGTCGAGGCTGTTTGCCTTGTTCGATGGCGCGCAGGAAGTCGTAAACGGTGTGCGTGAACGAGTGCTCGAACCCAATGATGTGGCCGGGTGGCCACCACGCCGCGATGTAAGGGTGCGCGGGGTGGGTCACCGAGACGTTGCGAAAGCCGCTGAGCGGTCCGCTTTCGATGTAGACGTCGAGCTCGTTCATCCGCTCCAGGTCCCAGACGAGGCTCCCCTTCGAGCCATTGATCTCGAATCGGTTGTAGTTCTTGCGACCGGGCGCGAAGCGCGTCCCTTCGTAGGAGCCGACGGCGCCGTTGGCGAACCTCACGAGCGCGTGCGCCGAATCGTCCACGTCCACCGGTCCTCGCTTGCTCGGGTCGTCTGGCAACGGCCTCTCGGTGACGAACGTCTTGAGCATCCCCGAGACCTCGACCGGCTCGCCCACGAGATAGCGCGACAAATCCATCGTGTGCGACACGAGGTCGCCGAGGGAGCCCGAGCCCGCTCTGGATTTGTCGAGTCGCCAAACACGGGGAAAGGCGGGATCGACTATCCAGTCCTGAAGGTAAACGCCACGATAATGGTGGATTCTGCCAATCTGACCCTCGTCGATCATCTGCTTGGCGAGGGCCACCGCGGGGCAACGCCGGTAGTTGTGACAGAGCATGTGGATGACACCGGCCTCGTTGACGGCCCGGAGCATCGTTTCGGCCTCCGCCACGCTGTTGGCCAGCGGCTTCTCGCAGAGGATCGCTTTCTTTGCCGCTGCGGCGGCCACGGCGATCTCGGCGTGGGCGTCGCCAGGCGTGCAGATGTCGATGACGTCTACGTCCTTGCGCTCTATCACTTCGCGCCAGCTCGTCGCATGCTCTTCGAACCCAAGGCGCTCGCGCGCCTCGGCTACCTTGTGCTCGGTTCGTCCGACCACCACCTTCAGCACCGGCTCGAAGGGGGCGTCTTTGAAGAACCGCGCCACCTGGCGCCACGCGCTGGAATGCGCTCGCCCCATGAAATCGTAACCGAACAACGCGACGTTGATCTTTCGCTTGGTCATCGGCCGCTCCTGCCTTGTTCAGGTGAAGTACGGAACGCGCCCGCGGCCTTGGACGGGAATGTCTTGCGCCGGGAGCACCTCGTGCTGAAGCGCGTACATGCACGCCGCGGCTTCGTCGATCTTGCGGGCGAACGCGATCGATCCCTGGAGGATGGGCTTGAGGCGAACCTTGTCCTGAATGCGCGCGCGAGGGTACTCGTGCTCGATGACGAGGGCCGTCTCGGCGACGTTCAGCTGCAACAGCTCGCGAGCGGCAAGCTGGTGATCGAGCCAGTCGACCGTGCGGTTCTGTAGGTATCCGAGCGGATCGTGCCTGGCTGTCCCTGGCAGCTCGTGCTCGCAGAGCACCGTCTGCTTTTTCCAGGCGTTCGCGTGGTCCGCGGCGTTCGACGAGGGCTGGCCGCCCACCCAGTCGCCGCGCTCGACGGTTTGCCCGCCATAACCCCAGGCGGCGACCCCCTTCGCATCAATGACCTGTCCCTTGACGTGGAAGCCACCGACGAGGAAATCGTACCCGCTGTCTTTGAGATATTGAAAGATCGACCGCGTGTCCTGGCCCATGAGGACCGCGTGGGACGGGTCGTAATGAACGCGCAGCTGGTCACCCACGCCATGCTTGGCGCAAATCCTGTGGAGGGCGATCCACAAAGCGGGTGTGTAGCCGATGTTGTTGTGAAAGTTGTCGCCGATGGTCCATCCCGGCATCGGGCACTGCTCCACCCGGTATTCGATGCCGCGCGCCTTGGCCTCTTTGAGGAGTGGGACGAAGACCTCCTCGAAGAAGGCGAGGTTGCCGTCCATCGAGAGTTTCTGGTTTCGACCAATGAAACCGCAGACGGCCTTTAGCCCGAGCGCAGCCGCGGCGTCGAGCATTCGGAGCACGAAGGCGTGCTTCTTTTTGCGAAGATCGTTGTCTTCGTGCAGCAAGTTGTCGAAGAACGCGATGTCGGTGACCCCGACGCGCGTCGCGTCCATGGCTGCGAGCACTCGCTTTGCTCGCGCCTTGTCGAACGGCTTGCGCAGGTCGAGCGTGTTGGCTACCGGGTCGAGCATCGCCTCGGCAGGCACGTCGGCCTCCGACGGATGAAGCGCCGCCGATATTTGAATGTTTGGACAATCGATCTCGCGTGCGAGCTCCAGCCAGTCCTCGATCGCCTTGTCCGGGTCCGCATCGCGGATGCTCCGTGGCGTGAGCTCCTGCAGTGCTGCGGTGAGCACGCTCATCTTCATGAACTTTGGCTGGAAGGCACGAACGGTCATGCGAGATCTCCTTTGGGCCCGAGCGTGGGCGCGAGCGTGGGCGCGAGCGCCCGGGACGAAGACGGAGGAGGCGATGTGAGCGAGCGATGCGTTCCGTACCCATTGCCCGAGCGGATCGGCGCGGAGCCCACGTCGAAAAGGATGGCTCGAGAAGCGTCGACCCGGGGCACAATCCGATCGCCGGGTCGAAACGTGCCTCGGCGCGGAATCACGATGTGAACGTGAGCGCCCGCCCATGCACAGAGGAGCGTCGTCGTCGGACCGATGTACTCCACCAGCTCGACCACCCCCTCGAAAGGCCGGCGGTGCACCGCGGCTCCGACGGCTTCCACGAACACGTTCTCCGGACGAACGCCGAGCAGCCGCTCGCCCCCATCCCCCGGCTCCGCAGGCATCAGGGCGGTCCCGTCCGACGTCGTCCATTGGCCGTCCACCCGCCGCACGCGGAGCAGATTGATCGCCGGTTGACCGAGCTGCAGCGCCACCACGGGCGACACCGGGCGCTCGTAGATTTCACGAGGGGAGCCGGTCTGGAGGACGCGACCTTCGGAGAGCACCACGATGCGATCGGCCATGGAGAGCGCCTCGGCCTGATCGTGGGTGACGAACACCATCGGGGTTTTCATCTCGCGTCGCAGCTCGACCAGCTCCACGCGCAACGCCTCGCGCAGCTTGGCGTCCAGGTTCGTGAGCGGCTCGTCCATCAAGAACAGGCGAGGGCGCCGGACGATGGCCCGGCCGATGGCGACGCGCTGCATCTCACCCCCCGAAAGACGCGACGCCTCTCGATCGAGGAGCCGCGTTATCTTCAGGAGCTCGGCCGCCCAGCCCACCCGGCGCTGGATCTCGGGCTCGGCGACCCGCCGCCCCGGGGCGCGCAGAGGAAACTCGAGATTGCGTCTCACGGTCATCCGCGGATAGAGCGAGAAGTTCTGGAATACGAGCGCCACGTCGCGCTCGGCCGGATCGAGCGACGTCACGTCCCTGCCCGCGATGTGCACCGACCCGGCGTCCGGCCTCTCCAGCCCGGCGATGCTCCTCAGCAACGTCGTCTTGCCGGCGCCCGTAGGACCGAGGACGACGAGGAGCTCGTCCGAGCCGGTCTCGAGGTGAACGTCTCGCAGCGCGTGAACGCGGCCGAGCCGCTTGGAAAGCCCCCTGACGCTCAGGAACGACGGAGCGACAGCCACGGATCGATCCGGCTCGCGGATCACAGGCGCTTCTCCGTCGCGACGTCGAACACGGAGATCTGCGCCGGATCGAGCCGGAGCCGCAGCTCCGAGCCGCGAGCGCGGGAAGGGCTGCTCGCCGTGCGCATGACCAGCCGCCCCGCCTGGGTCTGCACGTGGACGTGCCTTGCGCTCCCGAGGTACTCCTCGGTCAGGACGTGGCCGACGAGCGGACCCTCCGCCTCTTCGTGCACGTGCTCGCAGCGGATTCCCAACGTCGCTTTGCCGGCGCCATCGCTCCGCAACTCTCCGCCGAGAGGAGGCACGTCGATAGGAACGCGCCCGACCTCCGAGACGAACACCGGCTTTCCGTTTCCGTC
Organism: Myxococcota bacterium; assembly: GCA_030776205.1. GTDB lineage: Bacteria > Myxococcota_A > Polyangia > Polyangiales > Polyangiaceae > Palsa-1150. The sequence goes on along the minus strand of JALYHV010000066.1, from coordinate 5,074 downwards.
TTTGATCTGGCCGGAGATGAAGTTCATGCCTGGACTGCCGACGAACGAGGCGACGAACAGGTCCGCAGGTCGATCGTACACGGTGCCCGGGGTGCCGACCTGGCGGATGCGGCCGCCGGCCATGACCACCACGCGGTCGGCCAGGCTCATTGCCTCTTCTTGGTCGTGGGTGACGTAAATGGTCGTGACCTTGGAAGCCTGTTGCTCGCCACGAATGAGCTCGCGCATGGCCAGGCGCTGGTCGGCGTCCAACGTGCCCAGTGGCTCGTCCATCAAGTAGACGGCCGGGCGGCGGACGATCGCACGAGCCAGCGAGACCTTCTGCTGGTCGCCGCCGGACAGCTGTCTCGGATAGAAGGAGAGCAGCTCGCCGAGGTCCATCCGCTCGGCCACCGCCTCGACGCGGCCTCGAATCTCGGACGGCGCAACGCCTGCGGCCCGCAGCGGAAAGGCGATGTTTTCGCGCACGGTCAGGTGGGGGTAGAGGGCGTAGAACTGGAACACCATCCCGACGTCGCGCTGCGACGGCCGGAGCAGCGTCACGTCGTCGCCTCTCAGGTGGATGCTGCCCTCGGTGGCCAGCTCGAGCCCCGCGACCATCCGCAACGTGGTCGTTTTGCCGCAGCCGGAAGGCCCGAGCAGCACGATCAGCTCACCCTCGTCGACGGAGAGATCGACGCCGCGAACGGCCTGCGTTCCGTCGGCGTAGGTCTTCTGTAGTCCTCGCAGCTCGAGGAAGCTCACGACCGTCCCCGCTCCGCGTCGGCCGAAGCGAGGCGACTCGACTTGTTCGATGTGTACACGTGCAGCAGTGTAGACATTAACGTCACGCCGAACGCCCACCGCAGCCGTCCCTCGCGCCAGAAGGGCATCACGTACGCCGCCAGACCGAAGGCGAGGCCAGCCCTCGCGGCGCGATCGAGATTGATCACGAACGCGGTCGTGGCGAAGGCGCGCGCCTTACTGCTTGATCGTTCCAAACGTCACCCCGCGCAACAGGTGGCGGCGCACGAGCACCGTGAAGAGGACGATCGGCGCTACGAAGATCATCATTCCCGCAGCGATCTGCGGCCAGGGTACGCCGTCGATGTTTCCCTGCAATCCGGCGAAGTACACGGGCACGGTCTTCGCTTCGTACGTATTGAGTGTCATCGCGAAACCGAACTCGTTCCATGACGAAATGAGGCAGAAGACGCCGGTCACCGCCATGCCGGTGGCCGCCTGGGGGACGATGATGCGCACGAACGTCCGCAAGCGCGAGTACCCATCCACCAGCGCAGCCTCCTCGAAGGCGCGAGGAATCTCGTCGACGAAACCCTTCATGAGCCACACCGCGAGCGACAGGTTGAAGCTCGTATACAACAATACGAGGCCTAGGTGCGTGTTCTCCAGCGCGAAGGCGCGGTACATGACCAGCACGGGGACGACCACCGCGAGCGGGGGCAAGAAGCGCGTCGAGAGTATGAAGAAGAGCCAGTCCTTGCTTCCGGGAATCCTGAAGCGCGAAAAGCCATATGCACAAATGGTTCCGAGACATACGGCCGCGATGGTGGAGAGGACGCCGACGATGACGCTATTGCCGAGGTAGTAGTAAAAGTCGTTCGGCGTCCCGGCTACGGGATTCGAGAGGTCGCGGTACGCAGCGAGCGTTGGCGCAAATCGAACGGACGCCTCGATCGGACCGGTGCCTTGCGGGTCAACACCGCGGTGCGCCCACGGGATGACCTTTGCGTGCGCGCTGATCGTGTCCTCGTACGTCTTGACGGACGTCAACGCCAACCAGGCCAGGGGCAGGCTCGCGACCACGAAATAGGTCATGATCACCGCGGCACGTAGGAGCTTCATCCCTCTCTACGCCTCGGTCTTGCCTTGTCGCCTGTTGAGAGCCTCGATGTAACGAACGAAGATCGTCGCCACCGCGATGACCGCGACGAGTATCACGACGCCGTACGCCGAGCCCAGCCCGACCTTGTAGTCGCGAAATACGACCTGATAGAGGCACGCCGACAGGGTTTGCGTCGAGGCGTCGTTCGGGCCCGTGATGGCCATGACCAGGTCGAATTGCTTGAGCGCGTCGGTCGCGCGGAGGAGGACCGCCAAGCCGAGGAGGGGCGCGCACATCGGCAAGGTAATCGTCCGGAACACCATCCAGCGGCCGGCGCGGTCGATCTCGGCTGCCTCGTAGATGTACTTGGGGATGGCATTCAAACCCGCGAGCGAAATCAGCATCATGAACGGTGTCCACATCCACACGTCGACCAGCAGGATCGACACGAGCTTCAGGTCGTCGTCCGTCAGCCACTGCGGTTGCGGCGCGTGCACGGCCGCCAGCATCTGGTTGAGAACACCGTAGTTTGCGTTCAGGATGAGGTTCCAGAACAGCGACAGCACGACGGGGCAAAGCATCATCGGTATGAGGAGGATCGTCAGGATGACAGGCTTGCCGGGGACGTGGTCGCGCAAGGCGAGCGCCAGGAAGAAGCCCAAAATCAACTCGACGGACACCGACACCAGCACGAACGACGCCGTCAGCGTGAGCGCGTTCGCATACCGGGCTTCGCCGAACAGCACCGTGTAGTTGCGACCCCCGACCATCGCGACGTCCCCTCCGGATAGGTCGGCGTTGGTGAAGCTCAGATACACGTTGAAAAGCAGCGGAAAGACGTTCATCGCCAGGAGCAGGAGCAGCGCCGGGGTGACGAACCACCAGCCCATGGCGTTGCCGCGCCACGGAGCCGCCCGGACGCGGCCGTCGCTTTCCTCGCTTGTCGTCGCGTCAGAGACGGTCTGCATCGGGTCTGCATCGCTCGCGGCGGCGAGCCGGCGCCGCTCAGGGCGTCGCCCGGAGAATCTTTTGGTGCTCCGCCGCCATCGACGCGAGCGCGTCCCTAGAGGACTTCTTGCCGTCGAGCGCCTCCCCGAGGTGCTGCGCGGCCACCGCGATGAGCTCGTTGTAAGCCGGCACGTTCCAGAAGTCCTGGGCAATGTCCATCGACTCGGCGAAGGCCGCGTTGTAGGCGCTCGCCTTTTTGAAGTCGTCACTCTTCAAGATCCCCGCGTTCGCGGTGAACCCTCCTGGCTTCTGCACCCACCGATTCTGGGTATCCGCCTGGAGAAACCACGCGATGAACTTCTTCGCGAGATCTTGCTGCGCCGCCGGCACCTTGCTGGAAATAGAGAACCCCTGCCCGCCCAGGCTCGCGAAGCGCCTGTCACCCTCCTTCGGCATCGCAAAGAAGCCGACCTTGCCGGACATCTTTTTGGCCAGATCGGGAAAGAAGGCGAAGTAGTTCATGAGCATCGCTGTGGAATTGTTGACGAAGGGCTCGAGCGCCTCGCCGTATCCGAGCTTGCTCCCACCGGGAGGGGCGTACTTGAGCAGACCTTTGAAAAATTCGAGGCCAGCCACCGCTTCGGGCGAATCGAGCGCGCCCTCGACCTTGAAAGTTTTGGCGTCGCCCCACGATCCGCCGAAGGCGTAGAGCACCTGCTCGAACCCCATCACGATGTCGTCGTATCCGCGCCCGGTCACGAGGACGTTGCCGTAGCGCTTCTTCTCGGGCTCCGTGAAGAACTCGGCTATCTGCCGCAGATCGCCCCACGTGTCGGGAACGGCGAGGTCCTTCTTGTACCTCTTCTTGAAGGCGTCCTTCACGGCGGGGTCGTCGAACCAGTCCTTGCGATAGGCCCATCCCATCGCGTCCGTCTCCGCCGGCGCGCCGTAATAATGCGAGGACCCGGTGGGGTACTCCGCAAGGTACCTGAGGGCGACGGGATGGAGCGTCGTAAGGTCGACCGCCGATGGCAGCCAATCGGTCAGGTCGACGTAGAGGTTTTTGGTGGCGCCGCGGCCCAGCCACTGGCTGTCACCCACGACGACGTCGAAGGCCGTGCGGTTCTTGCCAAACTCCTGAAAGACCTGATCTTGAAAATTGGCCCACGGGATCTGGTGGACCTTCACGTCGACGTTCTCCTTGCGTGCGAAGTCGCCGGCGAGCTCCTGAAGGCCATCGGCAGGCGCCCATTGCGCCCACCAAATCGTGAGCGTCTTCTTGGACGTGGCCGCCGCGGTGCCGGTTTGATCGTTGGGCGCCGCCTCGGCGACCGGCTGTTTTTTCTCGCAGCCGAGCGTCCATACGGACGCAATGAGGCTGGCGAAGATCGGCACCATCGCGGCAAGTCGTTTCGTCATGAGATCCTCGATCACGTCGGCCAGCGCGGACGTATGCAAACGTTTGCGCTCGCGGGAGAGCCGGTTCGATTTCAGTATTGAGGAACGCGAACCCAGATGTTCCTGAAGCTGACGAGGTCCAGATGGTCCTGGAGACCAAGAGGCTGCGGCCCAGGCGCGTCAGGTATCCCTGCTTGGGTGAATCCCCCGGGGGGGTTCAGCGGGACGTTGAGCTGAACGATTTTTCCGTTCAGCGTGACTTTGACGAACTCCGCGTTTGCCGTCTTGGCCGGCGGGCTGGCGTTGCTCCAGACGGACGACTTGAACTCGATCTCGTACGTGTTCCAGACGAGCTCCTGGTGGCATGCGACGACGAGCGGCTTCGAGATCCCGTAAACCGCTCCGCACGTGTTGATGTCCGGCGGGAGCAGGTACGAGTCGAGAATTTGCATCTCGTAGGCGCTCTTGAGGTAAACGCCGCTGTTTCCGCGTTGCTGGCCCGTGAAGCTCGAGGCCATCTGCGGCGTCATGTATTCGACATGCACGCAGAGGTTCTCGAATTTCAGATCGCTCTGGACTTCCGTCGCTTGCCCAGTTCCGGAGGGAACGACCGTCATCGTCTTGTCGCCGTTCAGCTTCCACTGGATCGGTACCCCGGGCTGGTTCAGCTTGTGCCAGCCGGCGAGGGTGGTCCCGTCGAAGAGAACGACTTTGTTTGGCGCGGCGGGATCGAACATCCAGGCGCCGGTCGCGTCTTGCATCCAGGCGCAGCCCGTGGCCGCGCCGCCGTCCCCACTGCCCGAGCCGGCGTCGGGTCCGACGGCGCTGCCCGAACCCGCGGCGCCGCTGCTGCCCGTTCCGCTCGATGTTCCGCTGGACGTTCCGCTCGTGGAGGAGCCCGAG
>JALYHV010000065.1 GCA_030776205.1 Myxococcota bacterium | reverse complement strand
TCGTCGACGAACAGCACGCCGCCGAGCGCGAAGAACCGCCGCAAACCAAGTAGCTCGGCGCCGGTCAGCGGCGGGATTTCCGCAAAGCCGCTCCAGTAGAGAAAAGGCGCGTCCACGAGCGCTGGGTCGTCCGCGTGGATGACAGTTGGATGCAAGCGTGCCGGCGCGCTCGTGCGCTGGACCAGCTCCCATGACCAGCGTCCCGGCGCGGTCGGGTGAGCCGCGCCTGCCTGGTTGCCGGTGAGAAGGACGCGGGGATCGAAGGAGCCCGCATCTCCGAATGCCTGCGCACGGCGAGGCGCGACCAAGCCGAGCACTAGCGCCGACGTCAGCCCGAGCATCGCGAACGCAAGTGGTCGAAGACCCACGACGCAGGTTTAGCCGAGCGACCGCCGCGACGATAGGTGCTCGCCCGACGCGCCGCTGCGTGGGCGCAGTGTCGGTCGCCTCAATCGAAGTCGTCGACGCGCCAGATGCCTGACGCACGCTTCAGCTTCACCTGGTGACCGCCGGGGATCGCGACCAAGGCAGCGTCCCCGCTGACCTGGAGCGGCAAGGTCTCGGGTCGCGTGAGTCCGTCGACGAGCGTGCGCATGTCGCCCTCGACAGCCGCCCTGGTCGCGGGGGACAAGACACGCATCAGGCCGGCATAGCTTCGCCGCGCGAGGACGCGCCTTAGCTGGTCGAGGGCCTCCTCGGGCGTCTTCGCACCGAAAGGGAACGCCCCGGCCGAGGTCACGCCATACTGCCCGTCGCGCAGGTCGAGCGCCACCTCCTCGCCGTCCGCGTAGCGGAGGCGTGCGGTCGCTTCGAGGCGGACGTCCGACCGCCCTAGCTCGCGTGCCTGATCAGCCAGCTCCTCGCGCTCGTCCGCAATCTTACGCGCGGCGGCCTCCCTGCTAATCGACTGCTGCGAGGCGCGCGTCATCATCGTGTAAAGCGAGTCGGCGTCACCGTGCGCGGCGGCTTCCACGTAGACGCGCACCGCCGCCCGAGGGTCTGGAACAGCGCGGGAGGCGCACCCCGCTGCGAGCACGGCGCACAGCGCCGACAGACCTCGGCTCATGGGGTGACCTCGGCCTTTGCGATGACTACGTCGAGGTCGTATTCGTCGCGCCACAGGGACGACTTTGCGGCGAGCGTCCATTCTTCGAGCTCGCGGTTCTCGTTGCCGCGCAAAAACAGCGTGACCCGTCCAGCACTCCGATCGAGGGCCGCGCGGGCGCTCTCGATTTTCTGCTTGTGCTCGCGATCTAGCGCGTCCGCCATCCTCAGGATCGCGGCAAGGCCGCGCACCTTGCCGCGAGCGTCCTTGGAGAGCTCACGGAAGTTGGGATGGGTCGTGTCTGGGGGCCCCTTACGGTGATAGCGCGCGATGTTGGCGATGATCCCTCGCTCATCGGGGGTCACACCCATGATGTCAGCGTGTTGAATGAGGTAGTAGCTGTGCTTGTGGTGCCCGCCGTAGTGAACGTAATCGCCAATGTCGTGCAAGAGCGCCGCGGCGCGCAAGAGGAGCCGGTCCCGCTCTCCGAAAGCGTGAACGCTCTTCAGATCGTCGAAAAGCTGCGTGGCGAATCGCAGGACGTGTCGCGCGTGGCTCTCATCGAAGTGGTAGCGGCGCCCCAGCCGCGCGCACGCCTCGAGCATCCGCTCCGCTTCGCCGGCCGAATCCCAGACATGATAAAATCGATCGACGAGCTCCTCGAGGATGCCCGCGGCGAGCCCCACGCCGGGCGCCAGAATCGTCGTCTGGCTGGTCACGTTCGCGATCCGAAGAAAAATGGCCAGGGCAGGGACGATGGTGTCCGCGCGATCGGGTCGGAGCTGCCAGGCGTCGCGTCGCTCGCTGCTCGAGAGCGCGCACATCCTCTTGAAAAGCGTTCGCGCCGCTGAGACATCGATCGCACGGGAGCCACCCTTGGCCGGGCAGAGATCGAAGAGCGTGTCGACGTTCCCGCCGGTTGCGACCACTAGATCCACACCACCGAGCTGCGGCAGCGCTTCCACGAGCGCGCGATCGATGACCTCCTCGAGCAGCCGCTCGCGCGCGCGGTCCACGGTCTTCGCCCCCTTGAGGTAGGCGTCGAGCATTCGCACGGTTCCGAGCGGCAGCGACATGGTGAACGCCGTCTCGCCGTGATCGAGCAGCGTCAGCTCCGTCGACCCGCCCCCAACGTCGACGAGCAGCGCGCGCTTGTCACCGAGCGCCATCCGCCGGGTTACGGCAAGCTGAATGAGCCGCGCTTCCTCTATGCCTTCGATGGCTTCGAGCTCTATGCCAGCCTCGCGTCGGGCGCGTTCGATGAGCGTCGCGCCGTTCTTGGCTTCACGTACGGCGCTAGTGGCGATGGCTCGGTAGGCGTCGACTTTGGTGCGATCCATCTCGGCCTTGAATTCGCGGAGGGCGTCACACGCTTGGCCTAGCGAGGCCGGTGTCAGTCGCCCGGAGACGAACACTTCGGATCCGAGGCGTACGGGAGCCCGCAGGGTCGCCAGATCGCTCCAAGGGCCAGGGCCGTCACCGCTGATCCCGGAGAACGAATCAAGTGGACGCAAAGACCGCATGTCCTCCGGTGTTCGCGAGGTGGCATCGATCGCCATGCCCTCACCTTGGGCCGCGGTAGCGCCCGTCGTGGAAGGCTCGCCCCCCGAGGGGCTCCTGGCGAGCACGGGCTGGCGCGTGGTTCCCGCATACGGAAAGCCGTCGCCGGCACTTCCGGGCGGACGTTGAGCTCCTTGCTTTGCTCGGTGGGATGGCGCGCTCGCCTCGACTATCCGCAGCCGCAGAGCATTGGAGCCGACATCGATGGCAGCGAAGCGCGGCATGGGCAGAAACTAGCGGTAGCATGCTCCAGTCGCTAGCCTTTGCGCGTGTCGACGAACACGCATGGCGCCCGAGGTTCGCGTCGGCTCATCGCGGTCGGCGCGCTTCTCACTCAAGTGGGTCTGGCCATTGCCGCCACCTCCCCAGTGCTCGGAACCGGCGGCTCCGGGCGCACGGCCACACAGCAGCTCACCGGTGGCCTCGTCGTGCTCGCCGGGTGGGCCCTCCTCGCCTCGGGCATTCACCGCTTCGGTCGCGCCGATCCAGAGTGATGGTCACGTCGTCCCGTCACATATCGCTGCGCAGCACGACGATCCCAGCATCCGGGCCGAGCTTCGGCGTGCGCTGTGCGGCGAAGCCGAAAGCCCTGTCCGCGATGGTGATCGTTCCCTGGAAGACGGACGCGCCCTGGGTCCTTGCGACGAGATCCTGGTCGCGGAGCGCCGCTTCGTCGATCGGAGGCGTCAGCGGGGCCGAATACACACCCGTTCTGTCGAAAACCGATACGTAAAAGACGGGCAGCTTCCCGTCGTTGCGGCCCGCCTTGGCTTGTTCGGTGAGTCGGTCGTTGAGCGACTCTTGAAGGTGGCGCGCAAAGTAGCGATAAGTCCAGCCGGTCACGAACACGGCGCCCGTCGACCCGTTCTCTCGTTTGACCGGGACGCCCGCAATCCAGTCTTCGTCCGGTCCGCCTTTGGACGTGGCGTTGGGAAAGCTTCCCGTCGTCGTGACGTACCGATCCTTCGCGGCGGCGAGTGCGGGGAACACAGCGAAGAGGTTCTGTCCGGCCATGACGTCCTCCTCGAGATCGTTCCGGATGGCCACGCCGCTCGTATCGGCCAGCGCAAAGAACGTCGATTTTGCGACGCTGAGCTCGAGGACCTCGCGGCGCACGCGCAAGAGCGACCGACGGACGCCCGCCACGTCCTGACGAGGATCGGCTCCCATCGCCACGAGCGGTGCGAGTCGGCTCGCTCCTTCCGGCATTCCGCGCTCCACTTCGCTGACGTCCGTATCTACGAGAGCCGCGAGATCGGCCGCGTTTTCGGCTGCGCGTGCTGCGCTTTGCTTTGCGTGATCCGCACAACCGATGGCGACGCAGGCGACCAGGCCCACGAATGCCTTGGCGAGCGAGGGAGCGCGCGGAGGAGCCAAGCAGAGAGGCAGCGCGCCAGCGACGAAGGGCAGCGAGGAGAGGCTCGATCGCAAGCGCGAGGGCGAAGGCGGGGGCTTCATCATGAGGCTCCGCATCGTACGACGTTCGTGCGCGCCGTTCGCCAACGATGCGCGACGAAACTCGGTTTTGACGCCGGTCGATTCGTGCCCCCGGCGCCTCTTGCGTTTGCGCGACCGGGGGCGAGCAGCAAGCGAGGGCTGCCGCCTCATTCGTCGTACCGAAGGAGGGACTCGAACCCTCACGCCCTTTCGGACGGCGGATTTTGAGTCCGCTGCGTCTGCCATTCCGCCACTTCGGCTCGGTCACGCGTTGCGAGATGTCGTTGGTCTCCGCAACGCCCT
>JALYHV010000064.1 GCA_030776205.1 Myxococcota bacterium | reverse complement strand
CGCTGCACCGGCTCAGACGGCTGGATGCATCGTGCGTCGTCGTTCTTAGGATCGTTGACGTGCGTGCTCACCGCGTAAGCGACGAGCGGCGGCGTGCGTGGCTCGAGCATCGGGGCGAGGGCGTGGTCGGCGGTGATGGAGGGATCGAGCCAGCGTTGCCATGTCTCGCGTTCCACGACCAGGGGCATCCGGTCGTGCACGGCGTCGGCCGGAGGGCGCGCGGGCTGGGTCACGATCGCGCACGACTCGACGATCTCTCCATCCGGTGCGTTCCAGCGCTCCCACAGTCCGCCGAGAGCGAGCGGCGCCCCATCCGGACGTCGGAAGAAAAAAGGTTGACGCTGCGCCTTCCCTTCGCGTCGCCATTCGTAAAAGCCGTCGACGACCACCAGGCATCGCCGTTTGCGGATCGCTTCTCGGAAGGCATGGCTCGTCGTGACAGTCTCCACGCGGGCGAGGGCCAGCTTGTTGCCCACCTTGCGATCCGCTGCCCAGCACGGGACGAGTCCCCACTGCATCCACTCGAGCTTACGGCCGAGCGCGCCCACAATCCGGCGCACGACTGCGACCTGCTGGGATGGCGTCAGGTTGAAATGCGGCTCGACGGACGGTGTCTCATCCAAGGCAAACGCATCGCGCAGGTCCTGTGCCGAAATCGTGAGGGCGGCGCGGCCACACATATCCCAGCAGACTAGCCCGTCGTCTCGCTGGTCGCTCGCCGTCACATCATCGAGCAACATGGCGCATTCCCTATGCCGGGATTACCCTCGGGCGCCATGCAAGCTTCGCCCCCGTCGTTTCCGTCATCGTGCCTATTCTGCGACATCGTGGCGGGAAAGGTGGGCGCAGAGATGCTGCTTCAGAACGATCACGTCATCGCATTCCGTGACATTCGTCCAATTGCTCCTGCTCATGCGCTCGTGATCCCGCGCGAGCACATGTCCGGTATCGGAGAGGTAAGCCCCTCCCAGGCGCTGACCCTCGGTCACCTGCTGCTTGCGGCCCGCGATGTCGCAGGCAACTTGGGGCTGTCCAGCGGGTACCGTGTCGTAATCAACCAGGGCCGGGATGCGGGCCAAAGCGTTTTTCACCTGCACTGTCATGTCCTGGGCGGCCGCCCGATGGGATGGCCGCCGGGCTGAATGTGATTCATTGTTCGTTGCACGCCGAAGCGAAAAAGGAGGCATGCGGCACCGTCCGGCGGTAGCGGTTGGAGCTTGAGCCAGCAGCAGCAAGAGCGCGGCCCTTCATTCTCCGTCGTAATCGGCGGTGCCAGTCATCATGAGCTTCCCACCCCGCCATTCGAACCAAAAGTGCTGCGAATCGGTGCCGCCGTTCCACGCGCAGTACGGTCGCGCAGGGCTGCATTCCAATTCGGCGCAGTGCCCGTCTATACCGCGCACGTCCTGTGCAGCGACGTCTGCGAACGCCACGAGCTTGGGCCGCCATGTCGGCATCCCGGGCTCGCTGAAGTGCATAATTCGAGCATTGGGAGTAGCGGCGCGGCGAAAGCCGGCCGGCGTGCGAGCCGTCGCCAGCAACCGACACGCTTCGTCCCTCGACACGCCATGGCTTCCCACTGCCGTCGCCATGGTCGCAGCGCTCGTGACCGTCGTCGCGTCGAGAACGGCCAGGGCGCTCGCAAGGTCTGCCTCGATGGTCACCACCTGAACGGACGGAGCAGGGGCAACGAACGCCTGCGTCCAGGACAGGAAGTCGCCGTCCGCCCGTTTGCCCGTCATGCGGACGATGACGTCCGTGCGTCCGTCCCCATCTAGGTCGGCGAACGAACCTTCCCACTGCGCGTTGCCCTCGGCGCGGACTGCTCCGGTATCGATACCAAAGACGCGCACGGCCAAACCTTCGCGCAAAACGATGACCGGCACCTCCGGCGAGAGATCGGTGAGGGCGATGCCGATGGAGCCGCCAGTCGACGAGAGAGGCGCTTCGCCGAGCACCTGCATGACGTTTCGCGCGCGTGCGAGCAGCACTGGTTTTACGTCGCCGCCGACGGAATTCGCCTCGACGACCCGGGGGGGCCACGTACCCGCCGATCCGCGCGGGGCGGCCGCATCCTCGAAAACGGAGCGCACCATCCACCGTCCACCTTCGGACGCGAACCGCACGACCACTCTTCCACGCGCCGTCCACGACTCGCACGCGTCCACACCACACGACGGTGCCGCGAGGGTGTCACGCACGATACCGAGCACGCGATCGCCGAGTGGCGAGAACCCCGCGTTTTCGGCGCTCAAGTGCCCGATCGGTTGCGAGAACAGCGACTGCCAGATGACGTGCACGTCCACGCCAGCGGCGGCAAACGAGCCGGCCATTGCCGCGATCGAAGCGCTTGCCGCCTGCAGTGTCGAGATCAGCGCCGCCGTGCGGTCCGGCGCGGCCCCGGAAGGCGGTTTTTCGCGCGTGGCCAGCTGCGTTAGGTCGTGCGCATTTGAGAGCGCCATCGGTGAGGCGTCGAAGGGAGAAGGCCGTCCCGATCCATCCACCCAAATGGCACGAAGCCCCGCCGGCTGATCGAGCACGCCGAGGCTTTCGAGCAGGACGTAGGCGATGCCATCGTCTATCTTTGCGTCGACCACGCGCACGCCCACCGGCCAGTGTGCCGTCGGCTCGACATCCGATTCGCCGTTCGTGCGCCAAGTCACCCGCCAAGCGCCCCAGGCGACCTCCGGCGGCCCGACGAATGCCAGCCACATCTCTCGTCCATGCGCATCCTGCGGCAAGTGCAGCGGGGGGGCGTGCGGCTCGCCTCGACCGGCAAGAGCGTCCAGGACACGGTCGGGGCCCTCGGCTGGGGCCCCACCATCCAGGGACGCGACCGGCGTCTTTGCAAGGTGCTCAGCCGGCGCGGCGGCCAGCGGTGGAGGAGCGCGCTGCGCACATCCGACCGCGAGTGCTGCCGCGCACCAGAGCCAGAGCCCCGGACTGGCGCAGGCGAACGTTCGCCGCATGCATGAGCGTGTACCAGCCGCGGCATGATGGGTCGAGCGCCGCGGAGGGGAGGCGGCTGCATCCGTCCGTGCCCTGGACTTGCGCTCTGCGGGCCAAGGTCGTAGGTGACAGACCGCCCGCAGGCGCCCGTCTCGAGCCCGAAGGGCCGCGATTCGATCCCATGGCCTCCAGCACGACGACAACAGAGCGACCACTGCTCGACGCGATTCATGGCGGTGTGCTCGTGGTGGATGGCGCGATGGGGACGCAGCTCTACGAGCGTGGTGTCCTCTACAGCGCGTGCTTCGAAGAGCTGAATGCGTCGAGGCCGGAGCTCGTGTCCAAGGTGCACGAGGACTACCTGAAAGCGGGCGCCCAATTGATCGAGACGAACACGTTCGGCGCGAACGCGCTCCGGCTCGAAAAGTACGGATTGCAGGCCCGGGTCGATGAGCTCAACCTCGCGGGAGTTCGTATCGCGCGCGCGGTGGCGGGCGGGAAAGCCTATGTCGCCGGCGCCATGGGTCCGAGCGGTTACTTTCTCGGTGAAGCCGGCGAGGCCAGTGCCTTGGACCTCGCCAAGGTCAAAGCCGCGCTCGCCGCCCAGGGCCGGGCGCTTATGAGTGCCGGTGTCGACGCGCTCCTCGTCGAGACACTGCGGCAGACTCCGGAGCTCCGTGTCGCGATCGAGGCGGCCATCGAAGCGTCGGAGGGCCGTGTGCCTGTCATCGCCAGCGTCTCGCTGGACGAGACGGGCCGTATGGCCGAAGGCACCGATGCCGCTGAGGTGGCGCGGCTCGCAAAAGAGTGGGGCGCCAGCGTCGTCGGCGTGAACTGCTCGGACGGACCGATGGCCGTGCTCGCGGCTGTCGAAAAGATGGTTCCGATCGGGATTCCCGTGCTGGCGGCACCCAACGCGGGCCTGCCGCGTCGTGTCGACGAGCGAATGGTGTACGTGTCGACTCCCGAATACTTTGGGATCTACGCCCGTCGGATGATTCGCGTCGGGGTACGGCTCGTCGGCGGATGCTGTGGCACAACCCCAGAGCATCTGAAGAGAATCGCATCGGCCGCGCGGATGGCGTCCGCGGGGGGTGAAGCCGCTGTCCCAACCGCGGACGACGACGTGCCACCGAGGCAGGACCGGTCGACCTGGACGGGCGCATCCTTGGTGGTCGGCGGGCTTCAGGCGACGCCGCTCGAAGAGCGAAGCGATCTCGCGTCGAAAATCGTTCGCAAGCGGTTCATCGTGTCCGTCGAGGTCAATCCGCCCGTCGGCCTCGATCCGACCCGCGCGGTTGCGGCGGCGAAGGCCCTGAAAGCCGGTGGAGTGGACGTCGTCAACATCGCGGACGGCGCTCGCGCGCAATCACGCATGAGCAACCTCGCCCTGGCGGTCCGTGTCCAACGGGACGCCGGCATCGATGCGATTCTGCATGTCTGTGGCCGCGACCGCAATTTGCTGGCGACCCTTGCCCATCTGCTCGGAGCGCACGACCTCGGCATCCGGAATCTCGTCGTGATCACAGGCGATCCGCCGAAGATGGGGGACTTCCCGGACGCGACGGCAGTCTACGATCTGGACTCCATTGGCATTTTGAAGCTCGCGGCCCGATTGAACCATGGGGTCGATCCCGGAGGCAAAGCGCTGGGTGCGACGACCCAATTTTTGCTGGCGACCGGCGCCGAGCCCGCAGCGCTCAATTACCCGCGAGAGATCGCTCGTCTCGAGGCCAAGAAGGCGGCGGGAGCCGAGCTGGTCATGACCCAGCCGGTATATGACCCTCACGTGCTCGAGCGTTTCCTCGATGACTGCTTGCCGCTTGGTTTGCCCGTTTTGGTCGGCCTCCTGCCGCTGGCCAGTTACCGGAACGCGGAGTTCCTCCACAACGAGGTGCCGGGGATGCAGGTTCCGGAGGGGGTGCGCGAGCGAATGCGCAAGGCGGGCAGCGGCCCCGCCGCACGAAGGGAGGGCGTCGCGATCGCCAGGGAGATGCTCGCTGCCGTTCGGCATCGCGTGTCGGGCGCGTACGTGATGCCGCCGCTCGAGCGATATGAGCTCGCGCTGGAGGTCGTCGACGGCTTTCTCGACGCGAGATGAGAGCAGCACTCGCAGAGCGGCTCGCCCCGGCTGTAACGACGTTCATCGGCCGGTCGGCTCGGTTTCGATGCGTGATCCTCTTCGGCGGACTGCTCGCCTGTCGGAAGGCCGACGCCGTTCGGACGGACGCGTCCGCGAAGACGCTCGCGCAGCAAACTTCGATTTCCGACGCATCCGCTGGGTTGCTTCCGGCACGTTGTCGGGCGACCGGGACGGGTGCGTTGACGCTCGACAGCACGACCTCTGCTGATCGCGACGTCGAATTCGGAGATGCGACTTCTTATCCAGGTGGGTATGCCGTGAGCTTCGTCCACGGGAAGGTCGGCGGGCGCGTCGCGGCTGTCGCGGTTTTGCCTCGCGACGCGGCTTCGGCGCGTGTCGTCGACATAGGGCCGACGCTCGGCGACGCTCCACCCCCACGCTTGGCGTGGCGCGGCAATGAGCTGCTCGCTGCGCAGCTCGCGTTGCCCCCAACCGCTCAACGCGTCGGGGACGCTGGGCGCGAGCTCGCAGTGCGGATCGTGGAACCCGGGCCGGTTCGCAGCGCGTATCCGCCCGTTCCGCAGGCGCGAGACGACTCACTCGCCTTCGATTTGGCGTTTTCGGGTAGCGATGGGCTTGTCGTATGGGACGAGTCCGCCGGCGGGGACGCGCGGAATCCCGTTCGAGGGGTGATCCGCGGCGTGTCTCTGCAAGGGAACGAGCGCGGACCGGTACGAGACCTCTCCCCTCCCGAATCCGACGCCGAGTCGCCTCGGGTGCTGTCGCTGGATACAGGTTTCATCGTGACATGGCTGGCGAGAAAAGCCGAGCCGTTCGTTACTCCGGAAAGCTCTTCGAATCGGGAAGAAACCGGCGAAGCGCGTGCGTACGGCTGGCTCGAGGCCCTGGCGCTCAATCCGGGCGGCAACCCGGCGGGACCGGTGCGGCGCCTCACGTCCGTCGTAGGCCATGTCTCGGGCTACGATGTCCAGCGCCTTGCGGGAGCACGCCGCACGGTCCTCGTCGTTGCGCGGGACGACGGAGAGGCCGTGGACGGTTCGGGGGGCGGGCTTGTCCGCGTCATATTGCGCGAAAGCGGCGCCGAGCCGCCGGCGGGCTTCCCTTCTGATGGGCTCGGGCGTGGCGCGCCGACGTTGGTCGAGGGTCGGTCGCCTTGGCTCGCCTGGGTCGGTCCTCGGGAGCAGGTCCGGTTGTTGCCCCTGGACTCGGGAGGCGGCGCCGTAGCTGCGCCGAGCGCCGAGGTCGCGTTCGACGAAGCCCGACCTCTCGTCCTCCTTGAAGGGGATACGGCGAGCGCGTTCGACGGTGCTCACTCACCGGACGTCCTGGCACCGGTGACGATGCTCGTAGCCACACCGAACGACCCTGGGGGTGTGTTGCACATCTACGCGTGCACCCCTTGAACTGCCGCATCTCCGGGGCAGAGCTTCCGTCCTGCGGCCCTTTGGACTACGTTCGCCTAGTGGCGTCGGTTGCCGCAACACGGGCCCATAGCTCAATCGGTCAGAGCCCCCGGCTCATAACCGGGCTGTTCCTGGTTCGAACCCAGGTGGGCCCACGGGACCACCAACCAACGTGGCTAGCGGGCGCATGCCGTCGCCTCCTGGTCTCGCCTGCGCTATGTACCCAATTACCCCCTTCCTCGTCCCTTCCGGAGTCATGCATTGAGCATCCCCGACCAGATTCGCGCCCTCGAGAGACTCGCGCAAATCGACGCAGAACTGAGAGAGCTTCAGGAGCAGCTCGCGCAGGAGCGCTCCACCCTGGACGGCCTCAAATCTGGGATCTCCAGATTCGACGACAAGCTCGCGACCGATCGCAGTGCGCTGGCCATCATGGACAAGACGCGTGGCGAGCTGGTTCAAGACGTCCGAAACATGAACCAGCAGCTCGACCACTCACGGGAGAAGCTCTCGCGGTCACGCACCGAGCGCGAGTCCAACGCCGCACAACGCGAGCTCGAAGAGTTGCGGAAGCTGGTGCGTGACCGCGAAGAAGAAATCGGAAAGCTCAGTGGCAGCGCCGAGACCGCCCGGCAGCAAATAGAAGCGACCGAGAGCGATCACAAAAAACTCGTCGACGAGCTGGGCTCCCGCGAGGGCGACATCAGCTCGAAGCTCGGCGAGGTCGGAGGAAGGGCGAAGAGCAAACAGAGCGAGCGCGATGCCGCGGTCAAGGCCCTTCCGCCGGCCATGTACCGTCGCTATGAAATGATCCGTTCCAAGCGCGGAACGGCCATCGCGCAAACGACCGATGGCACCTGCAAGGCGTGCAACATGGCCTTACCGCCGCAGCTATTTCATCGGCTTCGACGCGAGCCCATCATCGAGCAGTGTCCCTCGTGCAATCGCCTCATTTACTTCGCGTCGCCATCCGCAGGGCTGGCAGCGGATGCGCCGAGCGGGCGGGGTTGAACGTTCGAAGGGCTTGGCGGGCCGGCCGGAATTGGGGGGGTGATTTGGTAACGCTTTTCGCGCCGCCAACATGAAGAGTTGCCCCATTTGCCAGCGGGTATTTCCGAATGACGCGGCATTCTGCCCGGCTGACGGCACGGCCCTCGCCGCTGCGAGCATGGCTCCGGCCGCACCGTCCGCGGACGATCCCCGAATCGGTGTTCGGTTGTGCGATCGCTACGAGATTCGGCGCGTCGTCGCCGATGGCGGCATGGGGCGAGTTTATGAGGGAATCGACAAGCTGACGGACACCCGCGTGGCGGTGAAGGTGTTGCACGACGATGTCGCCACGGACGAAGTGGCGCTCGAGCGGTTCAAGCGTGAATACGAGATCAGCAAGCTCCTTCCCCACGAGCACATCGTCCAGGTGCTCGACTTTCAGCGTGATGCGGCCTCGAAGACGTGGCTGCTCGTCATGGAGTTCCTCGACGGCGAGGAGCTCCGTTATGTACTCAAGCGCGAACGCGTGCTTTCTCCCGCCCGAATCGTCCGCATGCTCTCCCAGATAGCGATTGGACTCGACGAGGCGCACGCACGAAGTTTTGTCCATCGCGATCTGAAGCCAGACAACATCTTTCTTTGCGGCACGCGAGAGGGCGACGCCGTGAAGCTCCTCGACTTTGGCTCCGTCAAGGACCAGAGCGGCCGTAGGAAAAAGCTCACGATGCTCGGCACGACCATCGGTAGCCCCTATTACATGTCCCCTGAGCAAGCGCAGGGCTTGGATTCCGTCGACGCACGGGCGGACGTCTTTGCGTTGGGCGCGGTCATTTACGAGTGCGTAACGGGCGACGTTCCATTCACTGGAAATAATGGGCCATCCATCCTTCTCGCGATCATGACGAAGGAGCCCGAGCCGCCCACGGCAAGGGGCAGGGGTTCGACCCACGCCGTTCCACCCGCTCTTGACGAGGTCATGGCGCGCGCGCTCGCGAAGAACATGACTCTTCGCACAGGCAGCGTGGGAGCACTCGCGGATGCGGTAGGTGAAGCATACGGCCTTTTGGGCGATCATCGGCAGTGGGCGGAGACTGCACAGCAGGACCTCGCGCGCGCAGTCGCTGAGGCGTCACCTCACGTCATGGCGGCGAAGATCGCCGCGCTGGACATCGCAGCAGATCCGTTTGGGGTTCCCCCTACCGACGGCCTCGGCGCCGCGCCGACGTTGTCGGACGACCTCGCATCGGAGCGAATGGACCAGGCCTTCTCAGCGGTCCGCGAAGACGATGTCGTGGAAGGCTTGCCTGGCCCAAAACCATGGATCCTGCCTTTGGTCGTAGGCTTGCTGGCGCTCGTCGTTGGGGGCGCGGTCACACTGGTCGTCATGATGGGGCACTGAGCGAGCAGGGCACGCGGCACAATGCCCGGCCAATCGCTCGCCGACGCCGGCAAGGCTTTCGCATTACAGCCTGGCGCTGGGCACGCCCTCGTTCATGTCTCCCGAACAGGCATCGGGGAAGAGCGACCTAATCGACGGCCGGCCGGATCTGTTCGCGTTGGCGGCGACGGGCTTCCGCTTGCGTGCCGACCGCCGCATCCACGATCGCGCCAACGCAGTGGAGCTGGTCACGAAGATGGCGAACATCGCGGCGCCGCGCATTCGAACCGTCGCCCCGGATGTGAGCGATCCGTTTGCACGTGTTATCGACCGCGGCCTCGAGTTCCGCCGCGAGGACCGATATCAGTCAGCCGCGGAAATGCGCGAGGACGTAGCGCGTGCAAGGTGCGAGCTCGAAGCCCTCGCGCTCGCGCAAGAGGATGGCGCATTGGCACGGGCGCCCGCGTGGACCGCTGAGCCGACGATCGAGGTCAGCACGCGTGATCTCGATTGCGCGGTGCGTTCCGGCGAGGCATCAGCACGCCGGGTCGCCGGGCGACGGTGGCCCGCCCGGTCTGTCTTGGCGTTCTGGCTGGGTTTGGTCCTCATGGTTGTCGCGGGTGTCTGGCCCCCGCGTCGCACGCGTCCGGCTTTTGGGAGGGCGCCCCAACCTGTCGGCGCCCGCGCTCCCCGCTATGATCCCGCGACAGAATGTTTCTCCAAGAACCGGTCCGGGCGCGCCGCCAAAACCCACGTTGCGCCCGCTGGACCCGGCACTGCAGGTCCCATCTCCACGTCGCGACAGGACGCGATCACGCTAACGCGCATTGAACGAGCCGTATGCATACTTATAGGCGATCGCCGCGGCGGCGATGAGGGCCAGCAGCGTGAATATCCAACGACCAGCCCCTCGCCCGTGCCGCGCGCCGAGGTGCTCCGGCGCGGTAGCGAAGGGCGCGCTGCCTGCGTCACGTCGTGCTTCTTGCAACTTCCCGCGGCTGACGAGATCGAAAGCCACGCTGGGTTCCGCATTCGAGGGCGTGTTGCTGTGAGAAAATGGGTGCTGTTCCCGAACGGAAGGCGGCAAGCCGTCCCCTAGCCCGGGCCGCGTGTGCTCGCCCGATGCCGTCAAACCCGTGACCAACCGCTCGAAGGCCTCGACCGCCGCGTCATCGGCGTCGATGAGCTTCACCCCCATGCCTCGCGGTCGGTTGGCCGACTCATCGCTTTCTCTTACCCAAACGACGCGGCCCAGGGCCGACCAGGTCTCCTGACTGCCATGCATCCCAAGATCGAGCACGAGTCGCTTCCCGACTTTCGGCGCGTGCCTCGTGCGCACAAACAGCCCTCCTGGTGCCAAGTTGAGCGTGTCCGCTTCCACGCGCTCGCCAGCAGCACTCTCGTAGGTTACACGCACTCCGGGCAGCGAGGCACGAGGGGTGCTGCGACGTTCCATGGCGCGCCAGGTTACCATTTGTTGAAGGCTCGCCGGTTTGCGGAAGCGAGCAACGCTGAGGCCAACCGCCACCCCAGGAAATGATCGCGATCGCCTCGCGGGGAGAACCGAGCAGAGCGATGACCGAACGCAAACGGGCTTGCGCTTCGGTATCACTCGAACAAAAGGAAGCTCATGTCGACGTTGCGCGTGGCCATGGTGACGGGCGCCAATAGGGGCATCGGCGCGGAAATCGCGAGCCAACTCGAGGCGGGCGGGGTGCGGGTATTGCGTACGAGCCGCGAATCGCGTTCTGGATACGTCCAGCTGGACGTGGTTCGAGCGGATGACATCGCGGCGCTCACGCGGCAAGTGGCCGATGAAGGCGGCCTCGACGTTCTCGTGAACAACGGTGCCGTCTCGCTCGACGGCTTCGATGCGGAGACTGCGCGGCGCACGCTCGAAGTGAACTTTTTCGGCGTGATGCGCGTGACCGACGCGCTTCTTCCGAGCATGCGCAACGGGGCGCAGATCATCATGATATCGAGCGGAATGGGCGCGCTTTCTGGCCTCCGCGGAGACCTCCGCTCGCGTATTGCGGATCCCGGCCTTTCACGCGCGGGCTTGCTCGCTCTCATGGAATCATTCGTCGAGGACGTGGCAACGGGCGCTCACGCGGCGCACGGATGGCCATCCAATGCTTACAGCGTTTCGAAGATCGGGTTGAATGCATTGGTGCGTGTCCTCCATAGCGAGCTCGCGACCGATCCAAGGAAAATCGCAGTGAACGCGGTCGATCCGGGTTGGGTTCGCACCCGGATGGGGGGAAGCGCTGCTCCCCGGTCACCGGAAGACGGGGCGCACACCGCCGTCTGGCTCGCGCTCTCGCCCGAACCGCGACCTAGCGGGCGGCTTTTTCGCGATGAGCGGTCGATTGCCTGGTGATCCCGGTTCGCGGCGTGCGGGACCCCATATCAGGGCGGTGCGCAGGCGCCATGCCCAGCCGCACCGTTGGTCGTTGCCGTCCTGCAGGGTCCAAGCCCGACCTCGTCGCAGTTGACATCGAACGGAACCCCGCGCGTGCAGCCGGACAATGCGTTTCCGCTGCACGAATCGTTGGTGCACTGCGGCGTCGTTGAGGCGCAGGCGCTCCTCCAGTCGAAGGGCGGCTGCAGAGGGCCTTCTACGCACGTACCCGTGCTGCCCAGGATCTTGGCGCAGTCCACCGTCTCTGGACGGCCGCTCGGACACGACGTCGCGACTCCCCCCACGCAGGTTGCCGACGCAGCAGGAATGCATGGGGCCGCGTCGCTCTCGGCCGAGCAGGCCAGCCACGGTGCGCCGGCGTCGCCTGAGTACTGCCCGCAGCGCTGCGCGCCGTTGCTCGCGCAGTCTATCCCGACATCGGTACCATCGGCAGCGCACCAGTGGAGCTCGTTGATGGTCGGATAGCACCCGGG
Organism: Myxococcota bacterium; assembly: GCA_030776205.1. GTDB lineage: Bacteria > Myxococcota_A > Polyangia > Polyangiales > Polyangiaceae > Palsa-1150. Next base: position 9,497 of record JALYHV010000064.1, on the reverse strand, counting down.
TTGGGTGCAAGTCAGGCCGGCCGTGCGGCTTCCGGTGCACGCCGCGATGGCGCCCGAAGATGCGCACGTTTGACCCCAAAGCGCGCAGTTTTCGCCGTGTCCATCGGGGTACGGTCCCCCTTCTGCGCCTCCGTCGTAGTCGCACTCGAATCACACGTCGAAGTTGTTCAGCACGGCGTTGCCGGCGGTGCCGCATGCGGAAAATTCGCCCGCGGTCTGGCATTTCTGAGGTCCCTTGGGGACGGTGCACGCGGCCACCTCGCCACACGTGGTCGCTCTCCAAAGACAATCCCAGAGCGCGTGCGCTTTGCCCTTCGGTTGATGGTTTGGGTTCGCAGCGCAGTCGTAAGCGAGGAGCGCCTCGAACATGCAAGGGCCGAACGCGTTACGGCCCGTTGGCGTTTCGCACGCGCCGAGCCACGCGCAAGCGTGCTTTGCGCGAGACCGAATGGTCCCCGGCAACCAAGTACAGAAGTCGTGGTCGTCCGCCGCCGGCCGGAGATCGTCCGTCGGGTGGAAAAGATCGAAGCACCCCGTGATTTCCAGCGTGCATGCCGCCGCGAAGGCGATCCCGAAAGGGGCGAAAGCGCGCAAGGTCAAAAGTCCCCTTTTAGCTCCAACGAGCCGGGTCCCAAGCCGATGCGAGCCCCGACGCCCGTAGCGCGCACAGACGGCGCAGCCCACAAGACGACCGCAATGGTCCCCGCGGCGAGCGCCCCGACCCAAGCACCCGCTGCGGCGAAGTCCCAAAGGCGCACGTCGTGCCGTTGCGAGTAGCATGCGTCGGGCATGCGGCTGTTGGCGCCTGCACAGGCGGTGAGCCCACGATCGTGGGCACCCGCCGCGAGCTGAAATGCGGCCAGCCCGCCGGCCGAGAGCGTCACGGCGGCGACGGTCGCCGCGATGGCTGCGACCTGATGACCTGTGCCCGAACGGTGCGGCTCTACGGGGGCCGGAGCAGCGACGAGCAACGGGGCGGGCGTGCTGGGCGGGACCGGATCGGCCAGAGGCGCGAGCCGCAGATCCACGACTGTAACCTCATGCTCGTGGAGGGTCACATTCGTCGACGCGGGCATCGCACCGCGGGCGGACACATCGATGCGGTGCGTACCCGGATCCAGAGGAACGCCGGCATCTGCGTCGGTTTGCGAGAAGATCCGCCCGTCCACATTAAGCACCGAGTCGGGGCTCGCCGGCAAGACGCGGAGAACGAGGCGCGGGACGCGCGCCCGTAGTTGCTCCAGCCTCTTGCTAACGAGGCGGAGAACGTCGCGCGCGCCTTCCACGCCGGACTGGTGTTCGGCGAGCACGTAGTCGTCGAGCGCGTCCGTAAGCTGCCCCAGCTCCTCTTTACAGAGCGCCATATGAAAGCGAACTCCTGCGGTCAACTTTACTCGCGCGACGTCGCCGAGCTTGGTCAGTGCTTGCTGCCAGCGTCCTGCGTCCTCGTCGCGCTCGGCCTGAACGAAGAGGTTCCGGGCCGCCTGCAGCTCGGCGCTCGTCGGGTCCGCATAGGCCGAGCGTGCCAATAGAGCGCCCACGAGCACCGTGACGGCGGCTGAACTACGGCAAAGACGTGCGCAGCCCATGCTGTTTTTCCCCGACGACGGTGGAAACTATCAACTCGCCGTCAAATCGGCGATAGCTTTCGGCTCCGAGATGGCGACTCCAAGCACCGCTGGCGTGGCCGAGGTTCGGGCAAAATGCGAGCGCGTGCGCGCGGCGGGCGGGCGTGTCGGGTTCGTGGCGACCATGGGAGCGCTGCACGACGGTCACGTTGCGCTGGTCCGGGAGGCAAAGCGACGCGCGGAGTTCGTCGTTGTCTCAATCTTCGTGAACCCGACGCAGTTCGGACCGGCCGAAGATTTCTCGCGCTATCCACGCGACCTGGAGGGCGACCTGCACAAGCTCGGCGCCGCGCGCGCAGACCTCGCGTTCACGCCCGCGAGGGCGGACATGTACCCCGAGGGTGAGGATACGCGGGTGCGGGTACTTGCGCTCGCTGAATCGCTTGAGGGCGCCTATCGACCGGGTCACCTCGAGGGTGTGACCACTGTGGTCGCGAAGCTGTTGGGGATAGTAGGGGGATGCGTATCCATCTTCGGCCGAAAGGATTATCAACAACTGCTCGTCGTGCGTCGAATGGTGCGGGACCTCTTTCTTCCCGTCGAGGTGGTTGGTCATCCCATCGTGCGCGAGCCGGACGGCCTCGCGATGAGCTCGCGCAATGCGTATCTGTCTTCTGCCGAGCGACAGTGCGCACTCTCGATAGTTACGGGACTCAATACTGCGAGCCAGCAGTTTGCGCACGGCGAACGCCGTGCGCGGGAGCTGGAGCGCACGGCGCGTGCGCCTATCGAGGCGGTCGCCTCATCGATCGATTACGTAGCGGCGCGAGACGCCGACCGGCTGTCATCCATCGATGAAGTGGGCGCTCGGGCCGTCTTGGCGGTGGCCTGCCGCATCGGTTCCACACGGCTCATCGACAACGTTGTCCTCGGCGAAGACGCGAGCCCTCTGGTCGCATCATGGTGAGCGTCCGCGGTCGCTTCGTGGTGCTGGAAGGTATCGACGGCGCCGGAACGACGACGCAAGTCGCCTTGCTGGCGGAGCGCCTTCGTACTCTGCTCGTTCCGGTGAGGGCCACCCGGGAGCCTAGCGACGGCCCGGTAGGTGCGCTTGCACGGCAGGTCCTTAGCGGCAGGCTGGTGCTGCCGGGTGGTCGTGCGCCGGGCTGGATGACGATGGCGCTCCTCTTCGCCGCCGATCGCATGGACCATGTCGAGAGCGCGATCGACCCGTTCGTGTCGGATGGTGGCGTCGTCGTATCCGACCGTTATGACGCTTCTAGCCTCGCGTACCAAAGCGTCTCCACAGGAGCATCGGCAAAGGAAGCGCTCGAATGGATCCGATCGCTCAACCGCCACGCGCGTCGACCTGATTTGACCGTCGTGCTCGATGTGTCGCCCGAGGAGGCCGCAGAGCGCCGCAAGCGACGCGGCGAGGCTGCCCAGCTCTACGACGAGAACGAAGTGCAACGTGCGCTCGCCTCTTTCTATGGCGAGCTCGCCCAGCACATGCCGCACGATCGCGTGGTTCACGTCCGCGGTGCGGGCACGATCGAGGAAGTCCACGCGCGCGTATGGGCCGCGTATCAGCAAATACACGACGGCGACGCGAGCGCATCGTGATCAGGCGACCGGGACAACATCGCGCAGCCCTGTCGGCCGGCCAGCCTCTCGGGTGCCTTCCGATCCTAATTTGGCTCGTTATCGCCGGGGCTGGCTGCGGCGGAAGCCGTGCCACGCCAGCGCGCAACGCGGCAGACGACGACGACACATTCGGTCGAGCCGACGTCCACGGCCCCCCGCCCGACGCAGGCGCACCGGCCGCGCGCTCCTTGGCTGCCCCCAGACCCCTCCAGCTGCTGCGGCGACATGCCGTTCGTGCCGCAGTCGCGCAGGGGCTCGGTATCTTGCTTCAGCGTGTGGAGCTCGATGACCGACCCGTACGCGTCGGCGGTAAGTTTCACGGCTTCCGGATCCTTGCCCTCCATGACGGCGCATTTTGGGCCGGCGTCGACCTGAAGCCCGGCGACGTGGTGACGACTGTGAATGGCTTACCGATCGAGCGACCCGAGCAAGCGCAGATGGCGTTTGAATCCCTCGAGGCGGCGAGTGAGTTGCGGGTGGCGTACGAGCGGGAAGGCGAAGCGCGCGAGCTGGTCGTCCCGATCGTCGACGAGCGCTGATGCCGCATCGTGCGGTGATCGACGACCGATCGGCGTCTGCCGAGCGACCAAACGGTCTCCGTGGCTCGGCGCCGTCTTCACGCGTTGCGATCGCCTTCTTGGCCGTGTGCATCCTGTGGGGTTCCACGTTCTTCGGCATCCGCATCGCGCTCGAGAGCTTCCCTCCATTCCTGATTGGTGCGCTCCGCTTCTTCTGTGCGGGCCTCCTCCTCTTCGGCGTGGCGTTCGCTCGGCACGAGCGGCTACCGCGGACCCTCGAGTGGGCGGGAGCCGCGCTGACAGGAAGCCTTTATTTCATAGTCGGCAACTGCCTCGTCAACTTTGCAGAACAGTCGATTTCGTCGGGTCTCGCCTCCATTCTCGTTGCGACGATGCCTCTCTGGGCTTCGCTGTTCGCTCGCCTCCTCGGCGAGCGGCTGACCCGAAAGGAGGTCGTAGGCGTACTGATCGGCGTGGCCGGGGTGGCCGTTCTGAACGCAGGCGGTGAGCTTCGCGCGAGCCCGGTGGGCGCGCTTTGCGGCCTGCTCGCCCCTATGGGTTGGGCGCTGGCCTTCGTCCTCGACAGGCGAGTGCCCGCTCCCGCCGGAACGATGCGCACCGCGGCGCAGATGCTCGCAGGCGGCGCGCTCGCGTTCGTGCTCAGCTACGGCGTGCACGAGCAGGTCCCCACGGCGCCGTCGGCGCGGGCGGTGCTTGCCGTGGTGTACCTCTGCCTGCTCGGTTCCGTAGGCGGATTCTCGGCGTACTCGTACCTCATGCAGCACACGCGGCTCGCCGTGGCGACGAGCTACGCCTACATCAATCCGGTCATAGCGGTCGCACTGGGCGTCGCAGCCGCCGGCGAGCACTTCGGCACCGCGAGTCTGTTTGGCGCGATCATCGTCCTGGGAGCGGTGGCTCTCGTGCTGCGCGGCAGATCGGGGTCGGCGCCGCGGGCTCGCATTACGCCGCCAGCACGGCAGGCCCGAGACTAAATGCCCTGTCTTTAGAGCTGCGCGAGCGCCAGAAAATCGCATTCGAAAGCGTCGGCGGGCGCGTCGGCCGCGGCAAAACGCAGGATCGGACGAGGGCCGCACACGCCCTGCAAGACGATGTGTGCCCGGTCGATGTTGCCGTGGACAGCGCCGGCATCGTGCAAAGCCCGTAACGTACCGCGCAACAGCTCATGTTCCGCGCTCGACAGCGCGCGATCGAGCACTCTGCCGGTGATGAGCTCGAGCCAGATCGTGTCATCCTCGCGATCGACTCGGAGTACCGTCTGAAGTCCGCTGTCGTCCGCGCTGGCGAAGGCACGCGCCATCACGAGCGCACGTTCGGTCAGCGAAAAGCGCTCGATTGGCCGACCCGCCCACGTGTCGACAAGCGCCCCGTCACCCGCGACAGCGACGCGCGCCAACGAAGGCCGTGAAAGGGGTACCGACCAGCCGCGCGATCGCTGGGGAGACGGTTCCGCCGCCACCGGCCAGGAGATGCGCTCGCCGCCGGATCCGTGCAGCAGCGCCCGCGCATCGTTTGCGTCCGCAGGACGGTGGGCGGGGTCGCTCGCGGTCATACGCGCGATGGCGGCGTCATGCCGAGCATCGAGTCCCCGGTGCGCCTCGCTCGGTCGGCAAGAGGGTAATCGCTCCTCCAGCGGCGGTTCACCCGTCAGCATCTCGCGTAGCACAAGCCCAACGGCGAAGAGATCGCTACCCACGCTCGCGGCGTGACCCGCCCGCAGCTCGGGGCTCATGTAAGCCCGTGCTCCGAAATTGCCTGCGGTCGCGGTGGCCGAGATGTCCGCAACATGTGCGACGCCGAAGTCGCTCAGGAGCGCGGCCCCCGCGTCGTTAAAGAGCACGTTTGCCGGTTTGACATCGCGATGAAGGATCCCAACGCGGTGGGCTGCACCCAGCGCCGACAGCAGAGACTCGGCAATCTCAATCGCGCGCGCGGGTGCCAGCGGTTGGCCCGGTGCGAGCATCTTCTCGAGCGTACCGCCGCCCATCCAGGCGAGGACGAGCGCGGGCGGTTCGAGCAAGAAGTCGCAAACGGGCACGACCTGCGGGTGCTCGAGCGCGCGCAGCACCCGAGTCTCCCTTTCGAAACGGGCGAGCGCGTCGCGTGCGGGACCGGGCGTATCCGACACCGAGAGCAGCTTGACGGCAACGCGTTCACCGCGCGCGACGTCGAGGCATTCGAGGACTCGCGCGGTTGCGGACGAAGCCACCTCCCGCAGCACGTCGTAACGGCCGTAGAGGCGCGCCGGCACGGGTGCGCCACTAGGCAGCACCGCGCCGCGCACGTCTGGCGTCGCCCGCCCCCCGAGTGATGCCAGCTCCGCCTCGGCCTCGCGTGCCGCCTGGGAAAGCTGAAGCCCGTCGAGCGCGCGCACGAGCGAAACCAGCGCCTCTCTCCTGTGTACGGAGCTGGGTGGAACGCGCTGGAGCACGCGCACCGCCGTCTCCCATTTTTCGTAACGGACCAGCAACGCACCCAGCATGATCGCCACGCTGCTCAGCGCGGGATCGCGACGAAGCGCGGCTTCGAGGACGCGTGTGGCGCGCGCCGGGTGCCCTGTTCGATCCAGCGCTGCCGCCGCGCGCATCGCATCTCCGGCGTGCTCCCATTCGCGAGCGGCGTCGACCGATCGCCCCACGAGCTCGAGAATGCGCGCTGCCCACGCATGGTGACCGCGTGCAGCTAGACGGTCCGCGGCGTGTATGGCCGTGACTTCATTCGCCGATACGGCCTGCGCTACCTGCTGCGTCAGTCGTTCATCGCCGGCCGCGACGGCGAGCTCGAGCGCGCGCATCGCGTCTCCCGCGCGCAGAGCCTCTCGAGCCGCCTCGTCCCACTTGCAGGCGCGTTCGTAAAGCCTGCTCGCGAGTTGCGCGTCTCCCGTCGCGCTCGAGAGCTGCGCGGCTTCAACGAGCCGCTCTTCATCGATGAGCCGCGCGATGCGATGGTCCGACGGGGACGTCACCGAACTCATTGTGACGTGAGATCGCGAACACCGCGAGCCTGCACCGCCGCGGGCAGCGGTGGGTCATGGGCGAAACTGTCGTTGATCATTCGAGACGGTGGCGCATAGTGCCGCCGCGCCCATGTCGCCCATCGCCCGTCGCCTTACCGAAGCAAGCGTCATGCTGCTCGCCGCAGTCTTCGAAGTTGGAGGCGACGCAATGATTCGCGGCGGCCTGCGCGGAGGGGGTTGGGCGCTGTGCGTGCTCGGTTGCGGGACCCTGGCGGCCTACGGGGTCATCGTCAACCTTCTGCCCATGGATTTCTCGAAGCTCCTCGCGACCTACGTCGCGTTGTTCGCCATCGTCAGCGTGCTCTTTGGGAGGGCTCTCTTCCGGGAAGAAATCCCTGGCTCTACGTGGATCGGCCTCGCCGTCATCCTGGCGGGCAGCGCCATCGTGCAGTTTGGAGCATCAACGCGCTGAGGCGCGTACCTTCGCCGGACGGCGCTGCTCGCGAATTTACGATTTTTTGATGCCGTGCGCGTGACTCCTAACGCGGCCTTAACGACGAATGTCTTAGGGTTCCTGCGTTGCCCGCTCACCCCGTCGAGCCCGAGGTGTTTCGCATGATGGACTTCGCCTTTGCCGCACTCACTGCGGCGCTCTTTGCGCTGACTTGGGGGTTTTTGCGTCTTTGCCAACGCGTCTGAGGTCGCCATGCCGCTCCTGTACGTCCTAGGCGGAGTGCTCTCCGCAGGTCTTCTCGTCTATTTGTTCGTCGCCTTGCTCAGGCCGGAGGCATTCTCGTGACCTGGCAAGCGTACGCTCAGATTGCCCTCTACTTCATCGTGCTACTCGCACTCGTGAAGCCGCTCGGCGCCTACATGGCTCGTGTCTATAGCGGCCAGCGATTGCTGCTCGAGAGCATCCTCGGGCCGATCGAACGCCTGATGTATCGGGCCGCAGCAGTGCCCGCAGGTGACGACGCGCGTGAAATGTCCTGGGTCGCCTATGCGACGGCGATGCTCTGGTTTCATGTGGTCGGGGTGACGGCCGTCTACCTCATCCAGCGACTACAAGGCTTTGCGCCGCTAAACCCCCAGGCGCTTCCTGCGCCTTCGGCAGACCTCTCCTGGAATACGGCTGTCAGCTTCAGCACGAACACGAACTGGCAGAGCTACGGCGGAGAAACGACGCTCAGTTACGCGACACAGATGTTGGGTCTGACCGTCCAGAACTTCGTCTCGGCCGCTTCCGGAATGGCCATCCTCGCTGCTCTCATCCGGGCGATCAGCCGGAAACAAGCCATTGGAATCGGCAATTTTTGGGTCGATCTGGTCCGAACGACGCTCTACGTTCTGCTGCCGCTCTCGCTCGTTTTTGGTGTGTTTCTCGTCTCCGAGGGCGTCGTGCAGAGCTTTGGCGCGTATCGCTCGGTGGCGCTTCTCCAGGCGCTCAAGGACGCCGACGGCAAGGACGTCGTCGAGCAGTTGCTCGCGATTGGCCCCGCCGCTTCGCAGATCGCGATCAAGAACCTCGGCACCAACGGTGGAGGCTTCTTCAACGCAAACTCGGCCCACCCCTTCGAGAACCCGACTCCACTCGCGAATTTCGTCATTCTCTTGTCTATTTTGGCCATACCGGCAGCGCTCACGCATACGTTTGGAAAAATGGTGAGGGACACGCGCCAAGGGTGGGCGCTCCTTGCCGCGATGTTCGTGGTCTTCCTCCCCCTGCTCTGGGTCTGCGTGGCGCGGGAGCAGGCGGGTAACCCGCTCCTCGATTCGCTCCACGTCGACCGCTTTGCCAGCGCGCTTGCGCCGGGTGGGAACATGGAGGGGAAGGAGCTGCGGTTCGGCGTCTCGTCGTCGGCTCTCTACGCCGCAGCGACCACCGCGGCTTCGAACGGCGGCGTCAACTCCATGCACGACTCGTTCACCCCGATCGGCGGGCTCGTGCCCATGTGGCTCATCCAGCTTGGAGAGGTCATCTTCGGCGGTGTGGGCTCTGGGATGTACGGCATGTTGATGTTCGCAATCGTCGCCGTTTTCGTAGCTGGTTTGATGGTGGGACGCACCCCGGAATATCTTGGAAAAAAGATAGAGGCCTACGAAATGAAAATGGCGTCTTTATCCATTTTATTTCCGTGCGCGGCGGTTCTCATCTCGACGGCGGTCGCCGTCGTGGTCGAGGCAGGGAAGAAGGGTATCGCCAACCCAGGACCGCACGGTTTCAGCGAGGTTCTTTATGCGTTCTCGTCGGCATCGAACAATAACGGGAGCGCGTTCGGCGGCCTGTCGGCCAACACACCATTTTATAACACGGCACTGGGAATCGTGATGTTCTTCGGGCGTTTTTGGGTGAAGATTCCGGTGCTCGCGCTTGCGGGTTCTCTCGTCAAAAAGAAGCTCGTCCCCAGCGGGGCCGGCACGCTGCCGACGCACACGCCTCTCTTCGTCGCGATGCTCGTCGCAGTCGTCATCATCGTCGGTGCGCTGACGTTCATTCCGGCGCTGGCGCTTGGTCCCATCGCCGAGCAGCTCGCGTGACAAATTCTGACCTGGAGCACCGACCATGAGCGCCAACCTCGCAAAGACTGATTCGTTGCCACTGCGATCGGACACGCCAGCTACGCTTGATGCAGCAGGTGCGAGCAGCCGGATCGTCCCGGGCACCAGGCGGGCCCGTGGTCAGTCGCGGCCCCTCTTCGACGCACCGATCGTACGCCGCGCGATCGTCGACTCCTTTCACAAGCTAGACCCGCGCCACCAAATCCGTAATCCGGTCATGTTCGTCGTCGA
>JALYHV010000063.1 GCA_030776205.1 Myxococcota bacterium | reverse complement strand
GCCGAAAGAACCGCCGGCGACGTCGACTCGGGCTGGGACGAGTAGCGCCCCGGGCTAGTCGGACGCGTCGAGACTCGTCGCGTCGAGGTTCTGCGCGTCGGCGGCGGCTTCGGTGCGCATGCCCGCGTCGAACGGTGTCGCGGCCTCGCCGCCTTCGCTCGCGTCGAGGGCGGGCGAAGACGCGGCGTCGCTGGAGTCGGGTGTCCCTTTGGCGTCCGTTCCCGCCGGAGCCGCCGCTTCCGTGTAGAGGCAACTCCGGGCGGAGCACTCGAAGCGGAGACCGAACTGGCCCGCGGTCGTTCGACCGGCGAAGCACTGGCACGTGTCGAACATGCCAGAGCACGCGCTGGGGTACGCGCAAAGCTGGCCTGGCGCCGAGCACGCCGCCAACTGCGCAGCGGACTCGGTCGGTGGGCACGGACCCGCGTCGAACGGGCTCCCCGGGCACGAAGGAGGCGCGCCCGGGTCCACGGGCATGCCCGCGCCGTCCACGCACTGGAAGCTCCCGCGCGTGCAGGTGCACACGAGGATGGCCGTCGTGATCCCGCAGGCGTATTCGGGCGCGCAGCGCAGCCCTTCCGGTGCGCAGGCCTGACCGTTGGCGAGCTCCGGAGTCGCGGGACAGAGCGCGCCCGCCTCGGCCGCGGCTGGGGCGGGACTGTTCGAGGAGCTGCAGGACGCCACGGCGAGGGCCGCCGGCAAGGCGGCAACGACGAGAACCAGCCACCGAGACCGTGGAGCGCGCGCCGCCGGAAGACCCATCCACCCAGCGTGCCACACGGTGTCCGGTGCTGGAAACAATCGCCTGCGCGCCCTGTCGATGCTTGCGCGAAGCGAAAGGCAATGCGGTCTGCTAGCGCACCCGGACCAGCGTGCCCTCGTCCACCGCGCTCGGGTAGGCGGCGGCCCAGCCGGTCGGCAGCCGCGGGCCGGTGAAGTCGAACAGCCAGCGCGCGTCCTTTGGCGCAAGGTTCACGCACCCGTGACTGTGCTCACGGCCAAAGTCGCCGTGCCAGTACGTCCCATGGAGGGCGACGGCGTTGTCGAAGAACTGCACGTAAGGCACCTCGTCGAGTGAGTAGTGGGCGTCGGTGTCGTCTCGCGCCACATCGCTCATGTCGGAGCCGAGGAGCTTTACCCAAACGTGGTGCACGCCACGAGGCGTCGCCGTTCCCGTTCTTGCGTTGACCTCGGGGGGAGCCTCGCGCGCCTGCGCCGCCGAGCCGCGACCGGTGGACACGATCGTCGCGTAGACCGGTCGCTCTCCGACGTACGCGACGAGCGTCTGACTCGCGAGCTCGACGTCGATCCAGCGTGACCTGGGCCGGGTCACCTCGGCAGGGGGCGCGCCAATCGTGGGTCGCGCCAGGTCCGCGCCGAGGACCCACTGTTCGGCAGCGCCCGCGCTTTCGTCGCTGATTCGCCAGAACGGTCCGGCCTCTTCGCGGACATGGACCACCTGAAAGCGCACGAGCATGTCACGGGGGGCGTCGGTTCGCGAAGCCGTTCGCGCCGGCGACGACCAGACGCGCGCGCGATCAGCCCGCACCCACGCGACGTCGAGCTTTCCCTCCGGGAGCGGCTCGCCGTGAAAGGTGGAAGCCCGCGCGGGGACGAGATCGCGGGCCGCGATCCAGATGCCCTTTGTCGTGCGGGCCCAGCGCTCGTCGCCGGCGGTGCGCTGCTCCACGACGGCGACGCCCCACCCAGCTTCGAGCTCCCGATCCGCCTCTCTCTCTTGCGCGGCCTCGAGGCTGTCGTATCCGGCGGTCGCCGGGGTACGAACGAAGAAATAATCGCGCGCGATAGCCTCACTTGCGGTGGGGGTCGCGGCCCGGTCCGGCTCTGGCTCGCGCGACAAGAGCGCGAGGTCCGAGCATGTCCAGGCGAGAGGCCCGACGAGCCACCACGCTCCGGTGCACCCACTACCCCGTTTGGCCCCGAATAGAGGCAGCGTCGCGCCGGCAAGAGTTACCCCCCGCCGCGCGCTCGCGCCGTGCGGACCCGCGACGAGGTCGAGCACGCCCGGCCCTCCCCGCGCCGACGGCTTGGCCACGAC
>JALYHV010000062.1 GCA_030776205.1 Myxococcota bacterium | reverse complement strand
CGGCTGCACATCGACGGACTCGCCTCGCCCATGCGCGCCAAAATCAAGGACTCCCACCCGAATGCCGTCACGGTGGGCAGCGACCTCGGGTTCTTGCAGGTCGGGCGGTCCCTCGAGCTGGAGGACGCGTCGAGCGGAAACAAGCGGCCCGCGAGCATCGATCGCGTCGAGGTTGCGGTCGACGCAGATTCCCGTGTCCCGCAGCTCGTCGTGACGCTGCGCTACACCGATCTGCCCCCCGCCGCTGACGGGAACAGACCGCTTCCTCGAGACCCGAGAGCGTCCATTACGCCCGACAGCGGGGCGGACGATCTGGCCGCCATAGAGGAAGCCTCGGCGCGGATGAGGGGGGCCTTTGCGCGGCAGGTCGCCTCCGTCGGCCCGGCGTTGGCGCGTGTCGCCCAGCGGGCAAAGACCACCGTCGGGCTGCTGGCGAAGAAACGCGTCCGAGCGGACGAACCGGCTTCGGTCAGGCGGACGACGGCGCCTGCGTTCGGCGGAGGGTTGCACGCAAGCGGTCGTCGCGTGGTCCGCGGCGACGGCAGCTCGCCCCCGGGCGAAGAAGGCTCGGCGGCGACGAAGTCCAGGCTGACCAAGCGCAAGGCAGCAATGGCGAGCGCCGTGATGCTCGTCGCGATCGCGGGGGCACTGGCCCTCAAGAAATCGCATCACGACCCGGCCCCCGAGCCGGTGGCGGTCGCTCCGACGGAGAGCCCCTCCGCCGTTGCCGCGGGGAGCGCGGTCCCCAACGGCGTCCTCGCCCCCGCCGCCCCTGGCTCCGCCCCGTCGTCCGCGGCTCCGCCTGTCGGCGCGTCGCCTCTGCCCGAAACGGCTCCCGCGAATCATGAACCGAGCGCCACCCTGGCTGCGGGCGACGACGGCTCGGACCCCAACAAGGGCACGCGCAAGCACCACGTCAGGCCCGCGCCCTTCGGCAACGGTCCAGTACACCACGGGAACGTGCTTCGCCTGAAGATGGACGCGCCGATCGAAGTGATTCAAGGCGCGCAGCAGCCGATGGGGTTCGCGATCAAGCTCCCTGGTCGGAAATCTCTCGAGGCCGCCGGTCCGCTGGCGGCGCGCGACTCGCGGATAGCCGCCATCAAGGTCAGCAATGACCCAAGCGGTGCGGAGCTCACTGTCACCTTCCGCGATGGCGTGCCCAACTACCAAGTCACGGGCAGGGGAGACAACCTCGTCATCCGGCTCGCCCAGGTCGGTACCCTCGACACGACGGCAAAGCGCGACAGCAAGAGCCTGAAGCACCGGAAATAGCGATCGCGGAGCGAAAGCCGCGCCCCTACCGGCGACCGCCACCTTTGCGCGTGCGCCGCTCGAGCACGGTGCGGTTGGTGGCCAGCAATTCCCATCCGTCCCGCTCCCCGCGCGAAAGACGCAGGGCGCCCGCGTACGCGATCATGGCCGCGTTATCCATGCAGCTCGCCAGCGGGGGCACGAGGACGCGAAGCCCGCGGGCGGCGCCGAGCCTCGCCATGCGGCTCCGCAGCTCGCGGTTGGCGGCCACCCCCCCTCCGAGCACGACGTCCTCGACCCCCTCGCGCTCCGCGGCATGGATCGTCTTGCGAGCGAGAACGCCGGTCACCGTCGCCTGAAACGCCGCGCACACGTTCGCCACCCACGTGTCGTCGCGCGCGTCCCCCTTGCGCGCAACGAGCTGCGCCACCTGCGTCTTGATCCCCGAAAAGCTCATTTCGCAAGACGACGCCAACCCCATCGGCGGCGAGAGCTTTACGCCGGACGCGTCGCCGAGCGCCGCCAGGCGGTCCACGGCAGGTCCGCCTGGGTAACCGAGCCCGAGCACCTTGGCCACCTTGTCGAACGCCTCGCCCGCCGCGTCGTCGCGCGTCCCGCCGAGCTCCACGATCGCCTCCGGCGAAGGGCCGTTGACGCGATAAATAGCGGTGTGACCACCGGACACGAGCAGACACACGAAGGGAAACCGAGGCAGCGGCGGATCGCCGTCCCCTCGCCGCAGGAACACCGAGAGCACGTGCCCCATCAAGTGGTCGACTCCGACGAGAGGCTTGCCGGACGCCCATGCCAGCCCCTTCGCCGCCTGCACGCCGACGAGCAGCGCCCCAACGAGCCCGGGGCGGTTCGTCACCGCGATGCCGTCCACGTCGGCCAGGCTCTTGCCCGCACGCGAGAGCGCGGCCCGGATCACGGGACCGACGTTGCGGAGGTGATCGCGCGAGGCCAGCTCCGGAACGACGCCACCATACGGCTCGTGCACGCTGGCCTGTGTGTGAACGACGTCCGCTAGGACGCGACCTTCGAGATCGACGAGCGCCGCGCCCGTTTCGTCGCATGACGACTCGACGCCTAGGACGAGCATGGGCCGCCGCCGCGCGAGAGGTCGAAGACCGCGAACACGCCACCGCCGGCTCCCGGGGTGGAGCCGTCCGCAGCGAGGGATGGCGTGCTCCGGAGCAGCCGCAGCTCGACCCTGCCCGACTGCATCAGGGACACGACCGCGAACACATCGTTGCCGTTGCCGTCTCCGAAGGGAGCGCTCGCGGTGGCCACGTAGAGGAGGTTTTTCAATCGGCCTTCGCCGAAGGAGAGCGTCGAGAGCGGGTCATGCCAGATCTGCGGGATGGGTCTGAGCGGAGCGGCCCGGAACCGGCCGTCGCTGCTCCAGAGCAAACCTGGCGTGTCCTGAAGATGATCGGCGTCGAGCGTCATGCAGACCCTCGTGCCGAGATCGACGCCAGTACGCACGAAATCTGCGCTCACCACGACACCCTCGAAATGGTCGCCCGCCGTGCTGAAGCTCGAGAGATCACGGCAGGCCGCGATCGCTGCTGCGGCGGCGAACGCGCTCGCGACCTGCACGCGGAAGAGCGCCACGCCTCTCATGCGGCGAGTCTACTCGCCGGCTGGTCTTTCGCCTGCGGCAACCGCCCTCGCCGTGTCTCGGACGCGCGGCTCCGGTTCGGTGCCGGCCATGCGCATGGCCAGCACCTTCGCGGCGGCGGCGTCGAAGGACGCGAGGGACTCGAGCGCGGCCTCTCGAACGAGCGCATATGGATCTCTCGTTGCGACGGCGACGAGCTCCGGGCTGGCCTCGGCACCGGCCCCCGCTGCCCCCAGCCGTCCGACCGCGCGTGCGGCGAGGACACGGACGGCCCAGCTCTCGTCGCGTTCGAGGACCCGCGCCACCGCCGCCATGGTC
>JALYHV010000061.1 GCA_030776205.1 Myxococcota bacterium | reverse complement strand
AGGCCCGGCAGGCGACCCACAGGGCGCTGGCCATGCAGCCGCAGCAAGAAGAAGCGCGAACGCTTGCAGCGCGATTGGTGGAAGCACCGGATGAGCTGGGCTGGCGAGACAAGCTTCGCGTGATCGTCAACCGGTGGAGGCGTGCATAGCCTCAGACAACCGCAACACCCCACCGCACGATCCGAAGTGGACCCGGCCCAACCCAGTTTGCCGGAGGCAACGACGCCGCTGGCGCGAGCCGGCAAGGCATCGTCGTCATCTAGCCCCAAAGACGCCGGTCCCCACCCGCACCAGCGTTGCACCACACGCGATGGCCACCTCCAGGTCGGCCGACATCCCGATCGAGAGCTCCGGCAGGACTCTGTCGCCACCGTGAATATTCCTGAGGGTCGCCAGGGTCTCGAAGACCCGGCGGGCGACCACCAGATCGCCGGCGGGCGGCATGGTCATCAATCCGCGCAGGTCGAGAAACGGTTGCGCCCGAATGGAGTCCATCACCTCCCGGATCTCGCTTGCCGCCGCTCCGGCCTTCTGAGCCTCGCCGCCGACGTTCACCTCGACGAGCACGGGCAAGACGCGCCCGGCCTGTCCGGCGCGCTTTCCCAGCTCCCCTGCGAGCACCACGGAGTCCACGGTGTGAACGGTATGCGCATGTCTGGCCACGAGCTTGGCCTTGTTCGTCTGCAAGTGGCCGATGAAGTGCCATTCGATACCGGAGAGATCGGTAAGCGCGTTGGACTTGGCCTCCAGCTCCTGCGCGTAACTCTCGCCGAACACGCGTTGCCCCGCGGCGTACGCCTCGCGGATCGCGGTTTCGGAATGTCTCTTCGAGACCGCTAGCAGGCGCACCGATCCGGGTGGGCGCCCCGAGCGACGCTCTGCGTGCTCGATCCGCAGGCGCACCTCAGCCAGACGCTCGGCGACGGTCACCGCCGCCTCCGGGCATGCCACACCATCACCTCGCTGTTTCGTGCGAGTGGTCCGCCCGTGAAGTCGCCCTCCACGCGATCGACCTCGAAGCCGTTGTAATGCAGGAGGGCCTCCCACTCTTGGGGGAAGAACTGGCGATGCGAGAGCGGCGTCGCCCAGCGCCTGCTGGGCTCGTCCACTGGCTCGAACTCCATCGACACGAAAAGCACCTGCCGGATCGGATCGTAATCGAAATATTCGCGATTCTTTACCACCACCCCCGCGGTGGGGTGCTTGAACCGCGGTGCGTTGTACGGACGGGCGGGATCACGGGCTAGGTCGGTCAACGGCGGCATCGACAGGTCGACGAGGAAAAGGCCCCCGGGTGCGAGGTGATCCCGGACGCTAGCCAGAAATCGTTCCACGTCGCGACGATCATAAAGGTGGAGGGCGGTATTGAACGCGCAAACAACGAGGGGGAAACGACGGTCGAGGCGCACGCGCCGCATGTCGCCCGTCACCAGCTTCACACGTCGCTTCACCTCTTCGGGTTCACGCGCGATGCGTTCCCGAAGGTCGGCGAGCATCGGTCGCGAGTGGTCCACCCCGACTACGTCGACGCCATGCCGCGCGATCGGTAGGGCGATCCGCCCATTTCCTACGCCGTACTCGAGGATGGGCCCGCGTGCGCGGACGGCTTGATGGACGTAAAATGCCACATCCTCGATACGCGGCGCATATGTGCTCGTGTAATAAGCAGGGTCTTCGTAGTGCGCGCGTGCGCCCGCCTCAATCTCTCGGTCGCGCCGATTGCGGCCCGTCAATCATTCACCGAACTCACGCTTGTTCAGCTCTTCGATGTAAACTTGAACGGCCTGGATGCTGGGGCGGTCGTAGTGAACCTTACCGGCAGCAATCTCGCGGAGCGCAGTGACGGCGGCTTTGTTTTTGGAGTGCACGAGCGGTCCCGCGCCTTTCATCAGTTGGCGGCAGCGCTGCGCCGCAAGAACGACAAGGGCGAAACGGTTCTCCTCACGCTCTAGGCAATCTTCGACAGTGACGCGGGCCATGGCTTCGTTTCCGATAGGAGAGAAAGGGGGGCCGAGCCTACTTCGCGCTGCCCGTTTGGGCAAGGCGGGTCGGAGCCGCCCATTAAAACACCGCAGCGCTGCTCGCTCCTCAGCTTGAGCTTGCGACCATGAGCGAGACGGCCTCGATCGCGTCGAGCTCGTGGACGAGGTCCTCGCCAAAGTACCAGCCGACTTCGCCTCGCACTCCGCGATAGAGCGTCGGACCGTCGTCGATGCACTGGAGCGAGCGATCCGAAATCTCGTTTGACGGATGCAGCAATCCGCCATCGAACGTGATGGGGAAGAGGACGCTGACCATGGGCTTCAGCTCGTGGTAATCAATCCCTCGTTCCACGGCAAACGAGTGGATGGCGCAGCCGCGCCCGCGTCGGTTGCGGAAGACGCACGCCCCCTCCTCCACGCGCGTTCGCGTCTGCCGCCCTCCCGGAAACTCGCCGTCATCGCACCACTCGCCCGTGAACCAGCGAGCGCGCGGAATCCCGGTGTACTGCTCAAGGCTCGCCGCGTGCGCATCCAGGCGCGCGACGTTCGTCACGTCGACGTCTACGCCATACTGGCAGCACGAGTCATGACAATAGGAGCAGTCCATGCAGCGGACGAAGTACGTCTGGACAAAAATCGCCGTCTCGACGCGGTTGACGACCGGTACCCCCCAGCGGCAGGCGTACGGCTGGCTCAGAGCGCGAATCACGCGGCAGAGGGTAGCATCGGCTGCTGAGCAAACGAGCAAGATGCTTACGTCTGCCATGTTCTATTAGTAGGCAATCTGCCCGCTCGATGGCGCACGACGGCTCCGACCACCTCACGACCGAAGGCGACTACCTGCCGCTGGTGCGCACCGCCTGGTGGCAGCGCATGCGCGATGACCGTTCGACCTACGAGATCACGCGCTGGTTGGTCGTGCGTCTGCTCGCGCTCGTGTACCTCGCCGCCTTCGTCTCGCTTGCCGTGCATCTCGATCCACTGCTGGGGAGCCACGGCTTGCTTCCCGTCAAAGAGTTCATGGCGCGCGAGCGCGTCGCGCTCGGTGGCTCTGCGCTCTGGCGAACGCCGACGCTGTTCTGGCTGACCGGTGCCTCCGACGGCGTGATGCGGGCCGCTTGCTGGGTCGGCGTATTGCTCGCCGCCGCAGCACTGCTCGGCGCGACCAATGCGCTTCTCCAGCTCGCCCTATGGCTGATTTATGGGTCGTTCGTCCACGTCGGCCAGATCTTCTTCGGATACGGCTGGGAGCTCCAACTCCTCGAGACTGGCTTTCTAGCCGTGTTTCTTTGCCCGGTTCGAGGGGTCGCGCCCATGCCGCGGACGCGCGCGCCTCGCCTTTTGATTCTGCTCCTCCGCTGGCTGATCTTTCGCGTGATGATGGGCTCCGCCCTCATCAAGCTGCGCCACGATCCGTGCTGGATCCACCTGACCTGCCTGGACTACCACTTCGAAACCCAGCCCAACCCCGGTCCCCTCTCATGGTGGCTGCACCGGGCGCCCCACTCGATCCACGCCGGCGGCGTGGTGTTCACCCTCGCGGTGGAGCTTGTGGTCCCATGGTTCGCTTTCGGCTTCCGTCGCTCGCGTCACGTAGCCGGCGTCCTGCTCGTCCTGCTCCAACTCTTCCTGATCTTGAGCGGGAATCTCTCCTTTCTCAATTGGCTCACGCTTGTGCCTGCCCTCGCGTGCTTCGACGACAGCGCATTCATTCGGGCCACCTTGCCGGCCGCATGGCGGCGACGACTCCGGATTACTTCCGCGCTGGCAAAGCTGGAAGCGCATTGCCGCTCGCTGCCGCCCTCCGCCGTGCAAGAGCGCGCGGTGGGGGTGCTGGGCGTATTCGTAGCGATCCTCAGCATCGCACCCGCCGTTAATCTCGCGTCGTGCGATCAATCGATGAATCGATCCTTCGATCCGCTGGCGCTCGTCAACTCGTACGGCGCCTTCGGAGACGTCGACCGTGCCCGTTACGAAGTCATCCTCGAGGGCACGATGGACGCTTTCCCCGTTGAAGGGGCACTCTGGGAGCAATACGAGCTTCCTTGCATGCCGGGCGACCCACGCCGGAGGCCGTGCCTCGTCTCGCCATACCATTACCGCCTCGACTGGCAGTTCTGGTTCGTAGGCAACGGCGCGGCAACAAGAGGAGAGACGATCGACCAAGAGCCATGGCTCGTGCACCTCGTCTGGAAGCTGCTCGAAGGCGGCCAGCCCGTGTCGCACCTGCTAACGCGCGATCCCTTTGCGGGAACGCGCCCACGGTGGCTCCGGGCCAGCGTCTGGCGCTACCGATTCACTGAACAAAGGCGCGACGGCTGGTGGCAGCGCGAGCGGGTAAGCGTGTTTCTGCCACCCGTTTCGATCGATGACTCCGACCTTCACGATTACGTGCAGGAACAGGGATGGCGCGACTGAGACATGCCCGCGTCAGCCGCTCGCCCGTGGCAGCAGGATCGCGAAGGTGCTCCCCTCGCCCAGCGTGCTCCGCACCGTTACCTCGCCACCGTGCCATTCGACGAGCCCTCGGACGATGGCAAGGCCGAGGCCTGGCCCGTCGCGGGGCGCCCGGCGTGCATTGGCTGCATAGTCGAAGAGGTTCGGCAATCGCTCGGTGGCAATACCCCGGCCGGTATCCTCCACTTCGATGCGAACGCGATTGGCGTCGTTGGCAGCTCCGGTGTCAGCGACGCGGACGATGACCGTCCCGTCCGCAGGGGTGAATCGGACGGCGTTGCCTACCAGGTTCGAGACGATTTGTAGCAGGCGCGCCCGGTCAACAAGCGCGAGGACGGGCTCGGGCGGCGCCTCGAAGCGCAAGATGACTCCGCGCTCCTGGGCTTGGACCCCTAACGGGCCGAGGATGCCACGGAGCGCGGCGGTAACGTCACAGGAATGCACCTCGATGGACAAAAGCCCGCACTCGAGTTTCGCGAGATCGTGGAAGTTCGCGACTACCTGGCCCATGCGATCGGATGAACGCACGATCGCATCGAGCACGCGACGCGATGCTCCATCGTCTCGGGGCATGGTCTTCTTGAGGAAGCCGGCACCCATTACGATCGAAGCCAGCGGATCTTTCAGGTCATGGCAAATGATAGAGACCAGATCTTTCTCCGGCTGACGGCCCTCCAAGGGCGCAATGGCCTCGTCGAGTTCCCGCGCCAGCCTTCTTGCGATGGCTCGCTCGCTAGGTCCCACCGTTTCGGCAGCGGCGAACGCTGCACGCGCTTCCTGGAGCGCAGCAAGGAGTGATGTCATTCAACGGGTGAATCTTACATGGAGGGCGAGGGGGTCAAGCGGCCGCACCGCTGGTGCATAAAGCTGCGCTGCGCGCGTAGCGCGCCGAAAGCGGGCTCGAGCATCGCGCGCGCCATGCACAAGCGCGAGAGACGGAAGCCGGTCCGTCGACGCTTCGGTCGCTCGACGCCGCTGCGCGTGTACGCCGCTGGCCGCCCCACCGGATCGGAAGCGGACCTGCGCCGGACGAGCTGGAATGGACGCAGCGAAGCTCACGCGGGCAAACAGGTGACAAACGCACGCGGAACGACGCCGCACACGACGCCGCACATGGAAGTCATGGGGGTGGCGCATTCAGCTGGGGGGCCATACAGTGCACGCCCAAACGTAAACATGGACCGACGCATCCTCATCATCGATGATGACCGAAGTATGTGCGAGGTGCTCGAGAGCGAGCTTCGCCGGCGCGAGTTCGACGTCGCCACCTCGACGAACCCCGAAGAAGCGCTCGCCCGCTTCGAGAGGGAAGACTTTGGGCTAGTCATCACCGACGTGAACATGGCGCATATGAGCGGCGTCACGCTTTGTAAGCAGCTCGTCAGCCGTCGTGAAGACATGCCGGTGATCGTCATCACCGCTTATGCCAACATGGAGACCGCCATCGCCGCGATTCGCGCCGGGGCCTACGATTTCGTTACGAAGCCGTTCGACATGGACGAGCTCGCGCTGACAATCGAGCGCGCGCTGAAACATCGAGCGCTCCGCGAAGAGGTGACGCGCCTTCGACAAGCGGTCGACGGGACACAGCGCTTCGACGAGATCCTCGGGAGCAGCCCGGCGATGCTCAAGATGTGCGAGCTCATCACGCGCGTCGCTGACACCGAAACCACCGTGCTCATCACCGGCGAGAGCGGTACGGGCAAGGAGTTGGTCGCGAAGGCATTGCATGCGAAGAGCGGCCGGCGCGAAGGAGCGTTCGTCGCGATCAATTGCGCAGCGATGCCCGAAAATTTATTGGAAAGCGAATTGTTCGGGCACACACGCGGCGCCTTTACCGACGCGCGTACCGCCCGCCCCGGCTTGTTCATTAAGGCGAGCAAGGGCACCATCTTACTGGACGAGATCGGCGAAATGCCCGCAGGTATGCAGGCCAAGCTCCTGCGTGCGCTGCAGGAGCGTACGGTGCGTCCCGTCGGTGGTGATCAGGAGCAGCCGTTCGACGCGCGTATCATCGCAGCGACGAACCGCGATTTGGAGACTGAGGTCGAAGAGCGGCGCTTTCGTGAGGATCTCTTTTATCGCATCAATGTCGTGCGCATCCACGTTCCGCCCTTGCGCTCGCGCGGCAGTGACATCTTGCTCGTCGCGCAACACTTCCTCGAGCGTTATGCCACCCAGAGCCGCCGCCCCGTCGTCGGAATGACTAGTGCCACAGCCGACAAGCTTCTCAACTACGCGTGGCCGGGCAACGTGCGCGAGCTGCAAAACTGCATCGAGCGTGCAGTGGCGCTCGCGCAATTCGACCAAATCGGCGTGGACGACCTGCCGGAGAAGATCCGCGATTACAAGACCGCGCGGATCAGCATTGAATCCAACGACCCGTCGGAGCTCCTTCCCATGGAGGAGGTCGAGCGTCGCTACATCCTCAAGGTTCTCGAGACGGTCGGCGGCAACAAGACGTTGGCCGCCCAGGTGCTCGGTTTCGACCGCCGAACCCTGTATCGCAAGCTGGAGCGCGTGCGCGATCCAGCAGCTCGCGGAGAACACCGGTCCTCGAGCGCGCCGGGGGACGAGGGAACCAAAGCCAGTCCGGTGCGCTGAGCCGCCTGCCCAAACTCGACA
The DNA here is from genome assembly GCA_030776205.1 of Myxococcota bacterium. Taxonomy (GTDB): domain Bacteria; phylum Myxococcota_A; class Polyangia; order Polyangiales; family Polyangiaceae; genus Palsa-1150. Next base: position 25,834 of record JALYHV010000061.1, on the reverse strand, counting down.
GGGGCCGGGCATCGAGGTTTTGTCAACTATGGCGTCATGCGGTCGCGTCGAGTGTCCATTTTGCAAGTAAACGGTGCCGCGGTCGGCGCTTTCACCAAGGGAGGACGAATATGCCCGGTAACTTCGTATCCGACATCCAGCAGATCCGGCAACGCGCGCGGGAGCACATCGAGCGCGGTGCTGTAACGAGTGCGTATCGCGCGGACCGCGAGACGGTCGTCGCCTTATTGAACGAAGCGCTGGCCACGGAACTCGTCTGCGTGCTCCGCTACAAGCGGCACTATTTCATGGCGCAGGGGCGCACGTCGACGGGCGTTGCGGCGGAATTCCTGGAGCACGCGAACGACGAGCAAATCCACGCGGACCGCCTCGCCCAGCGCATTACCCAGCTCGACGGAGAACCGAACTTCAACCCAGAAGGCCTCGCTTCGCGAAGCCATTCCGAGTACAAAGAGGGCGACACGCTCGACGAGATGTTACGCGAGGACCTCGTCGCTGAGCGCATCGCAATCGAGTCTTACTCTGATGTCATTCGATATCTCGCCAACGACGATCCGACGACGCGTCGCCTGCTCGAGGAGATACTCGCCAAAGAAGAAGAGCACGCGAACGATCTGGCAGATCTTCTTGCGAGGATTGACGGACCGGACAAGGCGCGTGGAATGGAGAGGTAACCTTACCGCCTTGACACATTCACGCAGCGCAGTTTAGGTGGATCTCGTTCGGCAGAGGGGTGACTGGCAGCGCATTGGAGTCACAGCTCCGGTTGGCGCCCAGTCCCGGCCCCCCCCGGCCTGCTTCTATGAATTCGCGCGACCGCCGCAGAAGTGCGCCGTCAGCTCTGCACCGACGTGGCGCTGTTCATCGTGCCGCGCTTTTGAGACTCACTCTTCATGCGCTCCCGCATCTGCTCCAACCGCTCTCCGACATCCTTACGGAGGCGGCGGCCAGATGAGGGCGCGCATACCAGCCCTACGCCCGCGCCTACTATGGCGCCCAGGGCGACCAGGCCAATGGCCGGGACGAGCCCGCCCATCACGGAGCGCCTTCGGGCGAGTCCAACGAGGTCTAAAACGTCTTCAATGTCGTAACGGGCGAACTTTTTCATCGATGTCTCCTCTTCCCTTGTTTACTGCGTCAGAGAACCTGTTTCAGAAGCTCGCGCCCGACGCGGCGCGCACCGGCGGAGAGCACAAAACGGCCGCCACGGAACGAGAGCGCGCCGCCGATTGCAAAGCCAGCGCTGACCGCGATAGCGAGGAACGTCAACGGCCGGCGGCGGACGCGCTCGGACACACCGGCGCCGAGCTCTACCAAACGCGCGAGCGGGCTTTCGATCGCGTCGTCAGCGCCGCGTCCGAGTAACCGACCTAGCGGCCCGACCCATGACGATGGCCGATTCCCATCATTAGCAGCAGGCGGCGTAGGGTCTTCCAGAGCGTCCCCCGCGTTGGTTTTCGCGACCATGCCGTCGCGGCGTGCGACGCTCATGCCAGGGCATGAGAAACCAGCGCACGGTCGCCCCGGTGCTGCGGGCAGCGCAGCCCTTTCCAACCTGCCACATCGGGGCAATTTTGCGCGCTAGCACAACCCACACGTGCTCCCGGGTGCTGCGCGCGTAGTGACCCACGACTACCACTGCCTGACTGCGGGCGTCGTCGTTAGGTGGTGCGTCGAGCGCGGCCGAGGCGGCACGGCCCCTGCAGCCAGGGTTGCACGACGACGGGCCCCCTGGGAGAACGCAGTGGAACGCCGCATACTCATCATCGATGACGATCGCAGCATGTGCGATGTGCTTGAGGTCGAGCTTACCAAGCGCGGCTTCGAGGCAGTGGCAATGACATCGCCCGATGACGCCCTGCGGAGGCTCTTGGAGGAGGACTTCAGCCTCGTCATCACGGACATCAATATGCACCGGATGAACGGTGTGGACCTGTGTCGGCAGATCGTCGAAAGCCGCGAAGATGTGCCCGTGGTGGTGATGACAGCGTTTGGCAGCATGGAGGCCGCGGTAGCGGCCATCCGCGCGGGCGCATATGACTTCGTCACGAAGCCTTTTGAGATGGACGATATCGCGCTGACGATGGAGCGCGCCCTCAAACACCGCGCCTTGCGCGAAGAGGTTCGGCGCCTGCGCCGGGTGGTGATTGATCAGCAAAAATTCGACGACATCCTCGGGACGAGCACGGCCATGAAGAAGATGTACGACCTCATCGCTCGCGTGGCCGAGACCGAGACCACCGTCCTCATCACCGGGGAAAGTGGGACGGGGAAGGAACTCGTCGCCAAAGCGATCCACCAGCGCAGCGGCAGAGAGGGCTCTTTTGTGGCCATCAATTGCGCCGCAATGCCTGAGAACCTGCTGGAGAGTGAGCTCTTCGGCCACGTGAGGGGCGCATTCACCGACGCTCGAACGTCGCGTCCGGGTCTCTTCATCAAGGCCGCCCGAGGCACCGTCTTCTTGGACGAGATCGGCGAGATGCCGCCCGGGATGCAGGCCAAGCTGCTTCGCGCGCTGCAAGAGCGAACAGTCCGACCCGTAGGCGGCGACCAGGAGCAGCCCTTCGACGCACGGATCGTCGCTGCGACCAACCGCGACCTCGAGACCGAAGTTGAAGAGAAGCGCTTTCGGGAGGACCTATTCTACCGGATCAATGTCGTGCGCGTGCACGTGCCTCCGTTGCGCGCGCGGTCGAGTGATGTGCTGCTTCTCGCGCAGCATTTTCTTCGGCGATATCAATCGAGCGGCGTGAAGCGCGTGGCAGGGATCGCGAGCGCCGCGGCTGATCGGCTCCTCTCTTATCCTTGGCCGGGCAACGTCCGCGAACTGCAAAACTGCCTCGAGCGGGCGGTCGCCCTCGCCCAATTCGATCAGATTGGCGTCGACGATCTCCCGGAGAAAGTTCGCGACTTCAAGGGCTCCCGCATCACGATCGAGAGCAGCGATCCGACGGAACTCCTCTCGATGGACGAGGTGGAGCGTCGCTATATCATCCGCGTCCTCGAGGCCGTGGGAGGGAATAAGACGCTCGCCGCGCAGGTCCTCGGTTTCGATCGCCGAACGTTGTATCGAAAGCTCGAACGCTGCCGCGATGCCCCGCCCGCTAAACGCGAGAGCCATGTGGCTCATCCCTGAGGTCAGTTCCGGCACGGTGCTTGCGTTTGCCTCGTCGGATGCGCCGCCAGCACACTGCTCCCGCCGAGGGCCTCTCGGTCATCACGCACGTTAGCGCGCTCTTCGCTCATCGCCATTCTGCCTGCGCTGCGGTCGAGCAGCTGGTCCAGGCTGGTTTCTCGCGCGAGGCAATTAGTGTGATGATGTCGGCCGTAACGCACGAGCGCGAGTTCGGCGAAGCTACTTCGGATCGAACGCGCCGCTCCGCTCGTTTTCACGGTGTACTGAATACTATTGTGGCCGGGGTGTTCGCGCTCGGTCTACCCAGCGGGTTTGCACTACGAGCGGCTGGTCCGCTAGCAACCGGCCTTGCCCGATCGATGAAGCGTATCGACGCGCTGGGTGATGCGCTTGCGTCGGCTGGACTCGTGGCTTCAGAGGCGCGTTTCGTGGACGAAGGCGTGCGTCGCGGATTCATCGTCCTCGGAGTACGCGCCAGCCGGGAGCGAGCCCGCTTGGCGGGCCAGCTCCTTGAACTCTCGGGGGGTGCCGCCTTGCAGGCGGCGTGACCGAGTGGAATAACGAAAAGGTCACGATGACACAGCCGACGGTTGATGCCCGACCGCCTACCCCGCAGATTGGACCCGAGCCCCGCTTGCCCGACCGACCTCCCCGGAGCAGCCCGCCTGCCCGGAAGAGTGAGCGGTCGGCCCATCATGGAGCCGAGCTGGAGGCGCTGCACGAACGACGATGAGCTCGAACATACCTATCCACGAAGCCGCTGATTCCTCTTGTGGGCCCCTGATACTTTTGGTCGACGACTTCGAGGACAATCGCGTAATGTATGCAGAATACTTGTCCTATTCGGGTTACCGCGTAGAGCAAGCGACGAATGGTCAAGAGGCCGTCGAACTTACAAAGCGCCTCAAGCCCGATGTTGTTGTGATGGATTTGTCGCTGCCCGTCATGGACGGGTGGGAAGCGACGAGGCGTCTCAAGGCCGATGAGACCACACGCCATATTCCGGTTATCGCGCTCACGGGCCACGCGCTGGCCGGTCACTCACGCGAAGCAAAGGAGGCGGGCTGCGAGGCATTCCTGACGAAACCATGCCTTCCGGAGAAGCTGGCTGCCACCGTGCAAAAGCTGACGAAGGCCTCGCCGCCCCCGTGACGTGCGCACTCGGCACTTCAGACCACACGCCGTCGCCCGAACAATAGTGACACGCCGGCGAGCACCAGGAAGACGACGAAGAGCACTTTCCCTATCCCTGCGGCATCAGCGGCAATGCCCCCGAATCCGAACACTGCGGCAACAATGGCGATTACGAAGAAAATCGCTGCCCATCGCAACATGGCTATCTTCCTTTCGGATTACTCGTAATGGACCAGCGGTTGCGCCGCGTCCGTTTCAGTAAAAATGTTGTTGCATCAGCCATGCCGATCCGTCGCAAGGCTCAGGCGGCTCGCTCGGGACCGGGCTTCTTATACGGTCGTCGTTGCCTCGCAAACCTACTCTGTCGTATCGAGCTCGTCCCCGCACGATAGTTGGAAATTGCTGCGGCAGACGTGAACGTCCGGCGAAGCTCGGTGGTCCTGAACGGCTTGCGCCGCGATCTTTTGTTGTTCTGCGGGCCCGGCGCGTGCAACGTGATTAGTTATGGCTACCACAACCAGCGACACGGCGCAGACCAGAGACATAGGTGACATCGCGTCCGGTGCTGCTCGCTCTTTCCACTTTGGCTCAGAAGAAGCCGCCCTCCTCGTGACGATCCGCGAATACGTGAGAAAACGACCCCTCGTCACACTTGCTGCGGCCGGCGCGGCGGCCACCGTAGCCGGCCTCTTGATGCCGCGCGTCGCTCGCCTCGCGTTCGTAGCGGCGGCGGGTTACATCGGAAGCGAGCTTTGGCGTCGCGAGGGGCGCATGGACATGCGGGAGCTCGCTAAGAAGCTTGCGGTCGGATCCCAATGAGGACAGCCGGCCCCCGTGCAATGGGAGCATGGGTCGTGGCGCCGCTTTTTGCCACGATAGCCGCCTGTTCACCCTCTGACGCCCCACCTGCGCGTCCTCCGAGCCCTACAAATCCGACCAACGCGTTCGCAATCGAACGCGAGCTGACGCTCGTCGATGCGGCGCTCATTTCAGATGGGCGACCGACGCCGATTCCTTTCGTCGATAGTGGCGTTCCGCTCGCCCAACTGAAATGAGCGAGTGCCGTTATCGCGCAGTCGTGTGACGGGGTTCACTCGCTGCAGCCCGCGTCACACAACTACCGCCACAACCGTGCATTCATACGCGCTGGGCGCGACGTGACATGGTCATGATCGCATGAAAAACATCGGCGACGGCGTCGTGGTCGAGCTTGAACTCGTCTGCCCACGCGCGCCTCGCGGCCATGACCTCCGCCTCTCGCGTCCCGTCCAGCACCGGCGCGCCCAGCTCCGCTTTGGCCTGCGCGGCGCGCTGAGAGAGTTGGGCTCGCTGTCCGAGCAGGCGCAGGATGTCCCGGTCCAGTGCATCAATATGCTCACGGGTCTGCTTCAGCTCCGGCGAGCGATTGCCGAGGTCAGGGATGCACGTCGACGCATTGGTGGGCGAATCCTCGGCTTCAACTCGCAAATCCAGCGCGCGGTCAATTGACGAGAGCGCGTCGACTAGTCCCTTACGGGCCTCCGCCGCGTAGGGGTTGTCCCTTGCGATCGCGGCGAAGAGGTGCCCAGCGTCCGACCGGACCGTCTCTATCGTCCTTGCGATAGCTTGAAAGCTCGGAGGCGCAAAAGGCACCTCCATGCCTGCCCCAGCATCGATCATGCCCTTCGCGACGAAAAACGTGAGCGCGTGGGTGTGGGCCATGATGCGGTCGTGACTCTCGGGAGTCTGTTCAATGACGTCGCAGCCGATCTTTTCATAGAGCGTCCGCACCCGGCTTGCCGCCTCGCGATGAAATGGGAAATGAGCTGGCGCCGGGCATACGACCGCGCGGAGCGGACGCTCGGCTAGCGCCAAGCTGAGTGGCCCGAATAGCGGGTGCGTGCCGCACCAGGGAATCGCATCTCCCAAGAGTTCGGAGAGCGCCGCCGCCGGCCGAACCTTGACGCTTCCAACGTCCAGCACGACCTGGCTTGCTACGAGATCGGGGCGTAGCTCAGTCAGCGCCGCATGCATGCACGCGACCGGGACCGCGACGACGATGAACGTCGCGCCAAGCGCGGCCGCACGCGCCGAGCTGGCGCGAAATTCTGCCGGTACATCAGCAAGCGGATCGTACGCGCGGTGTGCCACGCCGGCTTCCTGAAACAGTTGCCCGAGGGCGCGCCCGAACCGCCCGTACCCGAGGATGCCGACGACGTCGCCAGACATGGCGCGACTGTAGCGGTCGCGCAGCCGATGCGCACGCGGAGCCCCCGTGCTTCTATGGAAATACGATGCCTGCCGGCCCCCATCGAGGCAAGCGCGCCGCTGACCTAGCCTCGCGCCGGCCGTGTGCGAGCAATTTGGTCGAGTGTGGCGCGTCGCAGGCGGTCGTGGCTCGGCTCCTGGGGCACACCCCCGATATGGTCGCACACTGCATCGCGGGGTGCCCTCCGCACCTCGTGAACCGCCGGTCACGGCTTCCATGTTTGGACGGCGGCGCACCCGAACGAGCGGTCAGGCGAAGGCCAGCAACGGGCCTTTTCGCATCACGCCGAAGCGGCCATGCTCCGGGAGTGCTCCACCGAGCCTGGTCGGCCGCTCTTGCCGCAGGATGCGTTTCCTGCCTAGTGCCCCCGCTGACCGTGACGCCGCTGCCGCCGCTGCATCCGGTGTGCGCGATCGAGGGGTGCGCCGGAAACTCGGCGCGGCCAGACTCGTCGGTCCCCACCAGTGCGTGCCGCGACGAGACGCCCTGCGAGGGATCGTCGGCGAGCGAGTGCACGCAGCGCGCTCTCACCGAATGGAGCGAGGCGCCCGATGATCGTGCCATTGCGTGTCCGGCGCAGAGGTTAAGCGAGGCGTGTTCGCTTGGCGACCCGCATGCGTGTGCATACGCCGGCCGGATGCGCATGAATGGGCGAGGCCACGAGCGCGATCCGAAAGGCGGCATTTCGCTGGTGTCTGACGCTTGCGAAGGGGGCGTGCTGATCGCTTGCGTCTTCGGCATGCGATGGCTTAGCGACCCGCTCCACGCGCGTGAGATCCCCGACGCAGGCGTGTTGAGAGCACAATTTGAAGTCCATCACGCCTGCCTTACCGGCGGTGCAGAGGCCTGCTACCGCCTCGGCCTGCTCCGCTATTTTGGGCGCGGAGCCTTCGCGCGCGATCGGGCGCGCGCGGCGACAGCGTACGCGCGGGGCTGCACTCTCGGCGACTCTCGCGCGTGCAACAACCTCGGTGATGCGCTCGCGTACGGTGACGGGACGGAGCGCGACCTCGCCCGCGCGACCGCGATGTTCGACAAGGCGTGCCGGTTGGGCGAAGCCCTCGGCTGCGCCAACCTCGGGTACATGGCAGAGCACGGACGAGGCGTGGCGAAGGATCGCCGCCGGGCGCGGGCGCTCTACCGCGACTCGTGTGCGAGCGGGGACGTCTACGGTTGTCTTCACCAGACGATGCTCGCCGCGGAAGACGCTGGCGCCCCACGCGACCCCGAGCGGGCCCTCGAACATTGGCGAAGCGCCTGTACCGGACGGGACGCGCGCGCGTGCGCGTTCTTGGGTGTCATGTACGAAGACGGAGTTGACGGCCTGACGCGGGATGACGCGCGAAGCCTTCTTGCCATGCGTCGCGGTTGCGAGCTGGGAGAGCCGCGCGCGTGCGAATGGGTGAAGGCTCACTCCACCGACTAGCGCGACGGGCAAATTACTTCGGCATTCAAAGCGGTGCTCACACCTGCGATCAGGTGCCTATCGACCGCCAACGAGGGGTCGGGAGACGATCGATGCGTAGGAGCATGCCTTCCTCGACCACCTCCCACGGTTCGTCCGTCATCTTTTCGGAGGCAATAATGACCGCGCTCCGCGTCGGCGACCACGGCGTTTCGAGCACGGTACCGTCAGGGCTGGTGCGCCGAACGCGGACGGCATCGCACGGCCCGCGCTCGAGCAGGAACATCGACCGGCCAAAGCGGTGCGCATAAGTGGACACGCCGTCGGAAAGCAGGAAATTGAACGCGCCGAAGCCTGCCAGCTGGCGTGCGCTGCCGGCGGCAGCTCCGATGGTGTGGTCGGTCTCTGACGAAGCGGGGGCGTCAGCAACGCCGGCTTGGTCTAGGCATGTCAAGAGCCAAGCGAAGAGGAGCTCGCTATCGGTCTCGCCGCAGACCTCCGCGAGCCGTTTGGCCGAGGAGTGCTCGTGGAGCCAGGCGATGTCCTTCACGGTCCCGTTATGAGCAAAGACCCAGCGGCCGCGTTTGAAGGGATGGGTGTTGACGAGCGACGTCTCGCCGATGGTCTTCTGCCGAACGTGCGAGACCAACATCTCGCCACGGCTCCCCACCGCAAGGCTGTGAAAGCGCGCGTCTTCGCTCGCGCAGGCGACACCTTTGTCGACCCTCCACCCCCCCTCCTCGTCGAAGACCGCCAGACCCCACCCGTCGCGATGATCGCGCGACAGCGCTGCGAGCGAACGCGGCGCGTCGCGCAAGACAATCTTGAAATCCGTGGCCTCGCTGGAAGCGATGCCGAGCAGTCGGCACATGCCTTACCACCGACAACTATAGCAACGATCGGTGCTTCGCGAATGTTTCGTTTTCTCTTCCGTCAGCGCAGCGGCGACGCACGCCGCACACGACCCTCAGCCTTCGAAGGTCGCCGTCGTCCTCACACGCACCACCCGACCGCACGCAGCGCCCCGCACATCGCCCGCGCACGCGTCCTCCGCAATGAAGTCAGTCGCGCCCTCCCGCAAGCGGCGCATAACGGCGTCCGTGAGGTCGTGACCGCCATCGCGGCAGTCGGGGTCTCCACATGGAAGAACGAACAGGGCCGGCGCGTGCGCGACGACGATATGGCGCACGTGTCGCGTCTCGGCAAGTGTGGAGTCACCGCGATGCTCCTCGATATCCATTCGCAAGCTTCGAATTCGGGGCACCTCCGCTTGAAGGCGCCTCGCCTCGTCCTCTCGCCGTCGCCGTTCGGCAAAGCGAAGAGACGCCTCTCGCGATCGTCCGCTCATCATGATGTGCCTACTCCTCCAAAGTTGGTTGCGGGCCCGGCACAATGCCCGAGAAGTCCCGATTTCACGCGGCGGAGCCCCAGTTGGGCACGACCGCGAATGCGCACGGCCATGATTTCGCGGTGGTCGCAGCTCCTCTCCATGCAAGCTCGGCAAGCCACGTGGAGACCCGAGGATCGGAGGGCGGTGCGTGTGTGAGGCGTGTACGAACATTGTGACGATAGCGCGCCTGGGAGCTTTCGCAAGCTTGTGCCCTCCCGCGCTTCCCCGTCCGCGACCGGCTGCCAGCACTAGCGGACTCCCGCCCAAGATGTGCACGCCGCGTGTCGGCAGCGCGGACTGCGGACTCGGCGCCATCCGGCTTTGCGACCGGCCTCGTCCGGTACGCGCCGCAGTTCACGAATGGGAACCGACGGGGCGGCTCCTTTCTCGCAAGGTGCAGCGCAGGCTGCTCAGCTCGTAAACCGCGCGAAGGCGTCGTACGTACGCCGTAGGCCTTCGCGCAGATCGACGGCGGGCTCGTAGCCGAGCAACTCGCGGGCGGCTGCGATGTCCGCCAGCGAATCGCGGATGTCGCCAGGACGCGCATCCCGGTATTCGGGATCGAGGCGCGCGCCCGCAATCGCGCCGATCAACTCGATGAGGGTGTTGAGGGACGTTCGCTGGCCGCACGCAATGTTGAGCACCTGACCACGGAGCGGCCGTGACGTCGTGGCCGCGAGCAAGTTGGCGCGAACGGCGTTGTCGATGAAGCAGAAATCGCGCGTCTGCTCGCCGTCCCCAAAAACAATCGGCCGTGTCTTCCGCAGCGCGGCGGTAATGAACTTCGGCACGACCGCGGCGTACTCGCTCTTGGGATCCTGTCGCGGACCGAACACGTTGAAGTACCTGAGGCTGACCGTCTCGAGACCATATAGCGCCGCGAAGATGCGCAACAGCTGCTCGCCCGCGGCCTTACTCGCCGCGTAAGGTGAAAGCGGTTGGACGGGCATTGTCTCCACCTTTGGCAGCGTGGGCGTGTCCCCATAGGCGGAAGAACTGGCCGCGAAGATTACACGCCGAACCGCTGCGTGCCGTGCGACGTCGAGCACGACGGTCGTGCCCTGAACGCCGGAAAGCATCGTCGGCTGGGGCCTCTGCACCGAGCGCACGACGCTGGGAATGGCGGCCTGATGAAAGACTATTTCCACGCCGCGCATCGCCTCGGCGACGGCCTCAGCGTCGGCCACCGAGGCCTCGACAATCTCCACTTTGCCGCGAAAACTCTCGACGTTCTCACGCCGTCCGCTCGAAAAGTCATCGAGAATCCGGACACGCTCACCCTCGGCGAGGAGCGCCTCCGCGATACATGATCCGATGAACCCCGCGCCTCCCGTAACCAGATGCATCGTCGCGTCCTCCGGTAGCCGACGGTATACAACAGCTCGGCGTTCGACGCGCGCCAAGCCAGGGCCAGCGCGGATCGCTGAGAGGCCACCGCGTATGGCGTCGGGCCGTGCGGGCTTCGCGGTTCACGCACGGCGTCGTTCGTTTTCCCGCCTATCCGGCTGGAAGGCCGCGGAGAGCGCCGCGGCAAGCTCGTCGCCCTCCATCCGGCGGTCGCCGCGGTCGCGGCGGTCTCGCAGCAGTCGGCGCAGCTGGTCGGGCGTGGTCGCGAGCGGCTGTGCGCTCGAGCGGCGGAAAATCACCGCGTGCGTGCCACACAAGGTGGCGTGAGCGCCGCCTTCGAGAACCACGGGAACGAGGGCGCGTGCGTCGCTGGTGCCGCACACGCAGCAAGTTGGCTCGAGCATTTCGGTCATCCGAGTACTCATCGCGCCGCGTCGAAGGACTGGCCAACTTTTCGCCGCCCGCGAGCGATGCAGCGCACGCGCGGGAATGATGCTCCACGGGCAGTGCTATGGCAGCATCGTAACGCCGAGAGCGTGGCCGATCGCAAACGTCACACCTGCCGCGCCAAGCCCGAAGAGCAGCTGCCGTACGCCAGTGTAGATCATGCTCCGACCGGTAAAGAGAGTTATCCCGAATCCGATCAGCACGAGCGCCACCGCGCTGGCCGCCAGGGAAGCCGCGACTACCCGGGGCCCATGCATAAACGCAAAGGGCAATACCGGGACGACGGCCCCGATTGCAAAAAGGAGAAACGAGCTGCCCGCAGCGGCCCAAGGCGAGCCCCCCAACGCATCCGGATCGATCCCAAGCTCCTCGCGAGTCATCGCGTCGAGCGCGCTCTTGTCGTCGGACATTATCCGCTGCGCCACCCGCTTGGCTTCGTTCTCCGGCAAGCCCTTCGCCATGTAAATCAGAGCGAGCTCCTCTTCCTCTTCGTCCGGCATCGCTACAATCTCGGATTTTTCGACGGCGACTTGCCTCTCGTAGAGCTCCCGGCTGCTCTGGACGCTGATCCACTCGCCCATGGCCATGGAACAGGCTCCGGCGAGCAGCCCCGACAGACCGGTAACCATGACGGCGCGCTCCGAGAGCGCGGCTCCTGCCACTCCCATGACCAGACTCAGGTTCGAGACCAGCCCATCGTTGGCCCCGAGCACCGCAGCACGCAACGCATTGCCGCCTACGACGCGATGGCGGCCCTCCATCCGCGCCAGCGTCGACCCTTCGACACCCGTGTTCCCCCCAATGAGCTTGAGCAGTCGCGCATGCGAGCGCTCCTGGCTGCGCATGTTCTTCGTCGCATCGGGTTGCCCGTCATACGAATGGCGGCTCACGTTCTCCATGTTCGCCATCGTGGGGAGCAGGAACCGTGCGCCGAGGCACTGTCCGAGCCCGACAAGAACGCGCGACCGCAATGAAACGCGGCGGGGTCCGACCGAGATTCCCGCCTTGGTTAGGTGACTTTCCCAAATTACGGCGTGCCGCTCCTCCACGTCGGCCAGCCGCCGGTACACGGTCGCTAAATGCTGGTCCGGCTCCGCAGCTGCCATCGCCCGGTACACGGCTGCGCTGTCGATCTCGTCTTGCAGATTGGCGCGGTAGCGCTTCAGGTCAGCGGCGGTGGGCAAGAGGTTCTCTGGACCGTGGTGGTTAGTTGTCCCTGCGCACGAGGCTGTGGGCCAAGAGCCTCTTTGCGTTTTCAAAATAGATTTTGGCGAGAACGTCTTCGCCGAGATGAACGCCGCTGATAGTCCAGCCGCCCTGGATTGGCGTCATATGAGGAAAGTGACTGTCCGCGGTCTCGAAGAAGCGCCAGTGCGTGCGGAAGAACTCGATCGCGTCAGCCTCGGTCGGAGGCGGTCCGCTCCCACCGGAGCCGAGCGTCATCTCGTCGCCGACTTGAAAGTCGGTGCCGAAGAGAATCCGATCAGCGTGCTTCGTGAACAGCGCTCGCACGCGCTCGGGATCGTGCCGACCGATCTCTGGCACGCGCGCAGCGACGTCGGCCATCATGTTGGGATGCGCCGAGAGCTGCGCATCCACCCAATCCAAATCTTCGGCGTTATTGGCGAGGTGGACACATACGAACGTCGTTTCGGGGTGCCGGGCGACTACACGCTCGAGCTGCGCGAGCAGGTCGTCACGCAGCGGGTACCGCATTGGATCCCCAAACCACCACCGCGGGTGATCCTCGAGTTCGTTCCATCGTTCGTTCGAGCGGTCGAACTTCCCCCAGAACGCTTTCGGGTCGGCGACGTGGATCGAGACGGGCATGCCTAGCTGACCGAGCCGGTGCCACATGGGATCCAGCTTGGGATCATCGACGTTTAGAAGTTGCCCCTTTCTGTCGCGCAAGAACAGACCGAGCCGCTTGAACTCCTTGAACCCGGCCGCTCCAAGACGAGCGCCCTGCTCCACCTGCGCAACGGCTTGCTGCGCGAAATCAGGCGCATCCCAGTCGGTGTAATCGAGGTTCATATACTGAACGAACCTGCCAGGGAACGCGTCGTCAGCGAGCCTTTTCGTGTACTCCAGTTGCGACGGCTGGCCCGGCGCATGAGTCACCGTTCCGCCACTCAAGTTCACCGCCAAGCCGATGCCCACTGCGTTCATCACGCGCAATGCCTGGGCCATCCGCTCCGAGCTCGCATCGATGTGAGTGTGCACATCTATCAGTCGGTGAGCTTCGCGCCAGGCGTTGGCGCGCGCGCTCTCTCGACCCTCGGCGCCGCCCGACATCGCGCTGTGGGCACCGACTGAGTCGGTCTGGGTAGTCGCTGCCGCTCCGCTCGCCGGCGGCCTGTCGGCCTTATTCGGCCGAGGCGCGGAATGCGAGGCGCAATTTCCCAGCCATACGACGACAAGCAGGCGGAAGACGCGCACGGCACGCAGCCTACTCTCATCCGGCGAGATCGTCGTCCACGGGTGGGTCGATCGCCGGGCCGGGAGCGGGGCTGACGCACGGAACGGACGAATCGTGTACGGCCTACGGCTGCGGGCTCGTATTGGCCGAAGCGCTCGCCGGGGGCGACTCACGCTCAGGCGTAACAGAGCCAGCCACTTCGTTCGAAGGTGGAATGCCGAAGGGCAAGCGGCCTCGGTGGAAGGCGAGGTCTTCCGCGGAGCTTTCAGCTGGGAAGCGCATCCCCATGTATGCAACGAACTCTTCCGCGAGCTCCTCGTCGTGCTGTCGGTCGTAGCCGACCGCGTCCCAAACGCCGAGACGCGAGCTTAGAATGTGCGAAATCTCGTGGGTGAGAGTCCTGATGAAGCGGGGATTGGGAGCGAAGCGTCCGGCCTCGCCCTTGATGAGCGGATCGTTCCGCAAGAAGAGATGGTTCAGCGAATCCACGTAAAGTCCCCAGTAACAGCAGCCCGGAGCCACGGCCTTGAACCGCAACGGAAGATCGTTGAGCGCGCGCGGCGACTTGCCGTCGAGCAACGTGTTTCCCGGCAGGAGCGATATCGCCGGAAGTAGATCAGGCTGCGCGCGCATGCGTGGCAGCTTCTTCGAACGCAAGAAGTCCCCGTACCGGGCGAACGCGCCGCGACACGTCTCGTCTAGTACGGCGAGCGCCTCGTCACTCGGCGCTGTCTCGGCAATGAGCGTCGACGTCGACCGCCATTCGACAATACGCATCTTGCAATGAGGCAGCCAAATGGGCCGTGAAAGCTGCTCGCTCGCGACAGGCAGGGAGTCGAAGCGGGAGACGGACGGGCGGCCGGCCGAAGGTGTCGCGACGAACGCAACCAAGGCGATTGTCGCACACGAGAGGAGGCGAGCAGCCCGGTGGCAAAGTAGGAGGCGGAGTCGACGACGTCTCATGCTACGGGGTCGCGATGCCCATGGGAAGATTGTGGCTTGTGACGACGTGCGGGGCAATACGCCACGCACTCTTTAGCGGTCCCAGCTTATGGTACGGCGGCAGAAGCGCTTGACCTCGCGAAAATTCTCCGGCAGAGCTTCGTTTCAGTAGCAGCGTGTGCGGAAGAACCCGCTGGCGGCCCGAGCGGTGCGGACTCCAGCCATGCCTCTCGCGCCGTCTCTCGGGTCACGTCAACCGCGCATCCCTGCAGGTTGGCTACAACGACATTGAACGAGGAGGATCGGATCCATGGATCGACGTCTAATTGGAACAGTGGTGACCGCAGCGTGCCTGGCAGCCGCCAGCGTAGGCTTCGCTCGCACCAACAGCGAACAGGCGCCCGGAAGCACGAACGCGCAGTCGAACGGGCCGAGCGATCCCGGAATGCCCAAAGGCGATGCGGGCGGCTGGAACAGTCTCGTTTCCCAAAGCGGCAACACGGGAGCGGCAGCGTCGAAGGATGCCGGTGCCCAGACCGTTTCGGTCAAATCTGAGGTACTCGGTAACATGGGCGGTTCGGCCGCTCCCGGGGACAAGTAGTCACGAACTGGCCGGAAATGCCGGCCAGATTTGCATTCCCAGGTTTGGGGGAGCCCATCTCCCCCGGCCCCCCCCCGCGCACTTTCGGGTAAGGCCGAGCGCGAAACGCTCGGTCGGAGCCGTGGCGTAGGGTCCATCTTCGAGACGTGCACCGCGTCGTGCACGCCAGTGCCCGGAACGCGCGAAAGCGTCGGTTTGCCGCCGCGCCCGGATGGTTTCAAGCGCAAATGATCGCGGGGCGGTGCTCCCGTGAAGCGCGTCGGCAATCCGCTCGAGCATACTGCTCCCCCCGTACGCGCTTCCCCAAAACGACGACGCGCCGTCAGCCCGGGGCTAGCATGCGGAAGCATGAGTGATGCGACGAGCGGCTGGGGCGCCGCCTCGGGTCCACAGCTCGTGATGCCGGCGTCCTCCTCGGGACCAAAGCTCGCCTTCGTCATGGTGGGCCTACCTGCGCGCGGCAAAACCTTCATATCCAGGAAAATCGCTCGTTATCTCTCCTGGCTCGGTCACAAGACGCAGGTCTATAACGTAGGCTCCTACCGGCGCGCGCGCCTCGGGAGCCACCAGCATCATTCGTTCTTCGACCCGCGCAACGAGGCGTCTGCCGAGGCGAGGAGAGACGTAGCGCTCGCTGCGCTCGACGACATGCTGTCGTTTCTGAGGCATGGCGGCGACATCGCCATCTACGACGCGACCAACAACACGCGCGAGCGCCGCGCCGTTGTCGCGAACCGCTGTGCGGCGGAGGGCCTGGAGGTCGTGTACGTCGAGTCCATATGCAACGATCCCACGCTCGTCGAGGCGAACATCCGGGCCACGAAGGCCCGGTCGCCTGATTACGAAGGCGTGCCTGAAGACGAGGCGGTGCGGGATTTTCGAATGAGGATTCGCCACTACGAGGTCGGGTACGAAGAGGTGCGCGAAGACGAAGGGCGCTTCGTCAAGATCATCGATGTCGGTCGAACGATCCTGCTCCACCGCGTAGAGGGCTATCTCCTCACGCGAGTCGTCCATTTTCTGTTGAACCTGCACGTTCAGCCTCGCACGGTGTGGCTCACGAGGCACGGTGAGAGCGAGTTCAACGTGCTCGGGCGCATTGGGGGCGACTCGCCGCTCAGCGAAGCGGGGCGTGCCTATGCGCGTACTCTCGCGCACGTCGTTCGCGAGCGAATCGGTCTGGACGTTGCGGTGTGGACCAGCAGCTTGAGGCGCACGATGGAGACGGCGGACCTCGTCGGATTACCCTACCGCGCGTGGCGACCGCTCGACGAGATCGACGCCGGCGTCTGCGACGGAATGACGTACGCGGAGATCGAGGCGACGATGCCGGGGGAGTACACGGCGAGGGAGCTCGACAAGTTCCATTACCGCTACCCGCGGGGAGAGTCCTACTACGACGTGATCCAGCGCCTGGAGCCGGTGATCTTCGAGCTCGAACGTGAGCACGCGCCGGTGCTCGTCATCGGCCACCAGGCGGCTTTGCGCGCCCTTCATGCGTACATGATGGATCGTCCTCCTCACGAGTGTCCCTTCGTATCCATCCCGCTGCACACCATCATCGAGCTGGAACCGACCGCATACGGCTGTGAGGAGCGGCGCATTGCCCTTCCGCCGCTGCCGCTCGATCCCGAAGGATTCCGCCAGCTCGTCTGAGGGCGACCCGCGCGTTGGCGCTGGAGCGGGGGCCGGCATGGTCGTGCGTTCAATCGCTGCGCGACCTGCGCCTACGGTGGACTGCTCGCCTTGACCGTCGCCCGAACTGAGGCGTACTGCGTTGCGGATGCAATCGACCCGCTGCCTCGTTGCTGCGCTCGCCCTGTCGGCCGCGGGATGCGGTTCCCCTTCGCGCGCCGTCTCTTCGGGAAACGCAGCGTCGTTTGCGTACGCGAACGGCAAACCGCCCATGCGGCGCGGCATGAATTTGGGAAATGCGCTCGACGCACCGAGCGAGGGCGATTGGGGGGTGGTGTTGAAGGCCTCCGACTTCTCGGCTGTGAAGGAAGCAGGGTTCGATCACGTGCGCTTACCCGCCCGCTTCAGCGCGCATGCCGGTACGACCCCTCCGTATGCAATCGACGAGAACTTTCTGGCGCGCGTCGATTGGGCAATCGATCAGGCGCTCTCCAACCGCCTCGCGATCGTCGTCGACCTGCATCACTACGCCGAGATGATGGACTACCCCGACGAGCACCGACGCCGCTTCGTCGCGCTCTGGAGGCAGATTGCGGAGCGGGAGAAGGCCCGCCCGGAGTCCGTCGTCTTCGAGCTCTGCAACGAGCCCACCGGCAAGATGACCGCCGACAAGTGGAACGTGATCCTGGCCGAAGCGCTGCGTGTCGTGCGCACGTCCAATCCGACGCGGACCATTGTCGTAGAAGGCGTGGAGTGGGCATCGGCGGGCAACCTGCGCGACACGCTGGTGGTCCCTGCGGGCGACCCAAACCTCGTCGGCAGCTTTCACATGTACCAGCCCATCCTTTTTACCCACCAGGGCGCGGACTGGATGCCGCCCGAGTTCGGCACGCGCGGCGTCGTCTTTCCCGGCCCACCCGCTCGACCGCTGGCGCCTGCACCGGGGGCCAACGCGGTCGCCTGGGTGCGCAATTGGTTTGCGCGCTACAACGAGGAGCCGAGAGAGAGAAACCCTTCGGGCTCGACGACGATCGCCGATCAGCTCGAGCTGGCTCAAGGTTTCGCCGCTCGAACTCACCTGCCTATCTACATGGGCGAGTTCGGAGCGATTGACCACGCAGACGCGAAGTCGCGCGAGACGTGGACGCGGATGACGCGACAGGAGGCCGAGCGTCGGGGGTTCGGGTGGGCCTACTGGGACGACGGCGGCGCCTTCATGGCATACGACCGTCGGAGCGGCGGGTGGATTCCGTTCCTGAAATCGGCGCTGCTCGATTGAGCGGGTGTCCCGATCGGATGATTGGATTTGTCTCCCGTCATCGAAACGGCGTTTCCGCCAGGGCAATGCGGTCAGCAATGCGACCCAACCGTGGGACTCGCGTGGAATCATGAGCCGCCGAGGGCCAGTCTACCGACCACATAGAGCGCGGGCAGGTCGGCATTGGAAGCCCGACTCGCGCGCCCCACCCCGCATGCAGTAGAAGGGGTGCGCGTACCATTGCGAAAAAGGGAGACGGCACCATGGCTCAGTATGGCTTTTCGATGTGGCGGTCCCGCGGCGCGCTCGGCTGCGCGCTCTTCGTTCCACTCGCGGTCGCCTCGGTTGCCGTCGCGTCGTGCAGCCACCCCGACGCGGGGCAGCAGCCGGGCCCAGGCGGGTCGTCGGGAGCGGGGGCAACGGGAGGGTCCGGTTCCGCGACGAACGGGACGGGGTCGGGGACTTCCCCCGCCGGCGGCCCTGGGTCGGGGGCGGCCGCATCGTCGGGCTCCACCACGGTCGGCGGCGGAATGTTCGACGCCACGGTCGTGGTCGGCAGCCCGGACGCGGACATCGTGGTGACGGCCGAAGCAGGAGTCGATGCTGCCAAAGTGGCGTGCGGCGACGTGAACTACACCGACGCGTGGTCCGCCCCGTATACCGACGCGGATCACGCGACCTTCAACGCGCAAGCGGCATCGATCGCCGCCGCGATGAGCGTGATGGAGCTCGCGCAGCAGATGCGCGGGACGAGCCCCGGCACCGCCGGCGCGCTCAATTGGAGCAAAACGTTCGAGACCATCAGCGACCCCGCCAGGGGGGTAAACGGCTTCAAGTTTCGCGACGGCCCGCGCGGCGTCAACCTCGCGGCCGAACTTGGCGCCGGAAAGCAGGGGTACTCGACGGCGTTCCCAGTTCCCATCGCGCGGGGGGCGGCGTTCGACCTGAACCTCGAGAAGCAAATTGGCGCGGCGGTCGCCGACGAGACCGTCGCCGCGAGCGAAACGATGATCCTCGCGCCCGTCGTCAACATTCTCCGTCACCCGGCCTGGGGCCGCGCACAGGAGACCTACGGCGAAGACTCGTACATGCTCGGGCGGCTCGGCACCGCGTTCACCGTCGGCGCGCAGCAATACATCCCGGCGTGCGTGAAGCACTACGCTGCGAACAACATCGAGAACGGGCGCGCCAGCCAGAACGCCCAGATGGACGACCAGACGTTGCACGAGATCTACGGTCGTCAGTTCGAGATGGTCGTTCAGGATGGGGGCGTCGCATGCGTCATGGCGGCGTACAACCTGGTCAACGGAAAAAAGGCGACCTTGAACCCCGTGCTCCTGACTGACATGCTCCGGACGACCTTCGGCTTCAAAGGTTTCGTCCTCTCGGACTGGTGGGCTCTGCCGCCGGGCTCACTGGCCCCTGGCAGCCCGGGCGCGACGGCCGACATTCTGAAGAGCAACGCCCAGGCGGCCGTGGGCGCCGGCCTCGATATGGAGCTCCCGTGGGCGCTGAATTACGGACAGCTCGAGGCTATCGCCGGGACGACGCTTATGACCTCGCAGCTCGCCACGGACGCGACGAGGATCATCGAGCAGAAGCTCCGCTTCAAGGTGGCCACCGGAAACGGGCTCAAGCCTGCGTCGACCAGCGTGAATGCGGGGACAGGCTCCATCCAGAACAACGCCGCGAACATCCAGCTCGCCTACAAGGCGGCGCTCGAATCGATGGTGCTTCTGAAAAACGACAAGAACACCCTCCCCATAAACAAGGCCACCGTCCACACCATCGCCGTGGTCGGGTCGTCGGTTCCATACACGGTCAACACCCAGACCGGGCCGCAGACCGTCAATTTCGCCACCGACGTGCGCACGGGGGACATGGGGAGCAGCCGCGTCTTCTCCGATCCGGCCCTGAGCACCGGGCCTGCGGCGGGAATAGCCAAGGCCGCGGGCAGCGCGATCAAGGTGGTGAGCGGCTCCGATCCGGCGCTGGCCGATACGGCTGACTTCGTGATCGTCGTCGCCGGCCTGACACCCAAAGACGAGGGGGAAGAGTATACCGGCGCCGGCGATCGCACGAATTTCGCCCTCGACGGCAAGGCAGGCGGGAATGCCCAGAACAACCTGATCGCCGCGGTGGCGGCCAAGAACAAGCCGATGGCCGTCGTGCTCGAGGCGGGCAGCGTCATCGACATGCCGTGGCTCGCGCAAGTCCCGGCGGTGGTGATGGCTTGGTACCCGGGAATGGACGGTGGCCACGCCCTCGGCGACCTGCTCCTCGGAAACGCCAACTTCAGCGGGAAGCTTCCTCTCACCTGGCCGAAGTCGTGGAACGACGAGCCCACCTTCAATGACCCCAGCGGGACAACGACGATGAGCTATTACCTCGGATATCGCTACTTCGAGAACAAGGGCATCGCGCCGCTCTACGCGTTCGGGCATGGCCTCAGCTACACGACATTCTCGTATTCGAACCTGTTCGTTCCCTGCAACACGGTGACGAAGAACGGGGTCGTGCAAGTTCAGGTCGACGTGACGAATTCTGGCAGCGTCGCAGGCGACGAGGTGGCGTTCCTCTTTGCCTCCTTCCCCAACAGCGCGGTCATGTCGCGCAAGAGCGCGAATTACAAGGAACTGAAAGGCTTCCGCCGCGTCTCGCTCATGGCCAACGAAACGAAGCGGATCACGTTTGCTTTGCGCGTATCGGACCTCAAGTACTGGGATTCGGCGGGCAAAGGCTGGAAGATCGAGGGCGGGCCCGTCCAGATTGAGGTCGGCTCCAGTTACGACAATCTCACGTTGAAGGACATGATGACGGTGCAGTGAGCTGAGGACGGTCACCGCTTCTTTCCTCTTCGTCGTTCCAGCGCCGCGCATATAAGTTGAGCCCACCAGACAGATGACATCGTTCGACAGAAAGTACGTGCGCCGCGGCCCCCTGGCGATGGGGCTCGGTATCGCGCTGGCCCTCACCTTCTGCAGGCCTTCGTTCGCACAAGACTCCGCCGCCGGAGAACCCACGCCGCCGGCTGCTTCACCAAAGCCGAACCTGGCGAACGAGCCCGCGCCTCCGCCATCGCAGTCACTCGGTCCGCTGGAAAGGCTACCCATCAGCGCGTATCCAGAGACGCACGTTCGAGGTCTGCATGGAGGGTCGCTATGGTCGACCTTTCACGGCATGCAATGGCCGTACTACCCCAAGACCGGAATAGGCGTCTCCGGCTATGCCTGGGTGGATACGGGTTACGAGCACATCTCACGCGGCAACCCCTCCGAAACAAGCATCAATACCTGGCTGCAGCAGGGGCGATTGCTCTTGAGGGTCACGCCCACGTGGAGCAACGGAACCTATTTCGTGCAGGCGCAGGCGGAGCTGGTCGCCAACAAGGACCAGTCTTCGGGCCCGCCGCAGCTCGGCAACGTGGACGACGCTTGGATCCGTTTTGGGCGGTGGAACACGTTCGACGTGCAGGTAGGCCGGTACGAGGCTTGGGAAATCTACCATTTTGGTATGGGCCTCGACATCAACACCCAGGAGCGCCAGGGGGCGACGGGCTCGAACTCCGGGCTCCAGCCGCCCAACATCTACGGCGTCACCTATGCGTTCTATCGTCCGGCGAGCGTCGGTGAAGTCGCGATTCATCTTTACCCGACCGACTGGCTGCGGTTCGAGCTCGGCGGGCAGCTCGGAGACGAGTCGGGCGAGAACGTGTTCGCCGGGCGGCCGGTCGGAATTCTCGACTTGGGTTGGCTCAAGCTCAAGTTGGGCGGGGAGTACAAGAAGCAGAGCGATCAGAACGTCGGCGCGAAGGGAGAGCTCACGCAACGCGGAGTGGGAGGCGCGCTCCAGTTCGTGATCGATCCGTACGTCGAATTCGGGGTGAACGGAGCGTACGGTCTCGTCGATCACGTGAGCAGCGTCGACGGTTCGATCGACCAGGCGGGAAGCAATACGACGTACAGCGTTGGTGGCTTTCTCAACGCTCGCGTCGTCGAGGATCTTCTCGTCGGGGGCGGCGCGAACTTCACGAACCTGGAGGACACGCACTTCGACACGACCCTGAGGCGCAACGGGAAGTTCGACCAGTGGCAGACCTTCGGAGCGATTCAATATCTGCTCTTGAAGCAGCTCTACATGAAATTCGTCTTCGCCTACTCCGTCGCGGACTTCAGCCCGTCGTTCACCACGATGACCCCGTTCAAGAACGAAATGTTGAGCGGGCGCCTGCGCCTTCAGTACCTCTTCTGAATCCGCAGGCAGGGTGCAGCTTCCCGCTCTCCGCGGCTTTCGGCGAGCCGATCGGCCCGATGCGTACTATTACCTCCTCTGGTGGGGTCGGAGGTTTGCAGTGCGATGGGCAAGATGAGGCTTTCTTACAATGTCGCAGCGATGGTGACGCTGGGCATGGCTGCGGTGGTCTCGTGCGCGAATTCGGTGCATAGCGGCGTGGGCCCCGACGGCGGCTCGCTCGTCGCGAACGGAACGACGACAGGCTCTTTCGCGAACGACGACGGCGGCGGGCCCGGAAACCTGACCGGCGATGGCTTGCTCGCGTGCGCGCAAACAACGCGGCCTTGCAGCAAGTGCACGGACTTCGTGGCTTCCCCGATCATCGATTCTTCGCCTGACGATGGGTCACCCGCGACGCCGGCAGACGCCGCCACCCATTTCAGCGACCCCGGCTCGATGAGCGGCGGCCCGTGCCTTGTGGAGCCCCCGGACGGAACACTCATCCCGCAGAACTGGCTTCGTCCGCGGTTTCGATTCGTCCCCGCCACCGGCCAGAACCTGTTCGAGCTTCGCCTGCACGCCGATCGGCAGATTAACGATCTGGTCGTCTACACGACGAGCAAGACGTGGAAGCTACCCAAGAGCACCTGGGACAAGCTGCGGAGCTCGACGTGGGACGAGGACATCACTGTCACGGTCCGAGGCGTAAATCGCGACGACCCGTCGTCGAAGCCCACCGGCACGACGGGAAGGTTCCGCATCGCGCCAGCCGCGGCGTCGGGGGCGATGATTTACTGGGCGGCCGTCGGCGAGTTCAGCGGGATGTCGTGGCTCGAGGGATTCAGCCCTGGGGACGAGAACGTCGCCACCGTGCTCGATGTCTCGCAGGTCCAGCTCCAGATCTCTCGGGACCAGGGCGGACAGCTGCAGACGATGGGCAGAGCGCCCGGCGCGGTTCAATGCATCGGATGCCATGTCGCCGTCCCGGATGGCAATAGCGTCGCCTTCACGGATTTCTGGCCGTGGTCGGGGGTCGTGGCCTCCGTCCAGCCGAATCACACCGGCGAAGTTCCTTCTTGGCTGACTGGCGGCGGCGCGCAAGCCTTCAGCCAGCCGTGGCTTGGAATCACGACGTTCTCGAAGGCCGTCTGGAGCAGGAACGAATTCGTTGCCATTTCGAGCTATGGCTGCAAGCCATCCTCCATGAACGGCAATCAGTCCTGGAATCCGTGGAGCGGCCAGACCTGCACGATGCAGCCCAACGCAGCGCTCGCCTGGTTCGACCTCGCTTCGGCGGTGCCTGCAGTCTCAGGGTCGAATAGCTCGCAGCTCGGTGCGGGCGTGGCAGCCGACATGAACAAGAGCTTCGGCTTCCTCATGCGCAACGGTGATCCGCGCGGAGCCGAGGCTCCCAACTGGAGCCACAGCGGCAGCACCATCGTGTATGTGTCCACGAATGCTGGCCAGGATGGACGGCTGGCGACCGGCCCTGCCGATCTTTATACCGTGCCTTACAACGCGCGAGCCGGTGGCGACGCGACGCCCGTGCGCGGGGCGTCCGAGCCGCAGTGGAGCGAGTACTATCCCGCTTACGCTCCGAACGATCAGTTCATTGCTTTCAATCGGGCGCCCTCCGGCGAGGACATGTATTACAACCCGCATTCCGAGGTCTTCGTAGTTCCGGCCGATGGCACCGCGCCGGCGACACGCCTCGCCGCGAACGATCCGCCGGCATGCCTGGGGCTCAGGAGCCCAGGGCTGACGAACAGCTGGCCAAAGTGGTCGCCCGACGTCGAAAAGTGCGACAATGGCCTAACGTATTACTGGATCATTTTCTCGTCATCGCGTGACGGAGACCAGTTCAAATCGTCGAACCTGAAGACGGGCGGCAAGGTCGTGACGTCGCAGCTCTACCTGACCGGAATGACCGTGGACGCGAGTGGCCAGGTGGCAACCTTTCCCGCGCTGTACATTTGGAATCAGCCGATGCACTACGGCGGCAAGAACGCTGCGTTCGCGGGGGCTAGCCAGAGCAACCACACACCCGTATGGGAAGTGGTCAGCATCCCCAGGCCTCCTCCTCCTCCGCCGGCGAAATAGGGTCGCCGGCGGCCGCGGTCTGGCGCCAATCGCCCCCCCGCGAACTCTACCGTCCGCTGTCGGGGCGATCTTCTCGGCGGTGGGCCTCGCCGTTCGCGAAGCCGCGCCGCAGGCGCGTTGCTCAGCCCGTATTGCGCATTCCGGCGGAGATGCCGTTCAGCGTCAGGAGCAGCGCACGATCGACGCGCTCGTCTCCCGCGCTGCGCCGCCGCAGCAACTCGACCTGTAAGAAGCTCATCGGATCGACGTAGGGGTTACGGAGCTGGATAGATCGCTTCAGGGCAGGGTTTCCGTCGAGGAGCTTGCGCGTCCCGTGAATGCGCTTCAGCCAAAGGACGGTGCGCGCGTGCTCGGCCCGAATCTTCGGCCAGACAACCGCGCGCGCATCGCCATCGGCGAGGGCGGCATAGCGCGACGCGATTCCCATGTCTGTTTTCGCGAGAACCATTTCCACGTTTTCCATGACGGTGCGGAAGAACGGCCAGCGGCGGTGCATCTCAGAGAGAAGCTCGGCTCCCCCCGGCCTGGAACCGAAGCCCTCCAACGCGCTGCCGACTCCGTACCACCCTGGCAGGATGGTGCGGTTCTGCGTCCATGCGAAGACCCAGGGGATCGCACGAAGCGCATCGACGCCGCCCGCCCCGCGCTTTGCTGGGCGTGAGCCGATCGGAAGGCGCGCGATGGCTTCAATGGGGGTCGCCGTGGTGAAGAACTTGAAGAAGAGCGGCTCGTCCCAGACGAGCGCGCGGTAGGCGACGCGCCCCATCTCCGCGAGCTCGTCGTACGCCTCGGCATAGCGCTTCTCGTCCTGGGGCAGAGGCCGATCCTGCGCGCCGAGCGAATGGAGGAGAGCTCCACCAAGCATCAGCTCGACCGTTCGCTGCGCGAGCTCCGGGCGTCCATACTTGTGGTCGAGAGCCTCTCCCTGTTCGGTGGCCTTGAAGCGGCCGGCGACGGCACCCGGCGGCAGCGCGAGGATGGCCTGTTGCGAGGGCCCGCCACCGCGCGCGACGGACTCTCCTCTTCCATGAAAGATGCGGAGCGGCACGTTCGCTTCTGCTGCGACTGCGGGAAGCCCCTCCTGGACTCGGCGCAGCGCCCCGCTCGCAGCGAGCAACCCGACCTCCTTGCCAGAATCGCTGTAGCCGACCATTACTTCCTGGACGCCGCGTCCGTCGAGGTGCCGGCGGTACAAGGGGTGGCTGAACATCGCGCGCAGAATGTCCGAGCTCCGCTCGAGTGCACTGTTGGTCTCGAACAGTGGAACGATGTCGAGAGGCGCACAGCCGCGCTCCTCGTCCCAGAGGCCCGACTTGCGTGCACAGGCCAGCGCGGCGAGGACGCATTCTTCGTCACGTGTCATCGACAGGACGAGCGTGCGGCAAGCGCCTTCTCCGCTCTCGCGCTGAGCACGAGCGATCCGTTCAAGAGCGGATAGGAGGCGAACCGCCCCCGGTGAACGCTCACCTTCACCCGCTATCCATGCGGCGCCTGACCGCGCGTCGTCGGCGACAGTGCGCATCTCGAGCTCGGCGATAC
>JALYHV010000060.1 GCA_030776205.1 Myxococcota bacterium | reverse complement strand
TCAGAATGCCTTCGCCCCGCTCGGGGCCGGAGGGCCGGCGTCCATCACCCGCAGGACGGGTCGCCCTCCCAGGTTCTCGATGGGAAAAGTACACTCTGTGGGTGGCCGGATCCACCGCCACGGTGTGCGCGTTCGGACCCACGAAGCTGCGCCCCAGCTCCGTCACGGCGCGCTCGGCGCCGACGGCAAAGACCGCGACGGTCCCCGCTTCGGCGGCCGCCCACGTCGATTCCGGGCAGCGCATGGGCCGTCTTCATGTCGACGACGCGCACCCCGACTCCCGAGTTGTTCGAGACGAATACCCGGCCCGATCCCGGATCGTAGGCAAGGCCGTTCGGATACGCGCCAGCCGGTACGCTCGCTTGCACCTGACGACGAGCGAGCCATCCCCAAGATGCGCGATGTGCAGACGACGAGTGACTGGCTCGACCGACCGGTAATCGAAGCGCGACGCGTGGCCCGGGAGCGGCACGTCGGCCACCGCCATCAGCGGCGCGGCGAGGGGTTCGTCGACACGTTCGACGCCAGCCCTTCGGGCAAGTACGCCCGAATGGCGCGGCTCGCCACCCGCGCCGGCGCGCGCACCGGCCTATGGTCGCGCGAGCTGGACCGGCTGTTCGTAGGCTGGCCGCTCAGAGAGGGCCACGCGGCGGAGATCCACGTGCTCGGCGCGCTCTGACGCCCGAGCCTTCGCGATCAGCCGGAGGCCACATTGCGGGCAATCGTTTTTTGACAGGAGAACACTTCTTTGCGGCGGCCCCCGTGGAGGCGAGCCCAGAGCGGTAGAGCGGGGAGGGAGCGGGGAGTCTCTTCACGGCGCAGCCGCCTAGACGGGCCGCAGCATACGTTCCTTCCAGATGACGAAGAGGGCCGGGTACACCGTCAGCTCGAGCAAAAATGACGTGACGAGACCTCCCACCATGGGGGCGGCGATTCGCTTCATCACGTCGGCCCCCGTTCCCGAGCTCCAGAGCACGGGCACGAGGCCGATGATCATCGTCGCCACTGTCATGAGCTTGGGACGCAGGCGCTTCGCCGCCCCCTCCACCGTCGCCTCGCGCAGATCCGCGAAACTTCGGAGCCGACCCTCTCGAGCGAAGCGGGCATGGGCGAGGGTCAGGTAGAGGAGCATCACGACGCCGGTCTCCGCGTCGAGGCCTGCGAGGGCGATCATGCCCACCCAGACCGCGACACTCATGTTGTAGTGGAGCACGTAGAGCAGCCAGAACGCACCGACGAGCGAGAACGGAACCGCGAGCATGACGATGACCGTCTCGGCGATGGACTTCGTGTTGAAGTAAAGGAGCATGAAAACAATCCCGAGCGTCAACGGAATGACCCACTTGAGCCGCTCCTTCGCGCGCTCGAAATACTTGAACTGGCCCACCCATTCGAGGCGTGTGCCGGGCGCGAGCTTCGCCCCACGGGCGACCGCCCGTTTCGCGTCTCCGACGTAGTCCGCGATGGGGCGCTCCGTGTCCACGAAGACGAACCCCACCAGCTTCCCGCCCTCACTGCGGATCATCGGGGGCCCAAGCACGCTCTTGATCGTCGCGACCTGCGAGAGCGGGATCTGTGCCCCCGACGGCGTCGCGATCAGAGCTCGCGCGAGGAGCACCGGGTCGTCTCGGTACTCACGCGCATAACGAACATTGATCGGGTAGCGGGCCCGCCCAGCGACTACCTCCGAAACGTTGTCGCCGCCGATGGCCTGCGCGACGACCATGTTCACGTCCTCGACGCTGAGGCCCTGGCGCGCCGCCGCTTCGCGATTGATCTCGACGTCGACGTAGAAACCACCGGTCGAGCGCTCCGCAAAGGCGCTTCGCGTGCCGGGCACGTCGGCGATTGCATGCTCCACGGAGATAGCCGTCGTTTCGATGGCTTCGAGGTCGTCGCCGAACACCTCGATACCGAGAGGGCTTCGCACACCGGTCGCGAGCATCTCCGTCCGCGTCTGAATGGGCATCCACCAGATGTTTGGTATCCCTGGAAAATGGAGCTTCTCGTCC
The DNA here is from genome assembly GCA_030776205.1 of Myxococcota bacterium. Taxonomy (GTDB): domain Bacteria; phylum Myxococcota_A; class Polyangia; order Polyangiales; family Polyangiaceae; genus Palsa-1150. Next base: position 1,435 of record JALYHV010000060.1, on the reverse strand, counting down.
ATCTCTTTGAGTAGCCCTTCCCAGGTGAGCCCGGCCCGCCACTGATCCCGCGGCTTGAGCACGACCGTCACCTCCGCCATTCCGAGCGGTGCCGGGTCCGTCGGCGTCTCGGCGCGCCCTTCCTTTCCAAAGACGCTGACGACCTCCGGAAAGGCCTTCAGCTGGCGGTCCATCGCTTGCAAAACGACCGATGCTTCGTTTTCGCTCATGCCCGGCGGCGCCGTCGGCATGTACAAGATGACGCCCTCGTTGAGGGGCGGCATGAACTCGTTGCCGAGCCGCAGGGCGGCGGGAGCGGTGAGCGCCATGACGACGAGCGCCGAGACGACGACCATCCAGCGATGGTCCACGACGAAGCGAACGACGGGCGCATACGCGGCGGTCAGCCACCGATTCAGGGGGATCTTTTCCTCGCCGTGGACCTTGCCCCGAATGAGCAGCACCGCGAGAGCGGGTGTCAGCGTGATGGCCAGAACGGCCGCAAAACCGATGGAGTACGTCTTCGTGAACGCGAGCGGCTTGAAGAGTCGCCCCTCGGTCGCCTCGAGCGTGAAGACCGGCAAGAAGGAGACGGTGATGACGAGCAGCGAGAAGAAGATCGAAGGGCCGACCTCCTGCATGGCTTCGATGATGGCCTGCCGGCGCGCGCTGAGGCGTTCCGGGCTCAGACGGTGCTTGCCGCGATGTGTCGTCGTCGGCGTCGGCTCTCGATCGGAAGATTCGCGTTCGTGCTCACCGAGCTTCTTGTGGATGTTCTCGATGATGATGATCGACGCGTCGACCATGGCCCCGATCGCGACCGCGATTCCGCCGAGCGACATGATGTTGGCGGTCAAGTGCTGCTGCGCCATTGGGATGAAGGCCAGCAGAACGCCGATGGGCAGGGTCACTATCGGAATCAGCGCGCTCCGCACATGCAGGAGAAACACGAAGATGACGGCACTGACGACGATCATCTCCTCGATGAGCGTGCGCCGCAGCGTGCGCACCGAATCATCGATGAGCCGCGAGCGGTCGTACGTCGGGACGATGCGCACCCCCTCTGGAAGACTGGGCGCGACTTGTTCGAGCCGCTCTTTGACCGCGTCGATGACGGTCAACGCATTTTCGCCGTAACGCATGATGACGATGCCGCCCGGGGCTTCGCCCTCCCCATTGAGCTCAGTCAGTCCGCGCCGGATGTCGGGCCCGATACTCACCTGGGCCACGTCTTTCACGCGAATGGGCGTGCCCTGCACCACCCGGATGGGCGCGAGGCCGATGTCCTCCGGGCTCTTCACGTAGCCGCGGCCGCGGATCACCTCCTCGTGTCCCGCCATCTCGATGACCCGCCCGCCCACTTCTTGATTGGACGCTCGTACTGCGCGAACGACGTCATCCATCGTGACGCCGCGGCCCAGCAGCTTGTTCGGGTCGACGTTCACCTGGTACTGCT
>JALYHV010000059.1 GCA_030776205.1 Myxococcota bacterium | reverse complement strand
CCGCAATCCTGAGCGCAAAACAAGCGTGGGGCAGAGCGCCCGCAGCAACGGGCGAGCGAGTGAACATCGAGTTTGTCAGCGCGAATCCAACGGGGCCGGTGACGGTCGCGAGCGGCCGAAACGCGATCCTCGGCGATTCCGTCGCGCGCCTACTCGAGGCCACCGGTCACCGCGTGACGCGGGAATATTACATCAATGACCGCGGCAATCAGGTGCGGGCGTTCGCTGAGAGTGTACGTGCAGCCGCAGAAGGGCGCCCCGCACCGGAAGATGGCTACAAGGGGCCGTACGTCGCCGAGCTCGCAGGATGGCTCCGGACGCTGGATCCTGCGCTGCTCGCCGGTGACGACGAGGACCTCGGGCGCGTTTGCGTTGCGTGGATGCTCAGAGGACTGCCCGGCTCCCGGACCGTGCCGGGCATCCGGCGTTCGCTCGCCGATCTAGGCGTATTCTTCGACGTTTGGTTCAGCGAGGAGTCCTTGCATCGAGGCGGGGCGGTCAGCGCGGTCATGCGTCGGCTCGAAGAGGGCGGATACCTCGTGCACAGTGGGGAAGCCCTATTTTTCAAGGCGCCCGAAGGAGCACTCGACGACAAAGACAGAGTGGTGCGCAAGAGCGATGGAACGTGGGCCTATTTTGCTTCGGATATCGCCTACTTTGCCGACAAGATCGGTCGTGGCTATGACCGTCTGATCAACGTCCTTGGCGCTGACCATCACGGCTACGTGGCGCGGGTCAGCAACGGGCTGCGGGCGCTTGGTTTGGCGCAAGATCGGTTCGAGGCGCTGCTTTACCAGCTTGTTTTCATCAGCAAGGGTGGCGAGGCGGTCAAGAGCAGCAAACGCGCTGGAAACGTGATCACCATCGACGAGGTCATGGACGAGATCGACGACGCCGCCGGACGGAAAGGCGCTGGCGCCGACGCGTTGCGGTTCTTCTTCCTGTCGCGAAGCGCAAATTCAAATGTGGAATTCGACATCGACCTCGCAAAGAAGAAGAGCCTCGACAACCCGGTCTTCTACGTCCAGTACGGTCATGCTCGCCTATGCTCCATTCTGCGCAAAGCCGCGTCACTCGGCATCATGGGCGACGGGCAACCCTCGCTCGATGAATGGGCTAACCTCGTACATCCCGACGAGCTCGCCATGGCGCAGAAGCTTGCGGACTTTCCCGACGTCGTCGACGAGGCGGCGCGACAGCGAGAACCGCATCGCATCGTATTTTACGTTCAGGACATTGCGCGAGATTTTCAAAGTTATTTCACGCGACTGAAAGGCGACAATGATCCTATTTTGCCACCGGAGAGTGTCCGCGCGAGCGCGGGATGGGACCGCTCGTGGGACTTCGGCAAAACGCGCGCTCGCCTCGCTTGGATTGAGGCCATCCGAATCGTGTACGCGGCCGCGCTCCAACTCGTAGGAGTCGGCGCCCCCGAACGGCTGGAGCGCCCCGCAGAGGACATGGAGCGTGAAGGGCCTACAGTCTCGCTCGATGGGGCACAACCGTAGCCGCTTGTTGGGCTCTCCCCCCAGCGAAAACTTGGCTGCTCGGCCCGGACTACGTTAATGAACAGCGTGGACGGTAGCGCATGAGTGACCTCGGCATTCGCCACCTCGAAGAGCTGCAGGAGCAAGACGACTTTCGGCGGGTTCCCCCCGGCGTAACTGTCGCGCTGGTGGGTCTCGGGGTTGCGTGCGTTCTGTTCGCAGGCTTTGCACTTGCCGGTCGCACGAGCCAGCCCGCCGGAGCGAAGCCGGATCCCCTCGGAGATCTGGTCGCCGACCGATCGCGTGCAGCCATCGCCTTCGTGCCGTCCGCGACGCGCACGGTGACGGATCTGTCTCCAAGCGAGGTGACGTTCCCGCGCCTCTTGAGCGATGGCGACAAGCCCTCGACCGCTCTCGCTGCGGTGCGCACGACCGGCAGCGCGACCGCTCCCCCGCTTGGTGCCGTAACCGCGCCAGCACAGCCGCCGCCCCCGACGGACCGCCTCACGGTCGTCCCATTGCCCGCGCAGTCGGTGCTCGAGGCGACGCCCCTCGTCACGCGACCACGTGATGCGATGACGAAGGCTGCTACCAACGCTGCGCAGGTGGAACTCGCGCACGCACCTGGTGGTTCCGCCCCGGCCGGGCACGACGGCGCATACCAACTGCAGGTCAGCAGCTTTCACACGCAGGCTGAGGCGCAGGCCTTCGCCGATCAGCTGCGTGCCCGTGGTCACAAAGCCTATGTCGTCGAAGCGGCGGTTCCCGGGAGGGGCACATGGTTTCGCGTTCGCGTCGGCCCCTTCGCGACGCAACACGCGGCGGCCCAGTATCGCACCAGTTTCGAAGCGCGCGAGTACGTGGTTCCGTTTGTCGTGCCCCCGGAGACGACGGCCAAGGGGCACTAGCCTCCCAGGTTCGACCTTTCCCATAGCAGGCCGGTCGTCGGAGTCTCTCACCGGGCGCGGCTGCTCGAGATGTGCCAAGGTGTTCAGGCGTTGATCGTTGCGACCGGAGCGCGCGTGACCAGCGCGACGTACGCAGCGCCAGGTGACATGCCAGCAATCCCTCTTTGGTCCGGCGCTCTGGTATTTGCCAGCGTAGCGCCGTGGCTCGTCCGCGCGCTGCAGGTTGCGATCGAGCGTCGGGTCCGTCTGCGCACCCTCGAGACTTTGGCTCGAGCGTCGACGCTCACGTCTCCCGCGCGTGCTCGCTTGCAAGCGGATGCGGGCGCAACAGCGGAGCGTGACGGTGCTCGTGCCGGACGCAGTGTTTAGGAAGATAAGGCGCCGCTCCTCTCGCGATCGCGCATTACGTGTCATGGTAAGGGGAGTGCAGCCGTATAACGATGCACGTGGGTGCTCTCGCGCCTCGCATTCTTTCGGCGCGAGCCGCGGCCGTACCCGCTGCACACGGAGGCCTGCGGGCTTCAGTTCGTAAGAAATCCATTTCATAGGAAGCGGGCTGGGTCCCCCCGCTCGGGGTGCAATCGATGGCACGTCTGTTCGGAATCATCGGCAACCGCCCGGACCTCGCCGCACGCGTCCTGGCGCTCGAGTCCGTAGCGCTTCGTGCGCGCGCCAAGGGCACGCCGCTCGGCTGGGGACTGGGCTTCTACCAGGGCGGCGAAGTCCTCATGCGCCGCAGGCCAATCGACGAGCGGGAAGAGATCGATGTCGCCAAGCTCGCCGCGGACGTGCGAGCCGACCTCGTCGTCGCGCACGTTAGACACGCGACGGTCGGGGCTCTGCGCACGGAAAACACACATCCGTTTCGATACCGCCAATGGCTCTTTGCCCAAGCGGGAACCGTGGCCGACTTCGAGCAGGTCCGCGATCGGCTCGTAGCGAGTGTCCCCGAATTCTTGCGTAGCGGGATTCGCGGCGACACCGACGCCGAGGTCGTCTTTCACGTCTTTCTTTCGTTTTTGCACGACGCTGGCCGGTTGAACGATGGCGCCGTCGAGTTGCCCCTCGTCCTCGAAGCACTGCGCTCGAGCCTCGCGGTAGTCGATGGGATGACCGCCGAAGTTGGAGGCGCCGCCGCGAGGTTGAACCTCATGGTCGCGAACGGCGAGCGGCTCGTCGCGGTGCACAGGAGCGACGAGGAGATGCGCATTCGCGTCCTGAGCGGGAAGAGCGACGCCGATGGAATCATTGGCGATGATCCGCAGCTGCGCCGAAAAATCCCAGAGATCGCGCGGATGCACTTCACGGTGGCCGCGAGCGATTTCGACGAGGCGCAGTTGAACAGCCATTGGAAGGCCGTTCCGGACCACGCGATGGTGACGATGTCCCGCGACGAGGATCCGCGGACGGAAGCGCTCTGACGAAACGGAGATGGCCCTGGGCGTCGTCCTTCGCTCCTTTCGCGCCGTGGTCCGGCTGAACGGCTGTGGTGGCCTGATGGGCGTCGCGTTGGCAGCCGGCTGCTGTGTGACGCGAGCACCCGTGCCACGAGGGCCGCCGACCGAAACGGGTGCCGTTCCGCCGGGGGATCTCTTGGCCGATGGTTCGGTGAACCGCCGTCCGGACGGAGTGGCGCTGGAGCCGGTGCCAGCGCTTCCTATCGCGGTGCAGCGGGCAGATGCGCGCGGAGTCGTGGCTCTCCGTGCGCCGCTGGCCCGGGACGCCATCGTGGCCATAGTGCTGGCGCTCGCCGATGGCTGGCGACATGAGTCACCCGAAGAGCTCGGCGACCTCCTAACGGCCGATGCGGGTCCGATAGACGGGCGCTCTCGCGGTCGCGCGGCGCTCATGGACGGCTGGCGCCAGCGCTTGCGGACACACGAGTTTAGCCGCTTGGCAGGAACCGAGCTCGTCCGCCCGGAGCGCATCGAGCGATACGACTGGAGCGATTTGTCGGTCCCCGGTGCTTTGCTGCGTCCGGTCGAGATGCGCCCCGACGAGCTCTACGTTCGTGTACCGCTCGAGGTGACACGGGTGGCGGGCGAGAGGGTGTTCGGGGACGTCATTGTTCTCCTGCTCAAACGCGAGGCCAACCGCTACAAAATCGCGGCATACGGTGAGGTCGATGCTCGCTGAGAACATGCCGTTTCGGAGCTGCCGGCCTGGCGCTGGCGGCGGCACGGCTCGCGGCGCCGCGTTGGGCTCAGGCGTACCGTCCGCAGTCTAGCCCCAGAGCAGTGCAAATCGCGCGGAGCACCTGGTCTGCCTGACGGGAGCTGTCGGCGAGCGTGCCGCCCGTGTCGATGACGTAATCTGCCAAGGCGACCTTTGCGGCGAGCGGCATCTGCGCGCGAATGCGGGCGAATGCGTCGTCGGCGGCATCGGCGTCACGTGCTAAGACCCGCGCCTCCTGGACTTCCGCAGGGCAAGAGCAAACGACGAGCGGACGAAACGCCGCCGCGACCCCGTTCTCCACGAGGAGCGCGGCCTCGTAGCAGGCCAGCGGTTCGCCGGCGCGACCAATCTCGAGCGCGCGCTCGGCTGCACGCGCGGCTATCAGCGGGTGGGTGATTGCGTTGAGCGAACGCAGGGCAGCGCTGTCCGCGAAGACGATGCGCGCAAGCGCTTTGCGGTCGAGGGTGCCATCGGCGCCGAGAACTCCGCTGCCGAACGCACGCACGAGCTCCTGCAGCCCAACCGTTCCGGGGGCCACGACTTCACGCGCCAGCACGTCCGCGTCGATGACCGGCAGGCACCGTGCACGCCAGCGCGACGCGACGGTGCTCTTTCCCGATGCAATGCCCCCGGTCAGACCAAAGAGATGCACGGCCACCCGCTCCGCTCTATACATTCGCGGCTGGCGCAATGCGAGGCGCGAACGACGACTTTCCCAGTCCATTCGGGCACGCACCGCGAACGCTCTCGCGGCGCGCGCTCCTCGAGGCGGGCGCGGTGGGCCTCGTTCTTGGTGGCGCGGCCGTGGCGACGCTTCGAGCTCGCGGCTACACCGTGCCGGCCACCCGGACCTTGGCCGCCCTTGCCGCATGGCAGTTCGTCGTCGTCCAGCACGCCGCGCGCCGCATCGTCGCGCCGGATCGACAAGACGCCGACATCGCCAGGGCCGACGACCTCGACGTCGCCGGGTTCGTCGACGGTTGGGTGAGCCGCTTGCCGCCGCGCACGCACCGCGATCTCGGCCGCTTTCTAGCGTACGTCGAGCACGTCGCGCCGCTCCGGGTGCGATTCGCGTCGCGCTTCACGCGCCTCGTCGCCTCCGACCAAGATGAGGTTCTCCGGTCGCTGGAGTCCTCGTCGAGCGACCTCTTACGCGCGGGGTTCGATGGGTTGCGATCGCTCGTTTTCCTGGGGTACTACCGCGACGCGCGAACCTGGAAGGGGATCGGGTACGACGGTCCGCTGATCGGACGTCCTCGTGGAGGGTGGTGATGGCCGGCGCGTTCCTGCGTGGGGAGACGCTCGGCAGCGGGGGACCGCTAGACGTCGACGCCGTCGTGGTCGGGGCGGGCGCAGGAGGCTCGATCGCGACGCGAGAGCTCGCGCGCGCAGGCTTGAGGGTCGTCGCTCTGGAGGCGGGTGGGCACTGGAAAGCCGACGAGTTCGACCAACGTGAGGACCGCATGTTGCTGCGCCTCTTCGAGGACGCAGCGGGTCGAACTACGGAGGACAGGGCCATTCGCGTGCTGCAGGGCCGAGGCATCGGCGGGAGCACGATTCACAATACGAACCTGTGCAAACGGACGCCCGACGATATCTTGGAGCTCTGGCAGAAACGCTATGGCGTCGCCGGGGCGACCGCTCGCGACCTCCGCGCCTCGTTCGAGGCCATCGAGCGTGATCTCTCGGTTTCCGAGATGACGCCGCCGATGTGCAACGCGAACAATGACGTCCTGCGACTGGGATGCGAAGCGCTGGGTTGGCGCGGAGGGCGGCTCCATCACAACCGCGTAGGCTGCGTGGGATGCGGTTTCTGCGAGCTCGGCTGCGCGTACGACGCCAAGCAGAACGCGACGAAAATCGTCTTGCCGCAAGCCGTAGAGGCGGGAGCGCGGGTGGCCTACGACGTCGAAGCCGTGCGCGTGCTGCACGACGGCCGCGCCGTGACCGGCGTGCGGGCGAGGGCCCACGATCGCCGTGGTGCGCCCACTTCCGAGTTCGATTTACGCTCCAGGATCGTGGTCCTCTCCGCCAGCGCAATAGGAAGCGCTGCGCTGGCCTGCCGGAGCGGAGTGCCTGACCCGCACAGGCAGCTCGGCCGAGGTCTGCGCCTTCATCCCGGCGCGTTCGTCGCCGGACGATTCGAACGAGAAATCGCAGGCTGGCACGGCATCCCGCAGAGCTACGAGTGCACGGAGCACCTGTCGCACGAGCCGGGCAGCGACAAGCGCGTCTGGATCGTCCCTGCCTTCGCCCACCCGATCGGCGCGGCGGCATCGCTCCCCGGCTTCGGCGCTGCGCACATGGCGTCGATGCGCGCTTATCCCAATCTCGCCGTCCTCACGGCGATGGTCCACGACGAGACCAGCGGCGACGTGTCGGTCGACGCCGACGCGAGCACGGTGGTCCGCTATGCAATGACGGAACGAGACCGCCAGCAGCTCGCGTTCGGGCTTCGAGCGTGCGCACGCCTGCTTCTGGCCGCGGGGGCGAGGGAGGTCACCATCCCGGGCATGGGCGGAAGGCGCCTTACGCGTTCGGCGGAGCTCGACGCACTGGACCTATCGTTCGTGCGGCCTCACGCGGTCCCCCTCACGTCCGTCCATCCAATGGGCGCCATGCGCATGGGGGAGGATCCTTCGAACAGCGTCGTTCGCTCGACGGGCGAGCATCACCAGCTACGGGGGCTGTTCGTCGCGGACGGCTCCCTGTTTCCGACCAGTATCGGAGGACCGCCGCAGATCAGTATTTATGCCTTCGCGCTGCACCTTTCGCCTTTTCTGATCGAGCGAGCTCGGGGCTGACACTCCCTCTCTTGCTTCTCGCGCCCATCGCCGATAGCCGATAGCTGCCCTCCAAGTACCGAGATGCCCGCCGAATTCGTTCACCTGCACGTCCACTCGCAGTACTCGCTGCTCGACGGAGCGGTGAAAGTGAAGGACTTGATCAAACGGGTCGCGGCAGCGGGTATGGCGGCGGTGGCGGTAACCGATCACGGGAACATGTTCGGATCGATCACCCTCTACAAGGCCGCCAAGGAGGCCCGGGTCCAGGCCATTCTCGGCTGCGAGCTCGAGGTGTGCGCACCGGGAGGGCATGGCGATCACTTGCCGGTGCTGGCCGCGACCGCCGAGGGCTACAAGAACCTCGTCGGTCTCGTGTCACGCGGTCACGTCGCTCCGCCCGAGGCTGCGCGTGCGGGCGCGGCGGCGATCGACCTCGACGACCTGGCTCGAAACGCAAGGGGCCTCGTTGGAATGACGGGCTGCATGGGGGGCGTCGTGGCGCAGGCCATCCTCGAGCAAGGCGAGGTTCGCGGCCGCGAGATGCTGGGCACGCTGCGCGACATCTTCGAGCGCGGCAGTCTTTACGTGGAGCTGCAGGACCACGGCCTGGCCGAGCAGCCGGTGCTCAACGGCATTCTCGTGAAGCTCGCGCGCGATCTCGACCTGCCCCTCGTGGCGACGAACGACGTGCACTACGCGGACCGAACCGACGCCGAAGCGCACCTCTACCTCTCATGCATCAAGACCGGACGATCCCTCGAGGAGGCAAAGGAGCGCCACCACGGCTCGAGCGAAATGTACCTCAAGTCCCCCGAGGAGATGGCGCAGCTCTTCGCGGGGTATCCGGAAGCGCTGCGGTCCACGCTCGCCATCGCCGAGAAGTGCAAGCTTTCGCTGAAGCTAGGCGAGCCGATGCTCCCCAGCTTCGTCGTGCCCTCCGGTTACGACACCGAGAGTTACTTCCGTCACGTCGCACGAGCGGGGCTGGCCAGGCGATTCGACGAGCTCGCCGAGCAAGGCAAGGGCGTCGATCGGGCGTCGTACCAGGCGCGGCTGGAGGCGGAGCTCGACGTCATCGGCAAGATGAACTTTGCCGGGTACTTCCTCATCGTGTGGGACTTCATCCGGTACGCCAAGGAGAACGGAATACCGGTCGGGCCGGGGCGCGGATCGGGGGCGGGCTCGATCGTCGCGTACGCCATGCGCATCACCGACCTCGACCCCATCCCCTACAGCTTGATTTTCGAGCGCTTCCTTAACCCGGAGCGCGTCAGCATGCCCGACTTCGACATCGACTTCTGCATGGACAGGCGCGACGAGGTGATCGCCTACGTGCAGAAGAAGTACGGCGAGACGAGCGTCGGCCAGATCGCGACCTTCGCAGAGCTCAAGTCCAAGAGCGTCGTCAAGGACGTGGCGCGCTGCATCGGAATTACACCCACTGAGGCGCAGCAGATCGCCAACCTCATCCCGCGGAAGACGCCCGCCGAGACGTACACAATCGCCGAAGCGCTCGAAATAGAGCCGAGACTAAAGGAGCGTTACGACACCGATCCGCGCGTGAAAGAGCTGCTCGATCAAGCGCGAAAGCTCGAAGGGCTGACACGCCACGCCGGCAAGCACGCCGCCGGGATCGTCATCAGCGAAGGGCCGCTTTGGGATCACGTTCCGGTCTTTCGCGATGAAAAGACGGGGGCGCTCGTCACGCAGTACTACAAGGACGACGTCGAGCAGGCGGGACTCGTAAAGTTCGACTTCCTCGGGCTGAAGACGCTTACGGTGCTCGACATCGCCGTGCGGCTCGTCAACTCGAGGCCGCTGACGCTCTTCTCGTCACGGCCGCCGGTGGAGAAGCTCGAGCTGTCGCGCATTCCGCTCGACGATGCCGCGACGTACAAGCTGCTGGCTTCCGGGGAGACGAAGGGCGTCTTCCAGCTCGAATCGGACGGGATGCAGAAGCTCTTCAAAGATCTGCGACCCGACGGCTTCGAGGACATCGTGGCAGCCGTGGCACTGTATCGCCCGGGGCCAATGGGCGCTGGAATGCACGAGGACTTCGTGCGCCGAAAGCACGGCCAGGCGCCGATCGTCTCCCTTCATCCACTCATCGACGAGGTGGTGGCACCGACCTATGGCGTCATCGTTTACCAGGAGCAGGTGATGCAGATTGCGCAGCAGCTCGCCGGTTACACGCTCGGTGAAGCGGATCTGCTCCGGCGCGCCATGGGCAAGAAGAAGCCCGAAGAGATGGCGAAGCAGCGCGACATCTTCGTCACGGGCGCGAAAGGAAGGCGGGTGGATGAAAAGGACGCCGAGCGCATCTTCGGATTGCTCGAGTACTTCGCCGGTTATGGCTTCAATAAGAGCCACTCCGCAGCGTACGCGCTTATCACCTACCAGACGGCATGGCTCAAAGCGCATTACCCGGTCGAGCTTCTTTGTGCGATCCTTACGAGCGACAAAGATCGCATCGAGAAGGTGGTGCGTACCATTGCGGACGCGCGCGCAATGGGCGCAACCGTTCTCCCACCCGACGTCAACGAGAGCGGTACTGATTTCAAGGTCGTCTACACACGCGCAGATGGAAGCGAAGCGCTCGCCCCCAAGCAGCGCCGGCCCTCGACGCGCAGCGAGCGAATTCAAGACCCGCTCGGCGCGCAGATTCGCTTCGGTTTGGGGGCTGTGCGGGGCCTCGGCGGATCGGCGCTCGAAGCTGTGTTCGAGGCGCGGAGCGATGGCGCCTTCCGGGATCTCTTCGACTTGGCAGCGCGCATCGATGCCAAGCGCGTCAACAAGGGGGTCTTCGAGGCGCTGGTGCAATGCGGTGCGTTCGACTCTACGCTCGAGCGGGGGGGGGTATCGAGGGCGCGCGCGTTCGCATCGATAGACGTGGCGCTGGAGCGATCGCGCGCGGCAAGCCGGGATCGTGAGGCGGGGCAGACCACCCTCTTCGGGCTGTTCGATGCCGCACCTGGCCCGGGACCGCCGGCGGTCCCGAGCGCAGGCGACTACTCGCACTGCGAGCCATGGGATCGCCGCGAGATGCTCGTACGCGAGCGGCAGTCGTTGGGTTTCTACGTCTCCGGGCACCCGCTGGAGCGTTACCTCAAGGGCGAAGGGGGATTGGCCAAGCTGGGTGTCTCGCAGGTCGCCGATTGCGCTCGGATGGATGACTGGGCGCAGGTCAAGCTGGTGGGAATGGTCGAGGGTTATCGCGAGCGCGTCTTCAAGGACGGAGGCGGGAAGGCCGCGTTCTTCGAGCTCGAGGACCTCAGCGGCCGAGTCAACGTGAAGATGCGGTCACGAGAGATCGACCAGTACGCGGCGCTCCTGACGAGCGGCGATCCCGTTCTCGTCCTCGGCAAGGTGAGCTTCCCCCAGCGCGTGGACGACGCCGAGGAAGAGCCGGAGGGATCGCGTGAGCCGACAATTTTGCTGAATGAGGTGAAGGCGCTCGCTGAGGCTGTTCGGGCCGAGACGCGGGCGATTTCGATCCGCGTCCGCGCCCAGAAAATGGTCCCGTCCGAGCTCGGCGGTCTTGCGCGGCTCCTCGGCGCGTCGAAGGGGAGCTGTCCGGTGACCCTTTGCGTCAGCCTCGCGGATGGCGCCGAGGCGATCCTCTCGCTCGGAGAATCGTGGCGTGTCGATGTTGGTGACGCGCTTCTTTCCGGTCTCGAGCGGATATTCGGCGAGCAAGTGGCGGAGCTGAGGTGAGCACGCGCATCAGCGGTCGAGGAGACTATCCAGCGTGCGTTCGACTGTTTCGCGGTCCTCCTGGGTTTTGATGAGCGCGCACAGCGTCGAACGCGCAAGCTCCCTGTCTAACGCGTTGGCCCCCAGGAGAAGCAGTGCGCGCGCCCAGTCGATGGTCTCCGAGACCGAAGGCGTCTTTCGCAGGTCGAGGGCGCGAACCTTGCGCGCAAATGAGGCGAGCTGTTCGGCGAGCTGCGCCGCCATCCCGGGAAGGTGAAGGGCGAGGATGGCCTGCTCGCGGGCAGGCGTCGGATAGTCGACGAAGGCATGGAAGCACCGGCGGCGCAGAGCATCGGTCATTTCGCGTGTCCCGTTGCTGGTCAGAACGAAGAGCGGCGCGCTCTTGGCTCGTACAGGCCCGATCTCCGGAATCGTGACCTGCGATTCTGCGAGCACCTCCAGCAGCAGCGCCTCGAACTCCGGATCCGAGCGATCCACTTCGTCGACGAGCATCACGACCGGCTGTTCGCTCGACAACGCCTGCAGGAGGGGTCGCTCGATGAGAAATCTCCGGCTGAAGAAGGCGGAGTCCGCCGTGCTGACCCGCTCGGCCGCTTCGATGAGCGAGCCAGCTCCCCGCGTGTGCTCTGCCAGCGCGTCGCGCAGGAGCTGGCTATAGAGGATCTGCTTCGCGTAATCCCATTCGTAGAGGGCTTTTGCTTCGTCGAGCCCTTCATAGCACTGCAGCCGAATGAGCCGCCGGGACATCGCCTCCGCGAGCGCCCGCGCCAGGTCCGTCTTTCCGATCCCCGCCGGGCCTTCGATGAGGAGCGGCCGGTTCAAGGTTAGTGCGAGCCAGCAAACGACCGCGAGGGACTCACCCGCAAGGTATCCTGCCGCGCAGAGGGCACGCTCGAGCGTGGCAGCGTCAGCGAACGCGCTTTCGTTGGGGACGACTGCGTTCACTGCGACGAGCTCACGCGCATTCCGCCGCGCCGCGCAAAGTGGCCCCGCGCTGCCGGACGACCTCGTAGAGCGCAATGGCGACGGCCACGGACGCGTTCAGAGAAGCGATCGGCCCAGGCATAGGAAGACGCGCCCGGGCGTCGCAGACACGCTTCACCGTCTTGCGCAGGCCCTTGTCCTCGGCGCCGACGACGAGAACGACCGGCCGCGCGAGCTGGACACGGTCGAGCGGCAAGTCGCCGTCGATGTCGAGACCCACGACCGCGAGCCCGCGGTGTTGGAGCGCTTCGAGGGCGGGAGGGAGGGAGGGCACGCGGCAGAGAATGGCATGCTCGATGGCGCCGGCCGAGGCGCGAAAGGTCGCTGGCGAAAGCGGTGCCGACCTGTGCTCCGGCCACAGGATGGCCGTCGCGCCCATTGCAACGGCGGACCGGATTACGGCGCCGAAATTCTGGGTGTCCTGCACCTCGTCGAGGGCTATCACGAGCGCGGCGTCGTCGAGCACCAGGTCCTCGAGCGACGAAAGAGCGAGCTCTGGGGCGAACGCGATTGCGCCCTGGTGGCGGATGCCGCGCGCGATTCGATCGAGCTCCGATCGGGCGAGGCGCTCCACCCGCACGCCGTGGTCGCGGGCGAACCGAGCGACCGCGTCGAGCTGGGGCGACGCGGCGGAGGCGGTTGCCTCGACCACGACTCTCTCGAGCTTTGCGCCGTGCGCCCTGATTGCCTCCCGGACTGGCTGGATGCCGCAAAGCATCCGGGAGGCACGGCCGCCCTGCGGAGTCGAACCGCCGCTCACTTTGGTCTCCGCGGCGTTTCGTCGATCTCGCGAGCGATGGCGCGCGCCACGGCACCCGGGTCCGCGGCGTCGCGGATGGGTCGTCCGACCACGACCCAGCTTGCCCCCGCCAAGATCGCCTCACCGGCGCTCATGGTGCGCTTCTGATCGTCTCCCGGGATCCCCTCCGAGCCCGAGCGGGGCCCTCCGGCCCGCACACCCGGCGTGATCAGCGTCGCCTCGGTGCCGAGCACCGTGCGCAATCTGGCCGCCTCGAGCGGCGAGCATACCAACGTTCGTACGCCTTCGGCCCAGGCCATCGTCGCAAGGCGCTCCACGTGCTCCGCCACCCCGCGCGGCAGACCGACCGCGACGAGGTCTTTGTCATCGAACGACGTGAGCACCGTCACCGCGGCGATCTCGAGGCCGTTCCCCTCCTTTCGGGCGCGCTCCACCGCGCGTCGGAGCATCGCCGGGCCTCCCCCCGCATGGACCGTGAGCATCCGGACGCCGAGCGCGCCGATACGCGCCACCGCACGGTCTACCGTCTCTGGAATGTCATGGAGCTTCAGGTCGAGGAAGACGGGCCGACCTGCTTCTTCTCCGATCGCGACGGCGCTCGGCCCCTCCTGCACGAACAGCTCGAGGCCGACCTTAAACATTCCGACCGAATCACGCACGGCGAACGCCATCGCGCGAGCCGCGTCGAGCGAGGGGAGATCGAGCGCGAATGCGAGGCGGGATGGAACTAGAGGCACGAGCAGAGCGGATCGCCCGGCGTGCAGTTGCACGGCTTGCCGCCGCCGCCTCCGCCACCGCCCCCTTGCGGCTTGACCGCAGCGCCGCCGCCACCGGCCGGCGCCGGGGCCGCGTGTCCCCTCGTTTGCTCAATCTGGGCCGTAACCGTGCGAATCTTGTCCTCCGCCTCGCGGACCTTCCTCTCGAGCCGCGCGATCTCTTCGGGATCCTTGGCGTTCGCGAGGTCTTGTTTCATGCGGGCCTGCTGCTGCTCGATGATGTCCTTGTCGCTCTCGAGCTGACGGGAACGCGCCTCCGCAGCGTTGGCCTTGTCTATGGCGCTTTTTATCGCGACGCCGGCGCCGATCGCTCCGATGAAGAAGAACAGTCCAAGAAGAATTGCGATGGTCTGCAGGCGTTTCTTGTGCTTGTCCTGGCTGAGGGCATGAAGCTGGCGCTCATGCTCCTGACGCGCCGCCATCTCGGCCAGGCGCGCCTGGGACTCCGCCTCCGCACGCGCACGCTGGATGGCTGCCTCCTGCAGGGCGTTGAGCTCCGCCTGGCGCTTCTGGTCCTCGAAGAGACGACGCTGTCTCGCTTCCTCGTCCGCCCGAACGCGCGCTGCTTCCTCCTCTTGCTTGCGGCGACTTTCCTCGAGGCGCTGCATCTCCGCTTCGTGCGCGCGACGCTCGGCGTCGAGCTTCTCCTGCTCCTCGCGGCTTTGGGCGTCGCGCAGAATCTCCTGAATGGAGACCATCACCGAGGTTTCTTGCCGTTCCGCCATGGTGCTCTCTTCTCTTCGAACGTCGACCCGTCAGCCCGCCGCAAGCGACCTGTTCGCTACACGAGTAGACGTAAACCTACCGACTTGTCCGTCACTGCGCAAACAAGACCTCGCGCCCGCAACTCGTGAGGGCGCGCCGCAGAGTCGCCCCGAAAGCTCGACCGCCACCAGGGCTCCGGAGTCATGAGACAGCGAGGGGAGCCCCCGCGCACACGCCCGATCCGAAGCGACGTCGTTGACGCGAGAGGCCGTCGTCGAGCAGAGTGCCGGGGAGGTACCCTCATGGCGACGAGCGTCGAGGCGCACATCACCGGAACGGTGTGGAAGATCGAGGTCAAGCCCGGCGACACCGTCGTGGAGGGGCAGGTTTGCGTAGTGATCGAATCGATGAAGATGGAGATGCCCGTCGAGGCTCCGCGTGCCGGACGGGTAGAGACCGTCGCCGTTGCCGAGGGTCAGGCCGTCAGCGAGGGCGAGCTACTCATCACGTTGGCGTAAACGCTCGTCTCCGTCCTGTCCTAGGAAGAGCTTTGGCCGCGTTGAGGAGAGGTAAGCTCGGCATCCATGCAGGGGCACACCGCGACGCGAGCTTGTCTCCTCTGGGCTGCGACGATCCTCGAAGCGTGCAGCTCGCCGCCCAAGCTCCAGGGCCAGGGGGGCGCCTGCTTTCAGGTGAGCGACTGCGCGCTAGGCCTAGTATGTGTCCCGCGGGAGGGATCCCCGGACGGACCGCGCCACTGCTCGAGTGACACGTCGACCCTCGTCAATACGGAGGGGGCGTCGGACGCGGCCGGCCAGATCGGGCGCGACGCAAACGAGGGGTCGGCTCCCGGCGACGAGGTTACCGCCGACGCTATGGGCGAGTAGCGGCAAGACAGTCGATCCCCCTACACGCAGCCCTGACCTGACCTCGGCGACGGAGCGGTGACGACCGCCCGGCACCGAGAGATCCTCTCGCGCGAGGCCACCGCGCCCTCGCGGAAAACGGTCTTCTCCTATTGGCTCGCGTCGATCCGTGCGTGCCGCACGCCGTCCAGCTTAGGGAACTTCGCGTCCAGATAGGCGTTGCCTTCGGTTTGGATCCGGCCCTGGTCGGGGCCGGCTCCCATGGGCGATCCTTCGCCGTACCCCTTGTAGAGCGCGTCGACGACATCCATTCCCTGCACGACCTGGCCGAACGGAACGAAGCGGCTCGCGTCCAGCCTCGAATTGTCGCCGTAGCTGATGAACACTTGGGTCGTTCGCGTATTGGGGGTGTTGCGTTGAGCGAACGTGACAAAGCCGCGCTTGTTCGACTGCTTCACCGGATCGTCCGGGATCCCCTGCTCCTGCCACTTGGCGCTGACTGCGGGATCGCCGTTGATCCCGAACTGGACCATGAAGCCCTCGATTGCGCGAAAGAAGCGCGTGTCGTCGTAGAATCCCATCTTGACGAGATTGAAGAATCGGTCGGCCGCGTTGGGCGACCAGTCGCGATGGACCTCTATGACGAAGTCGCCCTTCGTGGTGGTGAATCGCGCCCTGAAGACGTCCGGCGCTTTGTCGCTCGCCTTGGAAGGGGAGAGTAGGTCCGGATTCAACGTGGACGCGAGCGGCCCCGAGGGTCTCGAGGACGGCGCCGACGCGGGCTGGTCGGCCACGGCCGCGGCAGAGGCAGAAAGGCCGGACGCGGCGGGCTCCGGGGCCGATTTCGAGCACGCCGCGAGGGCGAGAGCCGCGACGACCATCGGGAGCGGTGCGTTCATGAGGCGCCCTGCATATCACGGAGCGGCCGTGTACGTGATCCGCCAGACAACTGCGGCGGCATCGTCGACCACCAGCATCGAGCCGTCCGGTAGGACCGAGAGCCCCACCGGGCGCCCCCACACCTCCTTTCGGTCGGGCGCCGACATCCAACCAGTGACGAACTCGTCGTAGCCGTCGAGCGGCCCATCCCCCTGCATGCGAACGCGCACGAGCTCGTAGCCCACCCGCAACGAGCGGTTCCACGAGCCATGCAGTGCGAGGATGGCGTCGCCACGCCAGTCTGCGGGGAACATGGCGCCTTCGTAGAAGACGAGCCCCAGGACCGCGACGTGCGCCTGCAACAGCAGCTCCGGCGCGCGGGTCTTCGCGACGAGGTCGGGCCGTTCGCCGCGGTGGAGCGGGTCCTCGTGAGGCCCAAGGTAAGCGAATGGCCAGCCGTAGAACGCGCCGTCGCTCATCTTCGCGAAGTAGTCGGGCACCAAATCGTCGCCCAACCCGTCGCGCTCCTCCACCACCGCCCAGAGCTGCGTCGTTGCCGGCCGCCACGCGAGCCCGACCGGGTTGCGCGTTCCGCTGGCGAAAACCCGCCGGCCGGTCCCGTCGAGGTTCATTTCGAGAACCGCTGCGCGCTCGGGATCCCGTTCTGGATCGTCGTTCGATGTCGAGCCGACCGTCACGTAGAGTTTCTTGAAGTCCCTCGATACGAGCACGTTTCGGGTCCAGTGCTCGTGGTAGCCCTGCCCGGGGAGTGCGGCGACCACCTTCGCCGGCCCACGGGCCTGCAGGTCGCCCGGCTCGTAGGGGATGCGCACGACTGCATCGGTGCCGCCGACGTAGACGAAGCCGGGCGCGAACGCGAGCCCGAATGGTTGCATCAAACCCGCTGCAAAGAGACGGCGCTCGCGCGCGCGGCCGTTCGCGTCGATCCCGCGGAGCAGGGTGACGGTCCCCGCCTCGGCGTCACTGACGAGCACGTCCCCATTGGGGGCCACCGCGCACCAGCGCGGCCGCTGGAAGCCTCCGGAGGCGTACTCTTGGATGCGAAACCCCGGGGGGAGGTGGAGCGTCGCGCCTTCGGGTCGCTCCACGACGAGGGGCGGGTTGCTCTTGCTCGGCGTCGCGAAAGGTGGCGGCAGGTCCTCGAACCGTCGGACTTGATGGCCTTTCACGACGGGCGCCGCTGCGCGGCCGACCGGGTCGCCGCTCGGAGTGGAGCTCTTGCCGCAGGGCTGGATGCACCCTCCCAGTGGCAAGAGCGCGACGAACGGGAGGGGGAGCCAGTGTTGCACGTCCGAGGAGTACTCGCGGCAGCTCGGCGCGCAAGCGTGGAGGCCTCACCTCGTCAAATCCCCAGCCATTCAATCGCAGTGGCGACCGCCAGCTCGGCGCCCGCGCCGGCGCACAGGACGGCAGCGGCCCAAAGGAGACCGAGCCCCGTTCCTAAAAACGTGCGTCGGGTGCGGGCGAAGTGGAGCAGGACGCAGACGGGATGGACGCCGAGGTTCCAGGTGCCGAAGATCGCCGCGTCGCGCGAAACAGGCGGCCAAGCACGGGCGAGCAAGTCCCCGGGGAGATGCCGCTCGTCCCAAACGATGACCGCGACGGCGGCCGGGAGAGTGGTTGCCCAGGAGACCAGGATTTCCACGAGCTCCAGATTGCCGGGGGTCACCGCTTGGTTCCCTCGATGACGATGTTTACGTGCAGAATCATCGTCAGACGACGTGCGACGTCGACCGTGGATCGTCCGGAGACGACCATCGTCGTCGTGCCATCGAACGTCGTCTGCGGAACGAGGCGGGACAGGTCGAACCGCACCGATGCGTTGCCGGACGCCAGCATCGATTCCATACGCGCCTGCGCCGGCGCTGTCCCTGAGGCACGCAGCGTCTGAGGCGGTGCACTCTGTGCGAGCGAGTCGAAGAGCGCCCCGTGGTTGCCCTCCAATTCGCGTAACGCAAACGTCTCAGTCTGCGTTATCCGGGTCTCACGATCCTCCAGCTCCGACTGCTTCTCCCAGCGGGCCCCGACCCCCACTTCTTCTTCCGGAAGCGGAGCCGCGACGTCGCGCAAGGTCTGTCGGACCTGCTCCACCATCTGCCCGGTCGCGCCAGCATCGGTCGCGGTCGCGCGATCGATGACGACTTCTTTCGCGATCCCGCGGGACGTAACGAGCCCGGTACCAGCGAGGTGCTCGACGGCAGAGACTTCCGCGCGCATTCCGGAGAGCACGGGCGATTGGGCCGACGAGGCAGCTACGACGGTCGCAGAGGTGACCTGCCATTCGTAACGCAAGTCGCCGTCTGTGGACACACTCCGCGGCTCGATAGCAATGACGATGTGTATCGGGGGAAGAGGAACTGCCGTCTGCCCCGCCGCCCCCGGGGCCGAGCTCGACGCGCTCGTCCGCAGGTCCATCGCGAGCTGCTCTCGTTGCTGGACCTGCCAGGCGTAGCGCAGCTTGCCGCGTGGCAATTTGCCTGGTTCGAGCAGAGTGACGGTCGCAAGCACCGGCGCCTTTCCGTCGAGAGCAGCGGCGGCGACGCTTTTCGAGTGGTCTGGACGCACTTCGTCCGCAGCGGCTGCCTCGGGAGGTCCTGCCGTGGTCAGCGCGCTCCGCGAGCATGCGCTCGCGAAGAGCAGCGCCGCGGCGCTTGCCGTCCACATCTTGGCGGCTGCGATCCGGTCGAGGGGATTCACGAAGGCTTTTGCATGGTGGGGCGCCGAACACGGGCGCCAAAACCCGCTGCTTCCGCGGAGGCCCGGGCAAAGCGGGTCGAAAGTCGTCAGATCGAGCGCTCCGCGGACTGTTGCGTGGCAGACTCGGCCCGCATCCGAGCCCAACGCGTGTAAAAGACCAAGGTCGCCGTGGCCAACAAAGCCACGAGCGCGACAAGGGCGACGAGCGCCGCCTGCAGACCGCGCATCGAGGCCCGCGCGACGGCGATGGGACCCACGTGGCTCAGCTCTGCGACAGCGCTCGACGGCGGGGCGGGCCGCGAGATCAGGACGACTGCGACGTCGTTCGGCACGAGGCTCGCCACTCCGCCCGCCACCAGGCGCTGAACGGATTCGACGCTGAGCGGTGGCGTCGAGCCACGGTGCTCCAGCAGGACGCTGCCGCTCCCGCGCGCGATTTCGGCGCGCGGCATATCGCGCAGGGGGCTCGCCATCGGGACGCTGAGGTGCACACGCGCGCTCAGCACGCCGTCGATGCCCTCAAGCGTCCGCTCGAGGTCGCCCGCGATCCCGGTCACCAGCTGCGCCTGCTCTGCCGCTTCGCTGGGAACGAGCGAGCCCTTGCCTACGGCGTCGAGCACCCCGGGCGGCGGCGTACGCGGCAGCTCTTCCTCTCGCATGACGGACACCGCTCGTGGAACGTCGTCTCGAGCGACGCTGACGCGCCATCGTCCCTCCACCGAGGGATCCGGTTCCTTCGCCGCCTCGACGCCGGACCGCACCAGCGCGGACAAGACGCGGTTGGATTCGATGTCATCGAGACCCCCCGCAACCGGCGCAGAACAAGCCAAGTGCGCGACGCAAAGAATAGCGCACGCCATTCCCCGAAGCTTTTCGCGGCGGCGGCGTTCGGCTAAGTCACGGTGAGCCATCGGCGTCGCATGCCGTCGTACCGCCGAAGAGCTGGCTGCTCAAGCGTTCCCGCGCGACCGCTGCTCGAGCTGCCGGCTGGGCCGGCTCGCTCACAAAAAGCTGTTGGAAGGAAAGTCGACGTTCACCGTCGAGACGGTGTTTCCGACATCGAACGGAAGGAGCGTCACGGTCGTTGTGCGGGCGGCCCCATTCGCGTCCCGCAGGTTGGCGAGCCCGGTGTACGTGTCCGGCAGAAGTCCGTTGATCGTCGTAGCGAACGAGGTGCAGGTCTGCACGTATTCTCCGGCGAATTCACCGCGAGAATTGTAAAGCTTTACGTCGAATTCGGCTGCGCCGGACAGCTGGCACTCGCCCGGATCTTTTCCGCCATTCACGGTCCAATCCATCACCACAGAACCGACCGGGGCCGGGGCAGGCGCGTACCCGACAGCCGTGGTGCAGCCGCCGGTCAATGCGGCGACAGCCAAGATGGCAATTCCCCGGTACTGCTCCATCGCGGATTTCGACCTGTCCATGTTCTCTCCTCCGAGCGCCGGTCTGTCGTCCGCGGGAGCGGCCAATGGGCTGGTGCCCCACTGTCCGTTTGCGAGCACATGCGGCGGCTGCGCCATTGCAGCGCTCATCGGACGCGAACCGCTGGCGGGGGATAGCCATACGCCGGTGGCGCCTGCTGCCGATACGACGAGCCGTGCCCCTCGTAGTACCCGCGACTCCCGCCGTATCCGCCGCGGTACGCCGGAGGCGCGCCGTTCACGTAAGTGCCCCGATATCGGTGAAGCTCTACCGGCTCACCTTGAATGACGACCCACGAGCCGCCGCTCGGGTAATACCAATCGTCGTGCACGAGATAGGCGTAGCCGTCTTGGAATGGCGCGCGGGGATAGCTATAAATATCCGGCGGGACGTCTGACGCGTACACCGTGGCGTAGCCACCAACCCTCGGCGGGTAGGTCCTGACGGCACACGCCGAAAGCCCCAGCGAGGCCAACGCAGGGACTGCTGCCAACGCGATCCGCACGCGGGTGCGAATTGGAGGGCTCGACAATTCGGAAAAGCTCGACGTAAAAGAGAGGAGCCGTCGCACGAAGCTCTTTGAACGGCGCATGGGGATTGGACCTCTCGAAAGACTACTTGCAGGGCTCTGGAGGACTCCCCCGCCAACGCCCCAGCTTTGCTAACCAGTCGTCCTCACCGATCCATAGCAACGGCGATGCCAGCTGGGGGGGCGCTACCTCGGCCTCGCCGCGCGCTTGCCGCGCGCGCCGACCGCCAGTTCGCGCGCCGGGCCCGCCACTCTGCGAACGTTGCACGGACGCGCCATCAGCGCGCGTTGGGGCAAAATAGGATGCGCACCGTCGCCGCTTCCCGAACGTCGGAGGGCGCGCGCGATCGTACTTACCGCAGCGGTCGCGGCGCTTAGGCGGTTGCGAAGGACGCGAAGGGGTGCTACGGACCTTTACGGAGTGCTCGCGAGCCCTCGGCATCGGTGCTGCTGCACCGCGCCGTGCGCGAGTCCGAAGACGAAGCTCGACATGGACGTCGCCGAGCCCCGTCGCGGAGCCGACCGCGGGTGCGCACCCTGCCCAGTCATTCACGAGCGGCGCTAAACGCAGTCACGTATCCAAAGCATCCAAGTCATTCATTCATAGTCGAGCATCGAGCTTCCTGCATCCAGCAGCGGAAAGGGCACGCCGGGCGCGTGCATCAGCCGAATTGGCCTCACCCTTCAGCGAAGCACTCTCCACGCTCAACGACCGGGCTCTTCGTAGATTGCTCGGAGCCCGCGCCTACCTTCGTGGGTATGATTACGTGCGGCGACACGCCGTCGAGGACATCGTTCTCGAGGACGCGGGAGCGCGAGGTCATGTCCGCGGCACCGACGCCGCGCCACACCGGGTGACTCTCCAGCTCACGCCCGCCGGTTTCACGTCGGGCTGCTCTTGTCCGGCATTCGCCTCGAGCAACGGAGGTCATTGCAAGCACGTCGCAGCCCTGCTCATCGCGTTGCGTGACCAGGCACGGGGTGCGCAACCGCGGACGGGGCAGCCGTCGTCGAACGGCGTGCACTACACGGTTCATGGTGGGACCGTTCACGTCGCGGGCATCGAAGGCGAGGGTCGTCGCAGCAAGCGCGCCAGGGCACGGGCGATGAAAGCCGCTCAGCATGCGGCGCTGACCGCGCGCGGCTTCGCGCCGAGCGGAACGGGCGTCGACGCGTGGTTGCCCGAGGCGATACCGCCGCAGCCCAAACAAATCGAATACCGCCTGCAGATAAAGCAGGTGGCGCACGGACCCGCCGGCGCAGCGACCGGGCCAGGCGGTGGGGGAGCGCTGACTATCACGTTGCTCGACACGGACGCGCGCGTCCCGCTCCTTCCGAGCGCGCTTCTCGTCGGCCAAGATCAACATCCGACGCCGGACCGGGACGCTGTGCGCCTGCTGTCTCGTTTGGAGAACCAGGGCCCGCGGCGTGTCGGGATCGACGTGCGAGGTGAGGATGCGAGCGATTTGCTGCCTTTCCTCAAAGGCCGACGGGTCATCGTCGAGCCGCAGATGATGGAGCTGCGATTTGGGGACGAGCCGCTGCGCCCACGCTTCGACCTGGAGCTCTCGGCGGACGGTTCCCAAATCCTCGTACGCACGTCCTTTCAACGCCAGGGCGACCCGCGCCGCTTCACCACCGCGAGCGGCGCCTGGTTCGAGGGAAGCCCGGGCTGGTACGTCGACGCGCAAGAAGGCTGGGCCCGCCCGATCGACCGGCGTGTGTCGCCAGCGGCCATCCGTCGCCTGCTGCGCATGTCGGTGATCGCCGAGCCGGTCGAACGGTTACCGGACCTCGTCATGCAAGGGCTGCCGAAGGTGGCCCTGGAGATGGGCGCGGAGCTCCCCGAGCTATCGCAAGTCGCGGATGTAGTCGACCTCGTTCCCACCTTCCGGGTGGCCGCTGGCGGCACGCTCACCGAGGCGCAGGTCAGCCTTCGCGCGGCGTACGAGGATTTCGAGATCGACGTCCGTGCGGACGGCATGACCGTTCCCGTAATCGTCAAGCCCCCCGAGCCAGGGAGCGGCAAGCGGGCAAAGTGCATCCGCTGCGACATCGCCGCGCAGCAGGCGGCCGCCACCAAGCTGCGCGAGCTCGGGCTCATTCCAGATGAAGACGGCAACAAGTTCGTGGCGCTGGGGGACGGCGCGATCCGTTTCTGGACCGACGGCATCGGCTCGCTCCCCGACGACTGGGACCTTTACGTCCCGGACGATTTGGTGGAAGTCCAGGTCCGTAACGAGGCGTTGACCGCCAATGCCCGCGTGTCGAGCGGGGTGGACTGGCTGTCGCTACGATTGAACTTCGAGAGCGAAGGCGTCGCCGTGACCCAGGAGGAGCTCGCGCGCTGCCTGGCCGAGGGGCGGCGTTACGTCCGGCTTGCCGATGGCACCTTCGCCCGCATCGATCCGCTCAAGGTTCGCGAGGTCTTGCAGCGCCAGGCGGAGATCCTCGCCACGGGCGGCGGAAACGGCGGGCGGTTGCCGCTCTCGCAGGCCGGGCGCATCGAGGACCTGCTCTCTCAAGTCTCACGCTCGAACATCTCCGGAGACACGAAGGAGCTGCTGAAGAAGCTCAAGGACATCGATGAGATCAAAGGTGCGCGGAAGCCTCGCAACCTCAAAGCCCAGCTCCGACCGTATCAAGAGCAAGGCTTTCAATGGCTCTGGTTCTTGCACGAAATCGGCAGCGGCGGCGTATTGGCCGACGACATGGGGCTTGGTAAGACCGTCCAGACTCTGGCGCTCCTCCTCGCCGTCAAGAACGAGGACGCGAAAATCGAGGGCAAGCGCAAGCCATTCAAAGTGCTCATCGTCGCTCCCACGAGCGTCGTTACGAATTGGCTCCGCGAGATGGACAAGTTCGCACCTTCGCTGCGGCACGCGCTGTGGCACGGCGCCGAGCGAAGAGAGCGCCAGGACGAATTGGAAGATGCCGATGTGGTGGTCACCAGTTATGCCCTCCTGCGGCGCGACGAGGAGATGCTCAAGGAAATCGATTGGCGTTACGTCATCCTCGACGAGGCCCAGCAGATCAAGAACCCTCTCAGCGCCACAGCGCGCGCAGCGAAGCGCTTGCGTTCGGACCGCCGTCTCGCGCTCAGCGGGACGCCGATCGAAAACCGCCTGAGCGAAATCTGGTCCATCTTCGACTTCGTCACTCCGGGCCTCCTCGGGCCGCTCGACAAGTTCGAGGAGCGCTATGCGCGACCGATCGATGGCGGGGACAAGGTCGCGGCGCAGCGACTGCGCTCGACCATCCACCCTTTCATCCTGCGGCGCACGAAGGCGGAGGTCGCGCGGGATCTGCCGGAAAAAATCGAGACCGATCAATTCTGCGAGCTCACGGGTGAACAGAGCGCACTCTACGCCGCGGTGCTCAAGGAAGTGCGCGCGCAGGTCATGGGTGAGGTCGAGCGCCAGGGGCTCGCACGCAGTCACATCCAGATCCTTGCGGGCCTTACCCGATTGCGGCAGGCGGCCTGCGACCCACGCCTGCTCGGGCTTCCGCGTCAGTTCGGTGACGAGGACTCGGGTAAGCTCGTCGCGCTGCGCGACCTCGTCCAGACCTCGGTCGAAGGAGGACACAAAGTCCTCGTGTTCAGCCAGTTCGTGAGCATGCTGCAGCTCATTCGCCGCGCGATGGATG
Source organism: Myxococcota bacterium (assembly GCA_030776205.1). Classification (GTDB taxonomy): domain Bacteria; phylum Myxococcota_A; class Polyangia; order Polyangiales; family Polyangiaceae; genus Palsa-1150. The sequence continues at coordinate 8,564 of JALYHV010000059.1, read as the reverse complement.
AGGACGGCGTCGCCTACGAGTACCTCGATGGGTCGACGCGTGATCGTGCCGAACGGGTCGACAATTTCCAACGCGACCACGGGCCCCCGCTCTTTCTCATTTCCCTCAAGGCGGGTGGCAGCGGCCTCAATTTGACCGCTGCAGATACAGTGATTCACTTCGATCCGTGGTGGAATCCGGCGGTCGAGGACCAGGCGACCGACCGTGCGCATCGCATCGGGCAGACCAAGGTCGTGACGATGTACCGCCTCATTGCGAAGGGGACGATCGAAGAGAAGATCCTCGAGCTTGCGGATAAGAAGCGGGAGCTGGTGGGCGCCGTGCTCGCGGAGGACGTCGGAGGCGCGAAGAAGCTCACGAAGGGCGATCTCGAAGAGCTCTTCTCCTGAGTCCCCCGGCGCCTCGGGCCGCCCAAATCACGTCTGCGCCCGCGCCCGCGCGCGCGCCGAGAGGCTGTGAGCAAACTCAGTGGACGTCGACGTCGCCGCCGCAAGGGACGTCGACGTGGCGAATCACGCCGTGCCCGCCGATACGGACTGCGTGGCGACCGCAGCCAATCGGCAGGCTGAAAGGGGCCTGGCCCGCCAGCTTTCCGTCCACCCAGATGCGGTGGCCGCGTGAAGACGAGACGCTGAGGTTGCCTGTCGTTGGCGAGGGCGCCAGCGGCGTGGGCTCTGTCGACGGGGCGGCAGGCGGAGGGGTCGATGCGGCGATCGGCCGAGCAGGAGGAGCCTCGGGTGGGAGCGAGGGAGTGGGCGGCGGCGGCGCATTGGGTCGCGGGTCCCCCCACATTGCGAGCGCCACGGCAAACAAGCTTAGCAAGGCGCCTCCCGTGACGAGCGCTGCCCGTCCACCGTGCGCCTTCGTCCAGAGCGCATGGCTGGTGGCGCGGTATGACGGCTCTTCCTTACCCTCCATCGTGTGCGGCGGCGGCGGCAATGATACGAACGGTGCAGGCACCGGTGCGAAAAGTGTCGCCGCCACTGAAGCCGCCGCCGCCAACCGGTAGGCGGGATCGGCCACTGCGGCCGCCAGCGGCGGTGGACGGGCCGACTGCAGAGAACGAGGGGGCTGCGCGGGTGGGGCCGACGGACGTGGAGGCAGCGGCGGCGGGCGAGGCGGAGCGCTGCGTGTCACGAGCGGCGGCGGGCGAGGCGGAGCGCTGCGTGTCACGAGCGGCGGCTGCCCGCGGATGTCCGGGAAGTTGTCCGACGCTGCGCGGGACCTCGTGGGCCGCGTCGCTGCCAGCTCGTTCGGGACCACTACCATGGAACGGACGCTCGTCAGCGCGTCGACGAGGTTCTCCCGGCCCGCGTCGAGCGAAGCCGCTGCGCGAAGGGCATGGCACAAATCCTGGGCCGATATCGTGCGTCGCGCGGGATCGGGCTCCAGCCCTTGAGCGATCGCAGCGAGGAGCACCTTGGGCAGCTCGGGGCGAAGCACGTCGAGGGAAGGAAAGCTGGGCTCGGCCATCGCGCGAAGAATGTCCAGATCGGATGCGGTGCCGCGCACGATGGCCTTGCGCCGCGCGAGCAACTCCCACAGCACGAGGCACGCGGCATAGACATCGGCGCGGACGGTCAAGCTCTCCCCGCGCACTTGCTCGGGGGCCATGTACCCGTACGTCCCCTTGATGAGACCCGCCTTGGTCTCCCCATCCGTTCCGACGACCTTCGCAATCCCGAAATCGGCAATCTTGACATGGCCGTCCCATGGCAGAAGGACGTTCGACGGGTTGACGTCGCGGTGGATGACGGGGCAAGCCTCGCCAGATCGCGGGTCAGTCCCGGTGTGCGCCGCCGAGAGCGCACCGAAGATGCGCCACGCGACGAACATGGCCGCGCTATCGTCGAGCGTACGTCCGTGCGTCTGGAGCAGGGCACGTAACTTGTGAAGCGGGAGTCCGTCCACGTACTCCAGCACCATGACGAGCTCTTCGCGCTCCTCGAAAAAATCGAAGAGCTTCACGATTGCGGGATGCGAAAGGCGCGCGTAAGCCGCTGCCTCGCGCGCAAACATCCCGACGAACTCGGGGTTGCCGCGGAACTGCTGGAGCAAGACCTTGAGAACGACGGTGCGCGCGAAGCCGTGTGGTCCTTGGGCCTGCGCCAGCAGGACATCGCTGGTGCCGCCGGTCGCGAGCCTTCGAAGGATGCGGTAGCCGCGCACGTGCGCGGCGGCGCTCGAGCTGGGCGGCGGGATCGAGGACCGGGTCGAACGACGGGGAGGCGGCTCCACGCGGGCATCGTACTCGCGCGCGAAGCGGGCTGCTGCGTACGATCAGCATCAATGAGCCTTGCGCGAGGTGACGGGGAGAGCTTTGCGGAGAGGCCGGTGCCGCGCCGATGAGTCTGCTGGTGCCGCCGCACGCGCTGCCGCGGTGGACGCGGCTCCGGGAATGAGCGCGGCGGCTGTCGAAAGACGGGATTCGTCGATGGCGTTGAGCGCGTTGGACGCCATCGACGTGCTCGGCGTCGGCGGGTCAGGCTGCGCTTCTGGCTGCCCTGCGTGGGATCGGCTCAGCGACACGCCAGCCACGGCGGCGGACGCGACGAGGAGCAGACCCATTGTCAGCGAAACCGGCAAAAAGGAACGTGGCCTCGCCCCGTGGGCGCTCGTCGGTGACGCGAGTGGCCGGTCCTCGGGCGAATGGGAGACGACCGCGACGGTGAGGTGCGGAACGAGCGCCATCGCGAGCTCGATCGCGTGCCGTCGCTTTTCCGAGCGCCCGGCCATATGGCGCGCGGAGAACGCTGCCACGTCGGCGCTCGTCGTGACGACCTTGGCGTCGGTCATTGCCGCCTCGAGAGCAAGGCGGAGCTGGTCGGCGGTCGCGTACCGATTTTCGGGCGCGTGGGCGAGCGCCATGCGCGTCACTGCGGCGACGGCCGGGTGCACGTGACTGGGAAGCGGGAGCGGGGGACAGCCTGCGGCGAGGCGGTTCAGAATGGCGACGTGGTTGCGTCCGTCGTACGGCGGCTTGCCCGCCAGCAGAAAGTAAAGGATTGCTCCGACGGCCCACACGTCCGCCCGGCAATCGGTGCCCGAACCGAACGCCTGCTCCGGCGCCATGTACTGGATCTTGCCCTTTAGCACACCGGCGAACGAATCGTCGCGCCGCTCGGAAGCCGTTTTGGCGATGCCGAAGTCGATGAGCGACGAGACACCGGAGGTGCCCACGAGGATGTTGTGAGGGCTGACATCGTGGTGAACGAGTCCCAGCGGCTGGCCGGTTGCATCGGTCAGCTCGTGCGACGCGTGCAGCCCGGCGCATGCGTCGGCCAGAACGCGCAACGCGACGCCGGTGCACACCGTGGTGCCTGCCCTGCGGCACACGCGGTCGAGCTTCGCCAACGGATCGCCGTCGATGTACTCCATGACCATGTAGAGCACGCCGTGCTCCTCGCCGAGCTCGCGGATGCGTGCCACGTTGGGGTGGACGATGCGGGCGGCGACGCGCCCCTCGTCGAGGAACATCCGACGGAATCGCACGTCGTCCGCGAACCGGGGCAGGATCGTCTTTATCGCAACGATGTCGTCTGCGCCCCCGCTCCCGCGGGGACGCGCCGCCCAGACGCAGGCCATTCCGCCTTCTGCGATCGGACAGAGCAACTCGTAGCGTGCAAACTCCTTACCCCTGGGCAAAGGGCAAGGCACGTTCGCTGGGAAGAACTGCACGACGGAGCAAAAGACTAGCGCGTTTGGCCCGAGGAGGGCCATTGTCCGACAGAGGCTCTCGCCTGCGCGAGCACGGCGTCCAGCATCGCGGGGGTCAATCTCCCGGTGTGGGTATTTTGCTGGCTGACGTGAAAGCTGCCGAGGAGCACTCGCGGCGTGGGTCCGCCGAGACTCAGCGTCGCTCCGTGCGCGAACGGGGGCCTCGGGCGAGGAATGGGCGTTCCGCGCCGCGATGCATGATCGAGACAGGCGCGCCACGCGATCGCCCCCAATGCGATGAGCACGCGAGCGCGCACCAAGAGCATGATCTCGGCGTCGATGTACCGAGCGCACTGCGTGAGCTCCTCCGGCCGGAGTGCGTTTCCCGGCGGTGCGCAGCGGGCCGCCGCGAGAACGTATGCGTCGTGCAGTACGAGGCCATCGCCGCGCGAGACGCTCGTCGGCTGGCTGGCCAGACCGGCGCGGTGCATCGCCGCGAAGAGGAAATCGCCCGAGCGGTCGCCGGTGAACATCCGCCCGGTGCGGTTGGCGCCGTGAGCGCCGGGTGCTAGCCCGACGACGACGATGCGCGCGGCGGGATCGCCGAATCCCGGCACAGCCTTGCCCCAGTACTCGCAGTCGCGGAACCGCTTCACCTTCACGCGCGCGACCTGCTCGCGCCAGGCGACGAGCCGCGGGCACGCCGCGCAGCGAGCGATCTCTTCTCGTAACTCGAGGAGCGCGCCGGAGTAGCCGCCACGTGCCGGCGCGCCCAGTTCCCCATCAGGGAGGGTCAGTCGCCTCGGGCCGTTCGCCCCTACGGGTGGCGTCGTCATATACCGGTCACCACTGCGGCGTTCGAGGGGCTCACGCGAGGGCCCGATAGGCGCTGGCGTAAGCTGCGCACATCGCGTTCAACGAGAACCGCTCCACCACGGTCGCGCGCGCGGCCAATCCGAGGGTTTTCAGCCGCTCCATCGAACGCGCGGCGGCACGCAGTCGCGCCGCGAGCGCAGCCACATCGCCGGCAGGTGAGAGGAGACCACTCTTCTCGTCCTCGACGATTTCGGGCACGCCGCCAACCGCGAACCCGATCACCGGGCGGGCGAGCGCCATCGCTTCCAGCAGCGCGACGCCGAGGCCCTCGGCCCGCGAGCTGCAGAGCGCGCCGTGCGCCTGCGCGACGATCTCGCGGGTGTCGCCGCGGTAGCCGAGAAAGCGTACGCGCCCGTCGAGACCCAGTGCGCGCGACATCCGCTCGAGCGCCGAGCGCTCCACGCCGTCTCCGACCACGTCGAGGTGTGCGCCTGGAACGCGAGCGAGTGCCTCGAGGGCAAGATCGATTCCTTTGCGCGGCTCGAGCCTGCCCACGAGGACCAAGCGGAACGCGCCGCCAGGCCAGTCCGCGCGCGGCGCGAAGCGGTTCACGTCGACGCCGTTCGGGATGACCCGCATCGTGGTGGCTGCCCATGGTGCACGCGCGAGCGCCACGTCGCGCACATGCTCGCTGATGGCTGCGGACGCGTCGGAGCGCCGGAGAGACCACCGCGAGAAGGGCCAGCAGCTCGGGTCCACGAACGCGCGCGTCGAGTGCTCCGTCCGCAAAATGCGGCTGCCGCACCGGAGGGCGGCGCGCGTCCCGAGGACCTGCGAGCCAAACGTGTGCAGGTGCACGACGTCGGCCCGCTCGTGGGAAAGGATGCCGGCGACCCAGCTCACGTCCCGCGGACCGAGGGCCTGCCACAAGAAGGGAAGCGGCCCCTCGCGGACCCTTCCGCGCTCGTGAACGCGAAGGCCGCCGTCGCGCAAGAGGCGGGCGAGGCCTCGGTTGGGGGTTAGGAGCGCGATGGAGTGCTCCGCCGCCGTCACGGCCTCGGACGCCGCGAGCGCGCAGACCATCCGCTCCGCGCCACCGATCTCGCCAGCGACGACGATATGTACGACGCGCGGCTTCTCTCCGGTTCTCATGCGCGCGCTTCGCGGCCTTCGAGACCGGACCTCAATCGCAACGCGAAGACGCCGGCCACGACAGCGTACGTGCACGAGGTCGACAGCGCGATTCCCTCCAGCCCGAGCACAGGGAGCAAAACGACATTCAGGCCGGCGTTGAGCGCGGCGTTCAGGACACCCATCGACACCATGATGCGGCCGTTTTGGGCCGCCACGTGGGCGCGCGCCAGAACGAGCAGCGCCCCGAACGGCGCGAGGCCCAGCAGGTTGTACGTGAACAATCGCTCCATCCGCTCGACGCCGGCCACGTCCATCGCGCCATGGGCGAAGACCAGATGCAGGAGGGGCGCGCGCACGGCCCAGAGAAGCCCGGTCATCGCGGTCAAGAGGGTCACCACGGCGATGAGCGCGCGTGCGATAGTTCGTCGCGCTCTCGCGACGCTTCCCGCCGCGAGGTCGTCCGACAGGTGCGTCAGGAGCACCGGAAGAAGAGCTGCTTGCAGGAGCGAGGTGGGGAGGGTGGCCACGTCGCTGGAAAGCTTGAGGAGCGTGCCCCCGCCCGCGACGCCCGCCCACCCCGCCATGAGCTGGTCGATGACGGGGTTGGCCCGCGTGATGGCGCTCCCTCCAATCTCGGACGCGACGAGGCTGGCGATCCGTCGCACCGGTTCAGGGCGAGCGAAGGTCGGCGTCATTCGAATCCCCGCGCGATGCGATGCGAGGAGGAGCACGCCGGTCGCGATCAGCTCTCCTAGCAGCGATCCACACGGGACCGACGCGATCGAGAGCGCATGCCTCGCCGCCGCGATGAAGCCGATGCTCGCCCCGGCCCCCAGGGCGCTCGCGACGGGGAGGGGAGCGTAGTGGTGCTCGGCGTTCAGCATCGACGCGAAGTAGGTCTTCAGGCTCGAACAGACGAGGTACAGTGCGAACGGCACGACCATGCAGAGCGCGAGCGTCCGCGATTCTCCGCTATAGCGCACCGAAAACCAGCCCGCAGCCAGCGCCCCGAAGAGGACGGACAACAGGCTTCCGAACGCGACGGTGTGCGCGAGCAGCGAGCCTCGGACGACGGGGACGAGCTCCGGCTGGCGCACGCTGACCTCCGCGAGGACGGGGACCACCGCGGAGTCCTGGAAGGCGGTGAACACCAGGGAGCCTGCTAGCGCGAAGACCGCCCAGGCGAAGTAATAGACGTCCGTCAGGTCGTTTCGCCCGAACCAGAGGGCGAGCAAGAGCGGAAGGACGGCCTCGACACCGCGAAAGACGATCTGCAGCGGCAGGAGGAGGAGCGTCGTTCTGGCCAACGAACGGCGGGGCGTCACGCGGACAGCACCTCGGGGATGTCCGACAATCCGACGCATGCGATGCGGTTCGTCCTCGCAAAATCGAGCAACGCCCCCAGCCGGTCGACGATTCGTCGCGCGGCGCGATCCGTGGACGCATAGGGACTTGCGCCGGCCACGACCTCAACGTTGTGGAACATGGCGTTGAGGACGACCGGGCGGTCGGGATGGGACTCTCGTGCCTCGACGATGGCTTCGCGCGCAATCGCGATCAGCGCCGCGGCGCGGTTGCGGGTCGGGCGCAGCCAGCGCGGCTCCAGCCGCTTGCCGAGCAAGGGCAATCGCCCCCACCGTTGCAATCGGATGGTCACCGGGACCTCGAGCATGGCGCTCGCGCCCTGACGGCCGGGATGGCACGGGTCGGGGTGATAAGGCTGGGTCGGCGCTCCGACGAACGTCAGGCCTGGCGACACGCTCGACCAATCCACGTGCGGCGTCACGCTCGATTCCACCGTATAGCCGAGCTGCTCGAGGATGCCGATCGTGTTCGGGCCAATGCCGAAGCGCCCTGCGCGGAAGCTGCCGGGTGAGCGGCCGAAGGCGCTGCGAAACGCACCGGTGAGCCAGGTGAGCTTGGCCCGTTCGACCTCCGGCGCGTAGTCGCGCTGCACCTGGCTCGTCACGTCGGGCGCGAATGCGTCCGGTTCGGCCAGTTCCCCGTGCAGGTGCGTGCCGAGCTCGCACCCGCGCAGACCGGCAAGGCGCTCGACCGAGGCGAGGTCGCCGAGGAGCTCGGGCGAAAGCAGATAGGTCGGTTTGGCGCCGAATCGCTCGAAGAGCGGGTGCAGGCACTCGCCGAGACCGACGTGCACGCCGGCGAAGGCGAGGGGCTGGCGCGTCCGCCACGCGGGCCCCTTATCGCACTCACAGTCAATGGAAACGCAGAGAAAGACCTGCGGAGGCGGCACGAGCGCACCGTAGCATCCGGTTCATTTTCCGTGCTCACGCCGCTGGTTCATTTTCCGTGCTCACGCACGAGCCTCACCCGGGATTTGGTGAAGTAGAGTTTGAAAGCGGCTATCGCGTTGCGTTTGGGATCGTGGTCCTCCTCGAGAGGAATCCCACCCAGATCGAAGGTCGCGCACCCTGCCTCCCGTGACCAGCGAATCGCCGCGACGAGCGGAGGGATGGCCTTCGTGAAAGGCATCTTGTCCGGGATCGATGCGCCCCACGAGTACGTCGCCTGCGAGCCGTGGCGGAGGATGACAGCGGCGGCGACGAGGCGCTCCCCGAGGTCGCACGCAAAGAGGGCGCCGCGGCGGTCGTCGGCGGAGAACGCTTGCAACGCCGCCCACCAGGCTTGCGGCTTCTCGCGCAGCCCTTGCGACCGCATCAGCGCGGCGTGCATCGAACGCAGCGCCGGCCAGTCCTCGGCCGTTCCGCGGCGGGCGGTCACCCCGGCCTTTTCGGCGAGTCGCAGCCGACTTTTCACCTGATCTCCGAAGAGCGCACCGTCGGCTCTGCCCGCGATATCCAGTCGCAACGTGGACGCGTGCGTGCCGTCCGGCTGCTGCACGTCCCGGAAGCCGACGCGCCGCAACTCGTGCTCGGCGACCGCGGCGTCCTCGTCCGCCCAGTACGGCATCACGCGTAGCCGGAGCACACCGTGTC
>JALYHV010000058.1 GCA_030776205.1 Myxococcota bacterium | reverse complement strand
CCGAATCAAGCCAGGCGCGCATCTCATTGAGATAGCCGTCGGCCGAACCGAGCCAGGCGCGCATCTCATTGAGATAGCCGTCGGCCGAACCGAGCCAGGCGCGCATCTCATTGAGATAGGCGCCGATTACGCCGGCCTACGCGCCTACCTCGACGAGATAAGTATCGATCACGCCGGGCCAGACTGTACGGACGCGTGGCCGCGGGGCCTGAATTTTGCGCCATCGGGGTAGGAATCGCCCGCGCGGATCGGTGCGCGTGGCCCGTCGGGATAGGCATCGATCGTGCCGGCCCCGCACTCGCGCGTGCACGGCTCCCCCGCCTTCGCGCAAACGCGCTCGCCCATCCGGTGTCGCAGAATCAGCGACCCGGTGCGCCGCCCCGTCTCGCCCCGCCTCGTCCGCCGGCACCCAGACCGCATCCGTCGCGCCTCGCTCGTCTGCGGCATCACCGCCGTCATCGACCGATCCGCTCATGACCGTCGCATCGTCCGGGGCGGCAGGCCATTTGGAATGGCCGACCCGAACGCGGTCCGTCACGCGCGGCAGCCCCCCCCGTTCCGCTCGGCGGCTAAACGATGCCGAACTCCTTCAATCGGCGATAGAACGTCCGTCGCGGCAGCCCGATCATCTTCGCGGCTCGAACGCGGTTCCAGTTGCAAGCCGTCAATGCGCTGAGAATGCGGTCGCGTTCGCCGTCCTTGAATTCCTGCTTCGTGGCGGCACGCCCGTTCGCGGAGACGCGGCCCCCGGGCCGGGCTCGATCGATCCCCTCGCGCGCCGCAGCGTCTCGCCGACCGGGCAGCGGCAACGCGGGAAGCTCCACGTCGTCGGCGGATATCTCTGTGCCGTCCGCCATCAACCAGCTGCTCAACAGCACGTGCTCGAGCTGCCGCACGTTGCCGGGCCATGGATGGGCGCAGAGCCGCCGCAATGCCTCGCGCGAGAGCGTCTTTCGGTCACGACGGTAGCGCGCCGCGAAGAGGGACAAGAAATGATCGATGAGCGGCGGCACGTCCTCGATGCGCTGGCGCAGCGGCGGGACGTGCAGCACGACGACATGGAGCCGATAGTACAAATCCTCCCGGAACGTGCCTTCCGCGACCATCGCCTCCAGGTCGCGGTTTGTCGCGGCCAAGACGCGAACGTCCACCGCTTCTTCTTTTGCGCCCCCTACGGGGCGAACGTGTCCTTCTTGCAACACGCGGAGCAGCCCAGACTGCATTTTTTGCGGCAGGTCACCGATCTCGTCGAGCAGAAGCGTCCCGCCGTCCGCCTCCCGAAAGAGGCCCCTGCGATCGCGGTCCGCACCAGTGAAGGCGCCGCGAACACTGCCGAAGAGCTCCGACTCGAGCAGGTTCGCCGGAATGGCGGCGCAGTTCACGCCGAGGAAGGGCTTCTTCGCGCGGGAGCCGGACTGGTGAATGACCTTGGCAACCATCTCCTTGCCGGTGCCGCTCTCGCCCGTGACGAGCACGGGGATGTCCGTGTCCTTGACCCGTTCTATCACCGCGTAAACACGCCTCATGGCCGCGCTCGTGCCGATGAGACCCGCGTAGCCGAAGTGGCCGCGAAGCTCGGCGCGTACTTGCTTCAGATCGCGTCGGGCGACCGCGAGCTGCACGGTGCGCTTGCCGAGCAGCCGTTCGAGCTGGTCGCGCGCGGACGCGAGGTCGACGTTGGCGCGCGCAAGCTCGTCGGCGCGCTCGCGGTTCTCCGCGAGGAGGCGCGCGTTCTCGATGGCAATGGCGACCTGGTCGGCGAACGCCGTGAGGGTCGGCAACTCTTGCTCGAAGCGAAGCCCAGGGCGCAGACGTGTCTCGACGTAGAGCGCGCCGATCGTGCGGCCGATGGGCGGCGCCCCCCGAATCGGGACACAGGCGATGGATTGAATCATGAGCTGGTGGACACTTACCGCTTGGGCGAGGCGTTCGTCGTCGCGGGCGCTCATCGTCACCACGGGTGCGCCGTTGGCAACGACGCGATCGGCCACCGAGCGCGAGAACTCGGCGTGGGGATCGTCCCCGCCGGCCCGGTCGCGAGCGGCGTGCGCCTCTAGGGTCCCGCGATCGCTCATCAAGACCACGAAGCCGTGCTCCGCGCCGAGGAGGCCGACGGCGTGGTCCGTCACCCGCTGGAGAAGGCGGGGCATGTCGTGCTCGCTCGCGAGCTCGCGTGTGATCTCGAGGATCCGCGCGAGCCGATCTTCGGTCGCCGCGCGGGCATTCGCGAAGAGCGAGGTGCTGCCGCTTGCCTTCTGACCGGAAGCCGCGGCCTGCTGCGCGAGGGCAGCGATGGACGGCGCCGCGAGCGTCGACGTGTGGGCCTGCCGTAAGGCGCGCCGGCGTGGGTCGTCCCAGAAGACTTCGCGCAGGTCGCGCGGGAGCTTGGCCGCGGTCTCTTCGAGCATGGCGAGGGCCGCTTCGGTGTCACGACCAGCGGTAGCGAGGCTCCCTTGGGCGGCGGCGAGACGCGCTCGCGCGTCGAGCGCCTGCCATGCCCACTCCCGCCTGCCCGCGGCGCGGGCGAGCTCGATAGCCGCGTCGAACGCGCGACGCGCCCCTTCTTCGTCGCCCCTCGCGTTCGCAATCGACCCCTGCACGAGCTCAGCGAGCGCGGAGTGCTCGCCGAATCCGGCCTCCCCGAGCGGCCTGCGTACTTCCTCGAGCTCCCGACGAAGGCTGGCCGGATCGGCCTGGGCCTGCCGGACGCGCGCAAGCAACCCCTCGAGCCGGGAC
>JALYHV010000057.1 GCA_030776205.1 Myxococcota bacterium | reverse complement strand
TTTTTAGGCAGCGAGCGCGATCGCGTTATCGTTCGCAATCAATGGGTTCCGCGGGTTTTTGCGTGGGCCTGCGGGCCACGGTACGCAGCAATGAGTCGGTCGTCTCCGTCGAAACCAATCGCCCCCTATCGGGCTAACTTTCAAAGCATAAGGACCGCCGTGGCCCCGTCAACACGGGGGCGGCGCGTCCGTGGCGCCGGTCGACCTAAACGAGCGGGTCGGTGAGGCTCCGGATGCGCTCGGGGTCGAACACGCCCGGGTCGAAGCGAAGTCCCTCGGCCGCAAACCGCTCGCCGGCCAGCGACTCGACCGCCGCGCGCGTCCGTTCCCACGTCGGGCCGTCGAGGGGGAGCTCGGCGCGGTTGATCCAGAGCCAGGCGAGGGCCGTCGCGTCGCATTGCAGCTCCGTCCAGGCGCGCTCGACGAACGGTCCATGGTTGTGAAAATGCACCCAGTCGTGCAGCCCCCAGAAGAGCGCGTTCAGGTTGTCGGCCGCCAGCCAGAAAAGGTCGCGCGGACGAGCTCCGCGCGCATGCAGCTGGTCAGTGGCGGCGTCGATGGCCCAGGGGGCGAGCGCCTCGTCATCGCCGAGGCCGAGCCCGAAGGCGTGCAGACGCGCGAGCTCGCGAGGCAGCTCCCCGCGCAGCGACTCGCTCGCGTGCCGGTGAAAGACGAAGACCATGCGCGCCGGATCCGAGCCGTCGATCGGCGTCGTCATGTCCCAGCGATTGGCCGGGCGCCGCCACGCGAGCTCGTCGCTCTCGCACCACCCGAAAGCGTCGAACACGCCCTCGGGCGCGAGGCGCGTGGCGGCGGGCGTCGCAAGCAGCCGCTCCCTCGTGGCTCCGAAGGTCAAGTTGCCGGCGTCTTTCCTGCCAGCGCTCGCCGCACTCTAGGAGCGTGCATCGAGCCGTAGTACCATTTGAACCACGCCGTGAGCGCCTCTGGGAGCTTTGCGCGCTTCTGCGCCCCGCGCTAAGGCTCGCCCAAGGACCTCCGAGACATGCCATCGACGCAACCGTTGCCGCCCAAAAAAGAAGTAGCGCTGGCGCTGCTCGAGCGGTCGAGCGTCTACGTGCACCTCGACCCGCGGCATCCCGCCGTCGTCGTGCCCGCGGGCTACAGGAAGGAGCCGCAGCTCGTCCTTCAGGTCGGGCTCAACATGCCCGTGCCTATCCCTGACCTCCACCTCGATGACGACGGCATCAGCTGCACCCTCAGCTTCAGCCGCGAGGCTTTTCTCTGCGTCGTGCCGTGGGCGAGCGTCTTCGCCATGGTGGGCGAGGACGGCCGGGGGATGGTCTGGCCGGATGACGTGCCGGTCGAGGTGGCGCGCAAGGCGCAGGTCCGCGCCGTACCGACCGTTCCTGAAAAGGAGGCAGCCGGGCCGGCCGGCTCCGGCGCCGCACGCGACCCCAAGCTCGACGCGCCGAAGAAGCGCGCCCGCAAGCGCCCGCCGCTTTCCGCCGTACCCGACACGGCACGTCCCGCGCGAGTAGGAGCAGTCGCCGCGACGAAGCCGGTCAAGTCAGCTCCTGCGGAGCGGGCCGCCTCCCCGCCCGACGCGCCGAGGCCCGTAGCCGCCCCGGCGCCTCCCGCACGCCCTGTAGCAGGTGCTGCCCGCAAAAAACGGCAACTTCCGCCGTACCTGCGCGTCGTGAAGTGAGGAACGGCGCGATTGCTCCCGCGGGCTATGGACGACTTGCGGGTGGCCGCCCGACCGCGATAGCGTCGCGAACCCGATGGCGAACAAGACCGTGCACCTGCCCATCGCGCCGCTCGGCGGGACACTGCGTGAGGACGCGTGGTGGGTCGGACCGGCTGCCACCGCGGCGGTGCTCTCGGGGTTCATCGTCTACGCGACGTGGCGCGCCTTCGAGGGCAGCGCCTACGAATGGCAAGCGTACCTCTCGCCGTTCTATTCGCCCCTCTTCGACGTCTCCTGGGCAAAGCACGCCGGTCTTGCGTTCTTCTCGCCCGCGATGCTCATTTTGCCCGGGCCGGCGTCATTTCGGTTCACCTGTTACTACTACCGCAAGGCCTACTACCGCGCGTTCGCTTGGGATCCCCCGGCGTGCGCCGTCGGTGAGCGCGCGCCGCATCGCTACAACGGCGAGGCGAAGCTCCTTCTGTTCCAGAACCTGCACCGCTACGCGATGTACGTCGCGCTGATTTTTCTCGTCATCCTGTGGAAGGACGCCATCGCCGCGGTGCTCGCCTGGCCTGACGGCGTTCACGTCGGCGTCGGCACGCTCGTGATGCTGGCCAACGTCGTCCTCCTCACGGGGTACACGTGCGGCTGCCACAGCTTTCGGCACCTCGTCGGCGGCAACGTGGACAGCTACTCGACCGCAGCGCTCGGGGCCGTGCGCCACCGCGTGTGGAAGCTCGCGACGGTGCTCAACGAGAGACACATGCAATTCGCGTGGGCGAGCCTCTTCTCCGTTGCCCTGACGGATCTCTACATTCGTCTCGTCGCGACCGGCCACCTCGCGGACGCGCGCCTCTTCTAGCCGTTCGCCGTCCGGCCTTCAGACTCCCACGTCGCCGCTCCGCCGAGGATCCAAGGAATGCCCCCGACTGACGCGAAGTACGAGACCCAGGAGCACGACGTGCTCGTCATCGGCGCGGGGGGCGCAGGGCTGCGCGCCGCCATCGAGGCGAGCGCCGGCGGAGCGAGCGTGGGGCTCGTCTGCAAGTCCTTGCTCGGCAAGGCGCACACGGTCATGGCCGAAGGCGGAATGGCCGCGGCGCTCGGGTACGTGGAGCCGCAGGACAACTGGAAGGTGCACTTTCGCGACACGATGAAGGGCGGGCGCTACCTGAACCAGTGGCGCATGGCGCAGCTCCACGCCATGGAAGCGCCCGACCGCGTCAAGGAGCTCGAGGAATGGGGAGCGCTCTTCGATCGTACGGCCGATGGGCGCATTCTCCAGCGCAACTTCGGCGGGCATAAGTACCCGCGCCTCGCCCACGTCGGCGACCGAACCGGCCTCGAGATGATCCGCACACTCCAGCAGCACGGCATCCACTGCGGAATGCGCGTCTATATGGAATGCACGGTGACGCGTCTGCTCGTAGATGGCGATCGCGTCCGCGGCGCCTTCGGCTACTGGCGCGAGAGCGGACGCTTCGTCGTGTTCCGCGCGAAGGCGGTCGTTCTCGCCACGGGCGGCATCGGTAGAGCGTTTCGTATCAACTCCAACTCGTGGGAATGCACCGGTGACGGGCAGGCGCTCGCTTACCTCGCGGGCGGCGAGCTCATGGACATGGAATTCATGCAGTTTCATCCCACCGGAATGGTGTGGCCGCCCAGCGTGCGCGGGACGCTGATCACCGAGGGCGTTAGAGGGGAAGGGGGCACTCTCCGAAACAAGGACGGGAAGCGCATCATGTTCGGTTACATCCCGGAGCTCTACGCCAACGAGACGGCGAACGAGGAGCCCGAAGCCGACCAGTGGCTGCGCGAGAGCACCTCCGGCATCACGTCCAAGGCCCGACGCACGCCGGACCTTCTGCCACGCGACATCGTGGCGCGGGCAATCCACAGCGAGGTGAGGGCCGGGCGCGGGTCGCCGCACGGCGGCGTCTTCCTCGACATTCATTCGCGCCGGAGCGCCGAGGACATCAAGCGCAAGCTGCCGGCCATGTACCACCAGTTCAAGGAGCTCGGCGACATCGACATCACCAAAGAGCCCATGGAGGTCGGGCCCACTGCCCACTACACGATGGGGGGAATCCGCGTCGACCCCGAGACGCAGGAGTCCCGGATCCGCGGCCTCTTCGCCGCGGGCGAGTGCGCTGCCGGCATGCACGGCGCCAACCGCCTCGGTGGTAACTCGCTGAGCGATCTCGTCGTCTTTGGGCGCATCGCAGGCGAGCATGCCGCGAAATACGCGAAGGCCCACCCCGTCGCGGCGCTCGACGATGGCGAGATCGAAGCCGCCTCACGCGAGGCGCTCGCCCCCTTCGAGCGCACAGAGGGAGCCAACCCGTTTCTTTTGCACGAAGACCTCAAGGACAAGATGCACAAGTACGTCGGCATCATCCGCAACGAAGAGGATCTGCGCACCGGCATCGGGCACATCGAGCGGCTCCAGCGCGCCGTGAGCGAGATCAAGGTCGACGGCAATCGTCATTTCAACTCGGCGTGGCACCAGGCCGTCGACATGCGCAACATGCTCGTCGTGAGCGAGGCGATGGCGCGCGCGGCGCTGGCACGCAAGGAGAGCCGCGGCGCGCATGCCCGCGATGATTTTCCAGAGACGGACAAGGCGCATTTCGCCAAGCTCAACATCGTGTCCCGCTGGACGCCGACCGGCATGGCCATCGAGCAGGTTCCTCTGCCAGAGATCCCTGCCGAGATAAAAACCGTTCTCGAGGAGGGATGACCATGCCCGAGGGATCCGCCGCGGCGGCAGTCGCCCCCGCGGTTTCAGCCAGCGCGGCGCGCACCGTCGAGGTCCGCGTCTACCGCGGCGATGCGGAGGGAGGCGAGCTCAAGCCGTACCAGGTCGAGACCTATCCGGGCATGGTCGTGCTGGACGCGATCCATGACATTCAGGCCAAACAGGAGCCGAGCCTCGCCGTGCGCTGGAACTGCAAGGCCGGGCGCTGCGGGTCGTGCAGCGCCGAAATCAACGGCAAGCCGCGGCTTTTGTGCATGACGCGGATGTCGCATTACGAGGCCGGCCAACCCATCACCGTCACGCCGATGCGCTCGTTTCCTGTCATCAAAGACCTCGTGACCGACGTCTCGTTCAACTATGAGATGGCGAAGAAGATCCCGCCCTTCAAGCCGCGGCCGCGCGATCCGGACGGGACGTGGCGAATGCAGCAGAAAGACATCGATCGCATCCAGGAGTTCCGGAAGTGCATCGAGTGCTTTCTCTGCCAGGACGTCTGCCACGTCGTTCGCGACCACAAGAAGACGAGCTTCGCCGGGCCGCGGTTCCTCATCCAGCTCGCTGGGCTCGACATGCACCCCCTCGACACGCTCGACCGGCACGAGCTCGTCAAGGACGAGTTCAAGCTCGGGCTCTGCAACATTACCAAGTGCTGCTCCGAGGTTTGCCCAGAGAACATTCACATCACGGACAACGCCATCATCCCGCTCAAGGAGCGGATCGCCGACGACCACTACGACCCGGTGAAGTGGGTCCTCCGCAAGCTCGGAGGAGGCCGCGGCAAGGAGAAGGCGAGGCTGCCCGTTCTGAGAGCGGGCGATCCGCTGCCCGACGCCGGCAAGGCGCCCAGCTTGCGTTCCGGTCGCAGCGAATAACGGGAGAACCAGCGCATGGGGTACGGGCTCAAGAAACTCACGCGCGCGAACCTCGAGCCGGCCGTCGCCAAGGCGGCCCATTACCGCGACCTCAACCAGCCCGAGGAGGCGGAGAGCATTTGCCGCGATGTCCTCGCCATTGACGAGGGGCACCAGGTGGCGTGGAAGCTCTTGGGCCTCGCGATCACCGATCGACTCGGAACGGCTCAGGCGGGACTGCTCGAAGACGCGATCGCCGCCTTCGAGAAGCTCGCCGACGAGTACGAGCGCGTATACCACATTGGCGTCGCCTGGGAACGCGCCGCCAAGGCGCACGTCGAGCGCAACGAGGCGCACAGCGCGGTCACCTCGTTCGAGCACGCGCTCGGCCTCTTCCAAAAGGCGGAGCATTTGCGTCCCGATTCGCCGGACCCCATCCTGCGCTGGAACCGCTGCGTGCGCCTGCTCTCCAACAACGCGACGCTTCGGGCCGCGGTGCACGCTCCGCGCGAGGACGATCTGCACCTGGGCGACTGAGCTCTACGCGAGGATCTCCGTAATGGGTCCGGTGCAGTATTGCGGGTCGCCGAAGGTGGTCATCGGCGCTTCCGCCACCTGGGCGAGCGTGAGGAGGAGATCGTTGTGCGCGCGGTTCTTTATGCCGCTCGTGGTCGGGTCGGCGTCGAGCTTCATCGGAAATTGAACGAGCTGCCCCGTCTTCAGCTTGCCGCCGCCGCCGCCGATGAGCACGAACGGCGTGTCTTCATGGTTGTGAGCGGCCCCGAGGTCGAGTTCGTTGCCCCAGCAGATCACCGATTGGGAGAGCAGGCCCTTTCCGCCCACGGTGAGCTGGCTCAACCTGGTGGCCAAATAGGCGACCTGTTGCGCGTACCAGAGGTCGATCCCTGCCAGCTGGGGGGCGTATTCCGCCACGACCCAGGGGGCTGGATTGTAGGGGTCGGTACCCAGCTCGTAGAGCGAGTGCGGCCCGCGGTGGGACAGGTTGTGGTGCGTGTCGTTCTGCGTCGCGTCGAGCCACGTGTGCGTCACCTGGCTGGTCGACGTCGAGAACTGCAGGCTCGCTACGCGCGTGAGATCGCACGCAAGGGCCAACGCCAGAATGTCCATCTGCAGCTTGGCGCTGGTCGGAAAATCGAGCGACGGCGACGAATACCCTGCAGGCGCGGCTGGCGGAACGGAGCACGACGCCGCCGCGGTGGCGGCCTTTGCCAGCTGGCCGTCGAGATCGTTCCACGCTTGCTGCATGTTCTGCAGCTGGTGGCGATCCTCGGTGCACAGGCGCGGCTGCATCGAGGTGAGCTCACTATTGAGATGCCCGAATACCTTCTGGCGAATGAACGTCTTCTTGTCCGGCCCTGCGGCCGCCATGGACGCAGGCACGCCCGGGAAGAGGGCGTTTCGCGCCGCCACCGGGTCGTCGTACGGATCGACGAAGCCGCCGCTCGGCGAATAGAGCATTCGCGTTTTGACCTCACGCCCCACGAAATCGACGCTGCTTCGCACCATCAGCGAAACTGCGCCATAGGGCCGCGACAGGCTCTGCTTCGAGGCGATCGCCTGATCGACGCTTGGCGACGTTGCCGGCGCTCCGGAGCTCGTCTGGCCCGTCCAGAGCGCCGCCATACCGGACTCGTGGGAGGCCTTCGCCGCGGTCACACTCAGTCCTTCGAACACGATGACTTGGTCTTTGACGGACTCCAGCGGGGCCAGCGTGGGCCGGAACACGAGCGGGGTCGTCACCGCCGCGGCGGTGCCCGCCGGCTTCGGACCGACCGCCCCCCACAGGTGCCGCACCACACCGTTGGGCGTGAAGAGGAGAATGAGAAAAGGCGGGTCGTTGCTGGTCGCCGCGAAGCTCGGGAGCGATCGCAGGAACGGATACGTCATCGCGCTCGCCCCCACGAGCTGCAAGAAGCGCCGGCGGTTCAACTGGCCTCGATTCATTGGCACGCGCTCCCCGCGCTGATGACCGTCCGGTACCGAAAGGCGTCGCTCCGCACGATCGCCAAGAGGAGCTTCTGGATGTTCAAGTTGCTGCCTGCGAAGTCTCTGTAAATCTGCTGCGCCGAGCAGGCGTCGGCGCTGCTCTCGATGCGACCTAGCGCGTATCGGAGCTCCTGGAGCGCAAAGCACTGGTCGACCTGGGTGCTCGCGCCGAGCTGCTGCGCCAGATCGACCGCGCCGTTGACGGCGGCGCTGAGGTCCCCGGCCTTCATCGGGTTGATGTGGCCGGTCGCATCGATCGGCGGGAACGTCCCCGTGGTCTGCCCGTTCGCGTCAGTGGTCTGGTAGCTGCCGGCCGCGTCGAAGTTGCCAAAGGCAAAGCCGATGGGGTCCATGAACGTGTGGCAACCCGTGGCGCAGGCCATCGTCGCGTGGGCGTTGAAAAGGTCGCGCGTGGTCGTCCCGGCGTCCACGGTCGTGGGGGCGGGTGGCACGCCGGGCGGCGGCGCGCTGATGGCCTCGCAAAGGATCTGCTCGCGAACGAGCTTGCCGCGCAAGACGGACGAGGGCAACGAGGGGTGAGCCTGCGTCGCGAGCACCCCGGCACCGGTCAGGATACCGGCCCGGTGGTTCCCGCTCACGTTCGTCTTGACGAATCCGCTGACGGTGCCTGCCCCGCTCCCGGGCGGAACGCCGTAGTACGCGGCGACGTTCTGGTTGATGTACGACGACGGTGATGTCAAAAGCTCCGTGAGCCCACCGTTTTCGGTCATTGCCACCGAGCTAAAGGTCGCGAGCGTCTCTGTTTTGAGGTCGTGGGCGAGCTGCGGCGACCAGTTCTTCGCCGGCGTCGCTTGCTGCGAGAACTGCGTGTCCTTGGTGACCGCGTCGGTGTTTTGAAGCTCCATCCACTGCGTGCTGAAATCATCGAGCGCGGAGAGCGCCTTGGGATCGGCAAGCATACGGGTAGCCTGCGCGGCGACCTGATCCGCCGTGGCGAGTCGGCCCGCGGCGGCGGCCTGCATGAGCGCGTCGTCCGGCACCGAACGCCACAAGAAGAGCGCGAGGCGCCCCGCGATCTCGTAGGGCGCGAGCGGGAGCACGTTGCCGTTCGCCGTCCCGCTCTGGCCAAACTCGAACACGAAGAGAAAACGCGGCGAGGTGAGGACCGCCGTGATGATGGCCTGAATGCCTGTCGCAAAGTCGAACTGCGTCTTCACGTCGGAGTAAATTTGAAAGAGGCTCGCCAACTCCGCGTCGTCCACCTGCCCGCGAAACGCGCGGGCCGTAAGCTTGCCGATGAACTGCTTCGCGCAGGCGTCGGTGGCCTGGCCGCAGCCGATGACGTTGTTGAGGTTGTTCGCCGTGACGGCCGTGGCGGCCAGCGCCTCCGCGGCGTCGAGGTATTGCTGCGGGATGAGCGTGCTGGTCACCGTCGTATACGTGTTCGTGTAAAAGTTGATCCCCCTCACTGGCGGGCTCTCGGACACGAATTTGGTCGCGGGCTGCGTCTGGTCCTGCAGAAGGTCGCGGACCATGTTGTCGTATTCGAGTCTCGAAATGCGCCGCAGGGGCGAAGGCCCCACGCTGGGCATGGCGGCGGCGCTCGATGCACAGAGCGAGGCATTGCTGATGAGCGCGGTGCCGATCGGCGGAGGCGTCGCCGCGGCCGGCGCTCCTCCTTCCATGACCTCGACCGGGGGGCTGTCCGCTGCCGCATCGAACGTCGCCGTCCCCAAATCGGGCGGTGTCCCGTGGACTGGCGTCGCGCACCCGGACCCCGCGTAGCCGACCGCCGCCAGCGCGAGCACGGCGGTCCATTCCGTGCCGGGGAAAACTCGTCGGCCGCGCATGCTCCGGACCGACCCATATGCACCGAGACTCCTCACACTCGCGTCCTCTCCTACGCCGACGGACATCGAAGGGCGTTGGCCTCGCCGCTCATTACGGCTGAGTCTACTGATGGCACCGAATGTTACAGTGCACTCGGAGTACGACCGGGGCTCATCAAACGACGCGCAGGCAAGCGTACGGGACGCAGGTGAGACATGGCGGTCATCGCGGCGAGGGCCGTCTCTCTGCGACGAGCCCGTCGCACGTGCGGGTGAGCGCGTCGGCCGCGCGCTCGCGGACAATGGCCGTCTCGCGTCCGGCCGCTACCGACGGCAGCGCGGCGCATGTTCCCCGGAGCTTGCCGCCGTACCCCTCGAGGGGATCGATAGCCATGACCACGACCGCGCGCGTGGGGGGAAAGTGAGCGATCGCGTTTGCGAGCACGCCGTCCATTTCGGCGGGGCAACGCTTCACCGCGTACGAGAGCGGCACGGTGAGCGCGGGATACGCTTCGGTCGGGCGCGCCGAGAGCGCGCGTGTCC
>JALYHV010000056.1 GCA_030776205.1 Myxococcota bacterium | reverse complement strand
CGTCCCGCCCGCCGGTTCGCCACCCTGCTCCTCGCCCACGACCGGAAACGGGGTGCGGCCCAGCTGCTCTCGGAGGAGCGTCTCGCTGTCGCGATCGAACTGCGTCACCAAATCGATTCGCCCCTTGTGTTCGACGGCCGGATGCTTGCGCCAGCCTTTCTCGACGAGCGCGGCTGCGGCGCGGGCCGCATCGATCGCGATGCGGAGCACCTCGCTCCGATCGAAGCCAGGGTCCTGGGCCGCATCACCCATTTCGACTCCGCAGTGCTGTCAGAAGCTTCTGGCTCATTCCGCCAAAGGAACCATTGGACAGGACGGCGATCGTGTCGCCGGAGCACGCCCGGGCGGCGAGCTCGGCCACGATGGGCGCGACGCCGGTCATCGCGCTCGCTTTTGGACCCAGCTCGCTGGCCAGGCGCTGCAGGTCGAGCCGCTCGGCCGCGGGAATGTCGGCACGCCCGAGCGGAGCGAGGAGGACGTGGTCTGCCGCCGAGAAGGCCCGCGCATACGCATCCTGGTGTAGCGCACGGCAGGAGGTCGCGCTCCTGGGCTCGAACACGGCCCAAAGGGCGCCGCGGGGGTGTCGCGTGCGAAGTGCCCGCAACGTCTCCTCGACCGCGGTGGGGTGGTGCGCAAAATCGTCGTACACCCGAACGCCATCGGGCTCGCCGAGCAGCTCCTGCCGTCGGCGGACGCCCTCGAACGTGGCAAGGTTGCTCCGCGCACCACCGAGGCTGGCGCCGAACCCCTCGGCGCACGCCGTGACCGCCGCGATCGCGTTGCGCACGTTGTGCCGCCCCGGCACACGCAGCGCGAACCGACCGCACGAGACCCCGCCCGCGAAGAGGTCGAACGGCTGCGTGCCGTCCGCCGCGAACCCGGCGGGCGCGCCCAACCAGGTCGGCGTCACATCTCCCGTGTCGTCGCCTTCGATCGCGTAGAAGGCCACTCGTGCGCTCGCCTCCTCGGCCACCAGCGCCCGGACCCGCGCGTCGTGCGCGGCGCAGACGAGCAGGCCTTTCGCGGGCACGCTGCGGATGAACGCGCGGAAGGCCGCCTCGTACGCAGCGACGTCGGGATAAATGTCGAGATGATCGTGCTCGATGCTGGTCACGATGGCGACGTCGTCCGTGGCAACGCCGACGTAATCGAGAAATTTGGGGTGTTTTTGCCAGTACACGGCGTCGTACTCGTCGCCTTCCACGACGAACGGCGCGCGCCCGAGATACCCTCCGTCACTGGCACCGGCGCGCGGCTCCTCCGGTTGGACAGCGAACTGACGGCCGAGCCGGACCTTGCGCGAGCCGATCGCCGCGCCGGCCGAAAGGCCCTTTGGAACGCCCCCGATGAACCAGCCGGGCTCGTACTCGGCGCGCGAGAGGAGCCACGCGCACATGGCGCTCGTCGTCGTTTTGCCGTGCGTTCCCGCGACGACGAGCGGGCGACGACCGGACAAGAAGTGCGCGCGGAGGGCTGCCGACATCGACGCGCGCTCCAGCCCGAGCTGCTCCGCGGCCTCCGCCTCCGCATTGCCGCGACGGATCGCGTTCCCTACCACGACTAGATCGGGCCGCGGATCGAGATGGGACGCGACATAGCCGGTTAGGCAGCGCACGCCGAGCGCGCCAAGCGTGGGCCCGATTGGCGGGTCAAAGGCCGTGTCCGACCCGCTGACGACGTGCCCCGCTTCGCAGAAGAGAGCGGCGAGAGCGCCCATGCCCGTGCCCGACACGCCGACCAGGTGCACGTGCATCCTGCACGACTCGTAGCGCAGCCCGCGCGTCCCGACGAGCCGGTCACGCCTTGGTGAAGACGAATCTGTCGTCCTCCAACGCGACCTTCACGACGCTGCCGGTAGGGTAGCCGCCCCGGAGCATCTCCTCGGCGAGGGGATCCTGAACCTGCTTCAGGAGCGCCCGCTTCAGGGGCCGTGCGCCGAAGGCTGGCTCGTACCCGAGATCGACGAGCTTGTCTTTCGCCTCGTCGGTCAGCTGGAGCTTCAGCTCGCGATCGGCGACCAGCCGCTCGAGGTGCCGGAGCTGGATGTCGACGATGCCCCGAAGATCTCTTTTGGAGAGCGGCCGGAAGAGGACGACATCGTCGATGCGGTTGAGGAACTCCGGGCGCAGGAACGCACGCAGCTCTTCCTGCAGCACATCGCGGAGGGCCTCCAACCCTTCGGCGCTGGCGAAGAGCGATTGGTCGGTCTCGAGGAGCCGCTTGCTGCCGATGTTGCTGGTCATGATGACGACGGTGTTTGAAAAATCGGCGGTTCGCCCGCGTCCGTCGGTGAGGCGGCCGTCGTCGAGCACCTGTAGCAGCAGGTTGAAGACGTCGGAGTGGGCCTTCTCGACCTCGTCGAAGAGGAGCACGCTGTACGGCCGCCGGCGAACCGCCTCCGTCAGGTAACCCCCCTCCTCGCTATCGACATAGCCAGGCGGCGCGCCGACGAGGCGCTGGGCCATGTGCTTCTCCATGAACTCGCTCATGTCGAGACGAGTCAGCGACTGTTCGTCGTCGAAGAGAAACGCCGCGAGCGCCTTGGCGAGCTCCGTTTTTCCGACGCCGCTCGGACCCAAAAACAAGAACGAGCCGATTGGCTTGCCCGGGTCGCGGAGACCCACCCGACCGCGGCGCACCGCACGCGACACGGCACGCACCGCCTCGTCCTGGCCGATGATCCGCTCGGTGAGGCGCTCCTCCATCTTGAGCAGCTTTTCGCTCTCCGCCTCGAGCATCTTGCTGACAGGGATGCCGGTCCAGTCGCCGAGGACGATGGCCACGTCCTCCTCCGTGACGTTGGGCGCTTGCAGCGGCCCTTTGGTCGACGCGAGAAGTCCACGCATGTCTGCCACGGCGGGCTCGAGCTCCGCGATCTCTCTCTCGATGCGCTCACGGGCGCGGACGCTCAAGGCATCGATGTCGCCCGTCAACGACAGGATTTGCGCTTTTAGAGAGCTCAATCGACGGATCGCGCTGTCGACCTTCGCGGGGACGCCGCCCGCCTCGATGCGCTTGCGCGCCGCCGATTCGTCGAGCAGGTCGATCGCCGCGTCGGGGAGCGCGCGATCCTGGAGGTATCTCTTCGCGAGACGAACGGACGAGACGATGGCGCCCTCGCCTATCTGCACGCCGTGGTGGGTCTCGTACTTGAAGGCAATTCCGCGCAGCGTCTCGATTGCCTGCTCGACGCTGGGCGACTCGATGGCGAGGACGCTGAACCGACGCAAGAGAGCCGCGTCGCGCTCGTTCATCTTTCGCATTCCGTCGGGCGTCGTCGACGCCAGCAGCCGGAACTCGCCGCGCGCGAGGAGCGGCTTCAGCAGATCGCCGACGCCGCTCCCGGCCGATCCCTGACCGAGCAGCGAGTCGATTCCGTTCACGTAGAGGAGCGTCTCCGTGCTCCCCGCCTTCACCGCGGCCAGAACCTGGCGGAGTCGCTCCTCGATTTCGCCGCGCAGCTTGGCGCCCGCGACGATGAGGCCCGTTTCGAGCTCCAGAATGCCGAGCTTGGCGAGTGGCTCGGGCACGTCTCCGGCCGCGCTGCGGATCGCCAGAGCGCGAACGATGGAGCTCTTGCCCACCCCCGCTTCGCCGACGAGGAGCGGGTGGTTTTTCTGGCGGCGCTCGAGGATGCGGAGCAATCGCCGCACTTCGAGGTCGCGCCCGATGACGGGATCGAGCGTTCCGCGGCGCGCCTGATCGACGAGGTCGTGGGTGAACCGGGCCAGGACGTCTGGCGGCGTGGGCCCTGCCGAGGCCGTCTCGCGCGGCACACTCGCGAGCGCAGCCATGTGCGGCCGCAGGCTCCCCGGCCCGAGACCGAACGCCTGGAGGACGGCCGCCGCCGGTCCGCGAATCTCCTGCGAAAGGGCGTTGAGGACGTTTGGCACCTCGACGATCGCGGACGCGGCCTCTTTTTCCGCACGAGCCAAGAGCGCGAGCATGGCGCTCGACAGGTACGCGAGGCCGGACGCGCTCTTGTTGACGCGCGCGAGCGCGGACTCGGCCTCTACGGCAATGTCCGCCGGATCCGCTCCCGCGCGCCGGAAAACCTCTTGGACGCCGCGGTCTCGTTCGATCGCTCTCGCGAGCAGATGGATGGGCTCTACTTGGGCGTGCTTGCGGTCGTCGGCGAGGTTTTGCGCGGCCGCGACGAGTGCCTTGGCGTCGGGCGCGTAGCGCTCGAGGTGGATGGTTTGCTCGGCGGCCATCGGGATGCCAAGTTAGCATGTGAAAATTGGCCCAATGCCCCACGTCACGATCTATACGACCCGCGTCTGCCCTTATTGCACGATGGCCAAGCGCCTCCTCAGCGCGAGGGCGATCGCGTTCGAGGAAATCGACGTGAGCCGAGACGAGGCGAAGCGCCAATGGCTCGTCGAGGCCACGGGGCGGCGCACCGTTCCGCAGGTCTTCATCGACGGCAAGTCGGTGGGGGGTTACGAGGAAATCGCGGCGCTCGACCGCGCGGGGCAGCTCGTCGCCTAATCCAAGGCTCCCTGCGCCCTCGACGTCCTCGATCAGATCACCTGCCGCCGGGTGTGCTCGTCACCCGACCAAGGCCGCCGCCAGCGCGTCGACGAGGCGTGGGACGTCCGATTCCGTGACCGAGCACAGCGCTACACGCAGCGCGCCCGCGCCGCTCTGCGCCTGCGGCACCACGTACACGCCCGCGGCGCGCAGCGCGTCCGCTCTCTCGCGAGGCCGGTCGGCGAACACCGTGACGAAGAACCCCCCCTCGTACCGCGGATAGCGCAGGCTGAGGCGGGCCGCGCGGTCGTTGAACGCCTGGACGCGGCCGTTTAGCAAGCGCTTCGTGGCGTCGCGCTCGGTCGTGCAGGCCAGCGCGAGATCCGACTCGGAGAGCAGGCGCGTGATGGCGTGGAGCCCCCCCCGGTTGCAGTTGGACCACGTCCCGCGCGACGAATAGCTGAGCGCGGACTTCGTCGTGGCGCGCTCGCCCTCCGCTTGGATACAGGCGACCAGCGCGCCTACCCGCAGGCCGTAGTGGGTGAACGATTTGCTCGCGCTCCACGCGAAGAGCAAGGCCACCCGCCCGAGCAACGGCCGCACGTGGCGGAGGAATGCGTAAGGGTCTCGGGCACCGTAGAGGAAGTACGCGCAGTCGACGAGCAGCGTGACCGGGCCGTTGGCGGCCTGCTCCGCCACGCACGCGACGACGGCCCGCCACTCGTCATCGGTCATCGAGTAGCCAGTCGGGTTGTGACAGGGATCGTTCAAGACCAGCATCGCCCGCCGCTGTGTCTGCATCTGTCGCGTGAGCGCCGCCTCTAGCGCCCGGACGTCGAGCCCCCCCGCGGCGTCGAACATTTCGAAGGACTCGAGCTTGCGGTCAGCCTCGTCGCAGAGTGTCTGGTAGGGACCCCAGAACCAGCTCGTCGTCAGGAGCGCCTGGCCGGGTTCGAGAAAGTTCGCGATCGCGTGGCGAAGCGCGCCCGTGCCGCCGGGCGTGGCGACGACGATCGCGCTCTCCCGCAGCTCGGGCTCGTTGCCAAAAAAATCGTCGCGCACGGCGCGCAAGAACTCCGGAGTCCCGGCGATGGGCGCGTACGTCGCCCATTCGAGCGAAGGAACCTCACCGACGACTCGCGCCGCCGTTGGCAGGAGCGCAAGCTCGCCTTCGTCGTCGAGCAACGCGCCGACGGTGGCGTCGATGATCCGCTCACCGCGCTGCCGGCGCTCCGTCGCTTCGCGGTGAAGGGCGAAAATCGGATCATCGGCGGGACGACCCTGGTGCGAGCGGATCACGTGCATCACGGGCTGCTTATCGCGCAAATGTCACTTTGTCACCGCGGACGGTGCGAGGCGTCCGACCTTGCCACGTTGGCCGGTTACCGCGTCAGCGCGAATGGCATTCGGTGCAACACGGCGCGGATTGGCGCGTGGCATGCCCTATGCTGGCTCGACCCCCGCGATGACGAGCAGCTCGCGCTTCGCCTTGGATTCCCCTTCCGCCGCGTCGGCTCGTTGCGCTGCTCTTTGCCAGCCACACCGGCTGCGTGTCGCCGCTCCCCGTCGAGGGGAGGGGACGATGACCGGCGCTCACGGAGCTCACGCGGCGCGCACGGCGGCGGCAATGGTATTCGTGCTCGCGCTGCTGACGCCCCTCGCGAGCGAGGCGCAGACGCAGGGCGGACGGCGCGAGAGGACCGACGGCACGCATCGCGGCTTCGAGTCGGCGCAGCACTTCGCCTTCGAGCTTCGCTTTTCGCCGTTCACGCCAGACGTGGACAGCGATTCCTCGTTGCACGGTGCGACGCCGTTCCGAGATCGCTTCGGCACGAACCCTCGACTCCTCTTCAGCGCCGAGATCGACTGGCAAGTCGTGCGCATCCCACACGTCGGAACGCTCGGACCAGGCGTCGGCGGGGGCTACTCGACGATGACTCGACCGGCGCCGTTCGCGCCGCCACGCACGGGGCTCTCGGGGGAGGACACGACCTTCGAGGTGTTCCCGTTTTACGGAGTAGCCGTCCTCCGCGCCGACGTCCTCTGGCGGGACCTCGGCGTGCCATTCGTTCCGTACGCGAAGCTGGGGCTCGCGTATTCGCTATGGCGGGCGAGCAACACGCTCGGCACCTCCGCGTATACGAGCGCGAGCTCCGGACAGCGCGTCCTCGGCGAAGGGCACACTGTCGGGACGGAGCTCGCCTTCGGGCTCGGCTTCAACCTCAACTCACTGGACCCTTATGCAGCGAGAAACTTCGACGACGCGATGGGCGTCAACGGCAGCTACCTCTTCGCGGAATGGACTCGCTCCGACCTGAATGGCCTCTTCCAGAAGAACGCGCTTCCCGTGGGTGGCACGTACTGGACCTTTGGGCTCGCCTTCGAGTTTTGAGACGGCGTGGCGGTCGGCCCGGCGAGTGCTTGGGATCGGTTGACCGCATGGGTTTGTAACCACCTGGAAACATGGGGGAAGAAACCGAAGGCGCGAGCGATGGCTGGCCGCGGCCCGCTGCCTCATCGGGGCATTCGACCACGTGGCGGAAATGGTCGCGCTCGTTAGGGTTCGACCAAATGTCGGGCACTTGCCGCCCAGAGCTTCGGGGCACGGCCGCTGCAAGGTTCGGCGCGCGGTTGGCGGACACTCTCACACCGGAACGCACCGGAAATGCGCCTCGCGCGATTCCGCACGTGCGGCTCGCGAGACCTCAAGGCTGGCGCGCTTAGGTACCAAGGCACGGACTCGAAGGAGACAAGCAATGACGACGCGACTCGAAGGAGAAAAACCGATGACCACGCAAAACGGCTCTGAGCGCCCGAGAAGCAATCGCGGCTTTGCGTCAATGGACCGGAGCAAGCAAAAGGAAATCGCGAGCAAGGGGGGAAAGGCGGCGCATGCGCAGGGCCGCGCGCACGAGTTCACGGCCGACGAGGCACGCACCGCAGGTCGCAAAGGCGGGGAAGTCGTGAGCCGAGACCGCGCGCACATGGCGAACATCGGGCGGTCCGGAGGGCAGGCGCGTGGTCGCAATCGCATGCAATCCGGGCCGGCCATGTCTTCCGAGTCCAGCGTTTCGAACGGCGACAGCGGAATCCAGTCCACGGCCACCGCGGCCGAGTAGTCGGCGGCATCGAGCACCGGCCGTCGAGCCGCCCTCTCTCGCCTGATGGGCCGCGCCGCCGCGGTGGGCAAAGGCCACGGGGATGCTTCGCCCGCGGCAAGACCGTCGTGGCGCGCGGCTACGGAGGCTGCTCCTCCTCCTTTGCGCCTGAGTCCTTGACCTCTCCGTCTTTCTTCGATTCCTCGGCCGTTTTGCCGTCGTCATGGACTACGACGCGCGTCCCCGGATTCGTGTCCGTGGCCCGCACGCCGTGCCAGCCGTCGGGCAGGGTGGGCCCCGTCCAGCCGAACAACTCGCGGGCATCGTGCGGCGTCATGTTTACGCAGCCGTGGCTGCGCTCGTGCCCAAAACGCGAGTGCCAAAAGGCGCCGTGGAGCGCCGTACTGCCGTCGAAGTACATGATCCACGGGACGTCCTCGATGGAATAGGGACCGTCGGTCGCCGTGTCGTTGTCCATCGTCGCGGAGACGTGTTTCTCCCGCACCCGAAACTCGCCCGGACGGGTGTGGTGGTCCTTGACGGGGTCGTCGTTGTGGCGGCCGCTGGAAATGATTGTCGCGAATACCGGCTCCTCGCCCTCGAAGGCGACGAGGCTCTGCATGCCGATGTTCACGTCGATCCATCGCTCGCCCGGCGCGAGGTGCCTCGGCGGAGGGCCTGGATTCGTCACGGTGCCGTCCATGCCGCGCATCCACCAGCCATCGGCCGTTTCCCAATACGCGCTGCCGTCGACTGCCTGCTTCTTTCCCGTGAGCTGGACGATCGCGAAGCGATCGACGTGCTCGCGGCGGCGCATTTTCGAATCGTCGAGGGTGTACTTCCACTGGTGCGGGTTGGTGATCCAGCCGAGCGGCAGGTGGCGCGTTTCCCCGGGCGCGTGGAGCCACACGCCATCGAACTCGGTCTTGCCTTCGTGCACGAGGACGTGCTCTTTCGGCACGAACATGCCGCGCGTCGTCCGCCAGAAGCTGCCGGAGAATGCCGGGACGACCTTGTCGAGCCCGAGATAAAACCCTTTGACCATTCGCTGCACGATGAGCGACGTCTCCCCCTTCAGATCGTCGATCGAGATCTGCGACCGGTCCTTGTGGGTGAGGTACCACGCCGAGTTTCCGTCCTCGTGCGCGCTCCGCGTCGCCGAACGGGGCGCGCCATCCTCACCGTTCTTCTTGCGGTACTCACGCCCCACCGCCAGCCCCTGCTCATAGTCTTTGCGCTCGCGGCGCAGCGGGGGGCGGCGGTAAAGGGGGGAGCCGTCGACGAGGTTCAACCCGTAGTCGTAGGGCAGCGGGCCGGCCATGTTCGGCGGGTGCGGCGCTGCGGCCAGCCGCTTGTCGTCCGCGTCGAGTGTTGCGTCCTTTCCGCACACGAAACCGCCGCCGGTCCCCGGCGGGCTGCCCGGCGCGGCGAGCAGCTCGTACCAGCCCTCGAGGCAGTTCGATTTCTTCACGATCTGCGGTTTAACGGGGACGGTATCGCCCTTGCGCAAATAGCCGAGCCGGATGGCGCCCTTCCGCGCCTCGCTCGCCGTCGACGGGTCCCGCGGCGGCCACTCGGGTAAATTCATCACCGGCGTGATGAGCGCGAGGGCATGCACCGTCGGGGGGGCCGGGCCGGCGTCTGCTCCGGCGTCGGGTGGGACAATGGGCACAAGCTCGCCGCCCCCGTCCGGGTCCTGCAGCGACGCCGCTTCGGCGGTCCCAGTTGGCGAGTGCTTCTTGCAGCCGGAGACCGTCATGGCGGCCGCGGCGAGCATCGCGAGCGCCACGCG
This sequence comes from Myxococcota bacterium, assembly GCA_030776205.1. Lineage (GTDB taxonomy): Bacteria > Myxococcota_A > Polyangia > Polyangiales > Polyangiaceae > Palsa-1150. The sequence goes on along the minus strand of JALYHV010000056.1, from coordinate 449 downwards.
ACAGGGGAGCGGAAGAGGCGTCGTGAGCCCAGCGTCCATATGAGGCGCGGGCCCTTTTCTCACCGACGGCTGGGCGGAGCAACACCCGCGGTACGGTCGTGGCGCGCCCGGAGGGATTCGAACCCCCGACATGTGGCTTCGAAGGCCACCGCTCTATCCAGCTGAGCTACGGGCGCGTGTCGCGGCCTCGACTACCACGCGTGAGGGCGGCTCGCTACCGGCCGGAGGACAGCGGGCATCGCGCCCCGTGGGCGAGCCCCCGGGCCATGCCGAAGCTCGACATCGGTAAGCGGGCGGACCTACGGCGCCACGCCCTTTACCCTCGGGGTCACGCACGTGGACCTCGGCGCCACGCCCTTCGCCCTCGGGGTCACGCGCGTGGACCTACGGCGCCATGCCCTTCGCCCTCGGGGTCAAGCACATGGACCTACGGCGCCATGGCCCTCGCC
>JALYHV010000055.1 GCA_030776205.1 Myxococcota bacterium | reverse complement strand
GCGGCGAAGCCTGCGTCAGCCAATGGTGCCGCGGGGGCGGCGGCAACCCCGGCCGGCGGCGGCGCGGCGGCGCCAGCTGCGCCCAAGAAGGGCGGCGATTGCGGGTGCAACGGCGACCTCATGTGCTTGATGAAGTGCTCTACCGGGCATTGACGCACGCGGTTCAAGTCAGGATTGCAACCGACGCAGCGCCTCGTCGGCGCTGACCAACGCGAAGAACGCGACGCTCACCCAAGCGTTGACGTCGAAGAACGCGCGGTCAATAGCCGCGAGGCCGTGCCGGCGGACGAGCGCGTGCTCATAAAGCAGGAGCGTCGCGGTGACCACGACGGCCAGCCAGTATAGAGGCCCTCGGTGAAGGACGAGGCCGCAGCCCCCGAGCGCGAGAGCCGTCATGACATGCGCGCCCGCACTGATGGCCAGCGCTCGCCGCGCCCCGAAGCGGGCCGGGATCGAATGCAAGCCCGCCTCGCGGTCGAAGCCTTCATCCTGCAGCGAATAGAGGATATCGAAGCCGAGCAGCCACGCCGCGACAGCGAGCATGAGCAGGACGATGCCCGGCGATGGGCGCGCCCCCATTCCTACCCATGCTCCCCCCGGGGCAAGAGCCAGCGCAACGCCCAGCCACGCGTGCGCGCCCCAGGTGAATCGCTTTGCGAAGGAGTACGCGAGCAAGATCGCGAGCACGCCGGGCGCGAGGACCATCGGCCAGAAGCCGAGGGTCGAAGCTGCGACAAGGAAGGCCATTCCGGAGCCGACCGCGAGCGCCAAGGCCTCGCCCGCATGAACGGTGCCGGCCGGCACGTGGCGCGAGCGCGTACGCGGGTTGCGCGCGTCGAAGTCACGGTCCGCCCACCGGTTGAACGCCATCGCGCTCGTCCGCGCGCAGACCATGCATACGACGATGGCAACGAGTCGGACTATCCCAAACGGTGCGTGCGGGACGGCGAGAGAAAGGACTATGGCGCTCGCGGCAAAGGGAAGCGCAAAAACGGTGTGCGCCAGCGCGACCAGCGAAGCGTAAGTCCGGATACGCGCTCGAGCTCGCGTCAGCAGGTTCATTGCCCTCGCGGGACGCTCGTTCGGCGCGCGATCCACCGCCTGGGCGCGCGCACGTTCTGGAGCACGAAGGCGCACGGATCCTGGCCCGGCTCGCCGTCGATGGCCAAAACCCCTGGGCGCGCACCACGCGCGATCCGCCCAATGTCGCCGCGTCCGAGCGCGCGAGCTCCCTCCCACGTGGCCATGCGCAGCAGATCGCAGGCCGGCACTGTCGGGAAGCGGTCTGCGAGCGCGCGCGCCTCGGCGAGGACGTCTAGCGACGAGTTCGACGCAAGCGAGTCCGTGCCCAGGGCAGGCCAGAGCCCGACTTCACGCGCGGCGAGGAGTGGAGGAAGCTTGGTTTCGATGAACAGATTCGATCGCGGGCACAGCACGATCGGGCCCCCGCGGCGCGCGACGAGCGCCAGCTCCGCGGGACGGGCATCGGTCAGGTGAACGGCGATTGCATCCGGACCGAGGGCACCAAGCTCATCGGCGAACTCGATCGGCGACTTGGCAGGCCACTTCAACCGATCGCGGCTGAGCTTCAGCCGCGCCACGAACCAGTCTGCGATGGGTCCGTCACCGCTCTGGAGGAAACGCCGCTCCGCCGGGTGCTCAGCCAGATGCAAGCTGGCTCGCACCCCGCGATCGCGCGCGGCTCGGACGAGACGGCGGACCACGTCCGGATGTGTCGTGTACAGCGTGTGAGGGGTCGGCACGTATACGAGCTCGTCGGTCGGCCACACTCCGACGCGTTCCGCCACGACATCGGGAAGAGCCGACACGCGGCGTTCGAGCGCCTCGCGCTCCAGCCCGAACACTTCGTGAAAAACGGAGCCGACAATACCGCGGCGCGAAAGCGCGCGCACCGCCGCGAGTGTGTTCGTCACTTCGCCCACGGCGACGGTTCCGAACGCGTCCAGCTCGGCGACCGCGCGCTCTATCGCCTCGTCGTCCTCCTCCGGGTGAAGCTCGGCGCGCATACCAATCATGTGATCGAGCCAGGGAGCGAAGCCCGCGCCCCCCGGCACGACGCCGCGCAGCGCGCTCAGCTCAAGGTGCGTATGCGCGTTGATCAGCCCAGGCAAGATCGCGCCGCGCACGCGCTCGACGGCCGCGCCGGCGTGGCGCGGGAGCACCTCGTCGGCCCGTCCAAAATCGACGACTCGCGCGTCGTCATCGAGGACCACCGCGCCATCGCGGAGGGGGCTCGCGTCCCCGAGGACAATCGCGTCGGCGTGGACGACGCATACGGGGCTGTGGCCTGCCGCGATCATGAAGTCTCAAGCCGGCGGGGACAGCCAGTCGTAGTGCACGTTGCGTCGCGCAGCCTTGAAGCCCGCCGCACGGATGCGCCGCTCCATCGCATCGCCATCCATGCAGAAGGTCGTACCGGCGCTCGAGACGACGTTCTCCTCGAACATGACGCTACCAAAGTCGTCCGCCCCGAAGCGGAGCGCCACCTGCCCCACCTCCGGACCCTGCGTGACCCATGAGGCACCCACGTGGTCGACGTTGTCGAGCATGATCCGGGCGACGGCCTGCTGTCGCAAGTAGAGCACGGTGCCGTTCTCGCCCGGCTCGATGTGCGTCCCCCGCTCGTGTTGGAAATCCCAACAGAAAAAAGCAGTGAAGCCGCGCGTCTCGTCTTGGAGATCGCGGATCTTCACGAGGTGAGTGATGCGGTCCCGGACCGAATCGACCGTGCCGTACATCATCGTCGCACTCGAGCGCAGGCCCATGTGATGGGCGACACGCATCACCCCGAGCCATTCGTCGCTAGTGCATTTGGCCTTGGCGATCTTGCGCCGCACACGGTCGACCAGGATCTCGGCGCCGCCCCCGGGCACGCTGTCCAGCCCGGCCGCGTGCAAGCGCTCGAGGACCTGCCGCACGCCGAGCCGCTCCAGACGGCTTATGTGAATGATCTCCTCCGGCGAGAGCGCGTGAAGTCCCAGCGCGAATTCGCGCTTAATCCAGCGAAAGAGGTCCTCGTACCACTCGATGCGGAGGTCCGGGTTCAGACCGCCTTGCAGCAAGATCTGCACGCCACCTGCGGCGACGACCTCGCCCAGCTTTGTCGTGAGCTCCGCGCGCGACAGGACGTACCCCTCGGGGTGACCCGGCGGGCGATAGAACGCGCAGAACCGACAGCTGGTCGTGCACACGTTGGTGTAGTTCACGTTGCGATCGACGATGTACGTCACCACCCCGTCCGGGTGCTTGCGCTTACGGATCGCGTCGGCTGCGAGCCCGAGATCGAAGAGCGAGGCCTCGGAGACCAGGCGCTCCCCCTCTGCCGCGCTCAGGCGCTCGCCCGCGGCGGCGCGTACCAGGAGCGTGTCGAGAGGGGGAGCGGCCGCCGGCGCATGGCGGTCGTCGTCGAAGAAACGTACCGTCGCGCGCGGAAGCAAGCCGGCATGCGCGGCTTCGTCGTAGAACCGCTGCAGTCCACGGCGCTCCTCGTCGCCGAACTCGTATCGAATGGCGTGATGAAGGTAGGCTCGGAGCGTCGGCGCGGACAGCCCCGTCTGCTCGGCGTGAGCGGCGGCGAGCGCGTCGCGACGAGCTAGACCGGCGAGCTTCGCCTTTTCGAGCAGGCGCTCGTCGTCGGGCTGCATCGAGCCCGGACGCCCACACCACGCCGCAAAGACGAACGGCAGCCCGGTCATTTCCCACCACGCCAGGCCTAGATCGAGCGAATGCGGGAAGCGTCCTTCAATGGCGAGCGCTGGGTCGCCGATGACCATCGCCCCTCGCGCTCCGCAGACGCCATCGATGGCATCTTGCGGGAGAGCCCCCAAATAGCGGGGCTCCCCGCCCCGTCGCCGCGCGCGGAGCACCAGGCGTGCGAGGACGACGCTGGTGCGCGACGAGAGGTCGACCATCACCTCGTCGAGCTCGTCGAGCGGACGCTCGGAGACCAGCAAAATGCTGCGCACTGCACCGCGCGATCCAATCGCGCAGCCCCGCACCATTCGCAGATCCCCGATCACGGCCGCCGCTGCCACGGGCATGAGAGCGAAGTCCGCCTCGTCCTCGCCCACCCGGCGAGCGACCTCGCTTGGTGAGGCGCACTCGAGCGCCAGGCGGTGGCTCGCAGGCTCGCGGTCGAGCCCTTCGCAGAGCGGACGCGCGTTAAGATAGCCCACCGCGGCAGCCCGTAAACGACCCCTCCCGGCGCTCACTACAGCACCTCGAGGTGCTTGGCCGCCTTGCGCTCGCGAACCTTGAGCGCGGCCTCCGGCATCGCCGCACGTGGGTGCTCGCGTACAACCGCGTAGAGCGAGTCGCGCTCGACGGGAACACGCCCGGCCTCCTGGATCAGGCGGACGAGGTGCGGCACCGTAAGGGCTCCGGGTGATCTCGACCCCGCGGCACGATAGATGGTCTCGTGGACAATGGTGCCGTCGACATCGTCGGCACCGAAGCGCAGCGCGATCTGCGCGACCTCGGGGGTCATGCTGACCCAGTAAGCCTTGATGTGGGGAACATTGTCGAGGAGCAGCCGCGAGACCGCAACCGTCCGCAGCGCGTCGATCGCGGTCGGGGCCGCGAGGTTCTTCATGCCGTTGCCGTCCGGGTGGAAGGCGAGCGGGATGAAGGCCTGCATGCCGGAGGTCTCGTCCTGCAAAGCCCGCAGTCGCAGGAGGTGATCGACGCGGTGCTCGAAGGTCTCGATGTGCCCGTAAAGCATCGTCGAATTGGTCCGTATCCCGAGCGAGTGCGCCACCCGGTGTACCTCGATCCACTCGTCGGCGCTGGCTTTGTCGTGCGCGATCCGTGTGCGCACCTCGGGGTCGAAGATTTCCGCGCCTCCGCCCGGCAGGCTGTCGAGCCCCGCCCGACGCAACCGCTCGAGCACTTCGGGGTAGGTCATCCCGTAGTGGCGGGCGAAGAAATGGATCTCCACGGCGGTGAAACACTTCAGGTGCACCCCTGGCAAGAGGCGCTTGAAGCCGGCGAGGAGACCTTCGTAATACGAGAACGGCAGGCCCGGGTGCAGACCGTTCACGATGTGAATTTCGCTGGGGGGGTCGTCAAGGCGCGACTCGAGCTCGCCCCACGCTTGCTCGTGAGTCATCGTGTGCGCGCCAGGCGATCCCTCCTCGAGCTTCGCGAAGGAGCAAAAGAGGCACGACGCGACGCAGACGTTGGTCACCTCCAGGCGCATGTTGCGGTTGAAATACGTGCGATCGCCATGGAGCCTCTCGCGCACCTCGTTAGCGAGCTGGCCTACGGCGACCACATCGGGATGGTGAAAGAGCGCGAGCCCCTCGTCGGCCGACAAGCGCTCGCCACGACGAACTTTCTCCCCGACGCTTTCGATTATCGCGGCACGGCTGGTCACTGCGCCTCCTTCAGGGATGGGATGATGTCCGCGGGCTCGGGGGATCCGTCGGCGCGTACGAAGATAGGCGAGCGTCCGGCGCGGCGCACGAGGCCGGCGAGCTCTCGTTGCTTGACCCGCTGCGCAGGCAACAGCGCCGACTTCTTCCCGACGCCCGCCAGCTCTCCCGCTGCGAGCGGAAGGCCGCGTTTGCTTGCCACCCGCCCCACTAGCTCGTTCGCTCCGAAAGTGAGCGCGATCTGCGCGAGCTCGAGACCGCAGCGTGTCCAGTCGATGCGAATGCGCGCGTGGGGGGGGCCTGCGATCCGCGCAATCGCCACCTCACGGAGGAGCTCGAGGCCAGTGAGGTCGCTGCGCTCATCGGGGAGGACGATGACCGGCGGGCCGGCGTCCGCAGTCGGCGCCATGTAGATCGGAACCTCGTCGCCGACCTCCAGGG
>JALYHV010000054.1 GCA_030776205.1 Myxococcota bacterium | reverse complement strand
CGTCCATTCCGGTCAGCACGTCGAGGGCGTGGAGCCGCTGGGCGAAGACGCCGGAGCTGTCCTCCGTCTTGGCCACGACGTAGAGCCGCCCGGTCGCGCGATCGATGACCGGCGTCGACGTGATTCCGACGTGCGGATACATGTCGCGGCACGACGTGTTCGAGCCGGGCGAGAGCGGCTTGTTGTACGCGTTGGTGCTCGGCCGGAGCTGGACCGGCGTCCCGAGCGACACCGTCCACAGCGCCGCACCGGCCGTGTCGGCGTCGAACGCGTAGACGTTGTTGAGCTCCGTCGCGACGAAGATGACGTTATGGACGCTGCCGTTGATGGTCAGGTTGGGCAGGTAAAGCGGCTGCGCATAGATGTGCCCCTGGACGGGCAGCGCGAACTTTCGGCCAAAGGTGGGGCCGCTCACGTTGGCGACGTTGAGCGTCGTCTCGTAGAGGTTCGCGCCGTTGCGCGCGTTGTCGTACCGGTTGGTGGTCACCGCAAAACCGAGCGGGCCGCCGTCGGGTCCGGTGAGCGGCGGCGGGCTCACGATCGCGACGTCCGGGAAGGAGGATGCCTCGCCGGCTCCTAGCGCATCCGTCGGAGGAGCGGTGCTGCCGCTGTCGTCGCCGGGCGGCCCGCCGTCCGTCCCGGGAGTCCACCCGTCCGGTGCGGTCGTGGCGTCGAAGGCAGCGGTGGCGTCATGTCCGGTGCCGCCGTCGTCCCCTGCAGGTCCGCCGGGCGGTGTCGTCGTCGAGGAGCTGCAACCGAGGGCGGTGGCGAGCAGCGCCGCGCCACCAAGGATCGCCACTCGCGAGGGCAGAGACGAAGCCAAGCACAGCGTGGGCTGCGATCGCTCCACGACGGATCGACTGCGCAGATGCTGAGAAGCGATCATTCGAAGAACCTCCGAGTACGCCGTGTCTTCTACCGCGCCGATCACGCGACGCCAATCGGTTCACGAGCGCAGACCGACGGCCGCGCTGCTCAGAACGAGCAGTGTCGTTGACCCCCAAGAGAGGCTCAGCGGTGCGAGAACGCCGCACGCGAGCGCCAACCGCGAAGCCCCTGATTGAAAATTATTCTGCACGCAACGGCGGGGGTCGCTTCCGTCAAAGTGTTCCGTCGACGCGCGAATGACCACAGCCAAGGGACGCATCAAGCCCTCGCATAGAGGGGCGTTGGTCCCGGAAACTTGTTCTCGCCCTTTCGAATTCGCCCGCTGGCGGGAGGGGCGGGGTGCCGATGACGCGCGGCGCCATTCCGCGCGAGCCACGCCTATTCGCGCTCCGTTACGCTCGGGGCCCCGTCACTTGTGCTTGGGTTGAACGATCTCGACCTCCCAATCGACGCTGACATCGCTTCCCGCGGCGTAAGGCGGAAATTGGATCTTCTCGAAGGAGTGCACGATGCAGACGCCGACCGCCTTGCCGTCGTACGGCGGCGGCACGGTCACCTGCTTGACGTGCCCGTTGCGTCCGAGCACGACGCTGGCCTTCGTTGTCCCCCACGGGCCGATCATGTTTCCTTCGCCGTCGGTCGCCGAACCGCAGTTGGCCTTGACCTGACGCGCGGCGCGCCGCAGCTCGACCTCGACCGACTCGCGGTCGTAAGACGACTTGCCCGTCGCCTCCGGGGGAGAATCGTTGGCCGCCGCGCCGCCGCGCGAGGAGCCCTTCCGAGGTCCGTCCTCGTCCGCGTCGTGCTTCGCTCGCTTCGGTGGCGACTCGTCGTCGCTGGAGGCGTGGGCGCCGGGTTCCGTCGCGACGCAGTCTTCGCCCTTAAGCGCAGTCCCTTCGGGGCACGTGCCCGGTGAGTCGGCAGGCTTGGCTCCGCCTCCACACGCCACCAGCGCGAGAACGCCTGCGAAAGCCCGGGCCGCCGCCCTCGTCCCAGAGTTCATGGGCGCATTCTAGATCCATCCGCGGTCGTCGGGAGTACGAAAGAAGGAGCCCGGCGAGGTCGCGAGTCAGGCGCGTGCTCACAAGTCGGTGATTTTGTAATCCTTGATCTTGTAAAGGAGCGCGCGGTGGCTGATTTCAAGGAGATCCGCCGCACGCGTGCGATTGCCTTTCGTTTTTTGCAATGCACGCCGGATGAGGATCTGTTCAATCGCAGCGGTCGTCTTTTTGACGGAAAGCTCCCCGCTCGCGAGGTGAACGTGCACGGGGTCGAGCGCATCGCGGATTCGCTCCGGCAGGTCCCCCGTCTGGAGCACGTCTGTCTCGGCGAGCACCATGGCGCGCTCGAGCGTGTTCTCCAATTCGCGCACGTTGCCCGGCCACGCGTATTCGAGGAGAACTTTTCGGGCCTCGGTGGAGAGTCCGCGGATGTGCGTTCCGAGGCGGGCGTTGTTGCGGGTGACGAAATGCTCGATGAGCAGGTTGATGTCCTCGCGCCGCTCGCGGAGGGGCGCGACGCGAAGCGACAGGACATGAATGCGATAGAACAGATCCTCGCGGAAACGCCCTGCCTTGACGTCGGCCTCCAGGTCACGGTGCGTCGCGGCGATGATGCGCACATCGACCTTCACGTCTTTGGTATCGCCCAGACGCCGGATCGTCTCCTCCTGCAGGACGCGAAGCAGCTTCACCTGGAGGTTGACTGGTAGCTCGCCGATCTCGTCGAGAAAGAGCGTGCCGCCGGTGGCTTCTTCGAAGAGGCCCCTGCGGTCCGCCGAGGCATCGGTGAACGCTCCCTTGCGGTGACCGAAGAGCTCCGATTCGAGCAGGTTCTCCGGAATGGCCCCGCAATTGATTGCCACGAAGGGACCCTCCTTGCGCGAGGAGCGCGAGTGAATCGCCCGCGCGACGAGCTCCTTGCCCGAGCCGCTCTCGCCGGTGACCAGAACTGTGGTCTTGAAGTCGGCGATTTTGTCGATGGTGCGGAAGACGTCGAGCATTTCGCGGCTCTTCGCAAGAATCGACTCGAATTGATGCTCCTTTTGAATCTGCTCCCGCAGGGCTTTGTTCTCGCGCCGAAGCGCCTCGCGCTCCTCGGCCTTTCGCAACACGAGGACGATCTCGTCCGGCTTGAAGGGCTTGCTGACGTAGTCGTAGG
>JALYHV010000053.1 GCA_030776205.1 Myxococcota bacterium | reverse complement strand
GCGCACTGCTCTGACCAAGGTGTTCAATAGCTACGGGACAGCTCAGAATCTCTTCAAGGAGATCAAGACTGGGCTGCAGGGCGAAGATGTTCGCGAAGGATTGACGGCAGTCATCAGCCTGAAGCACCCCGATCCCAGCTTCGATTCGCAGACCAAGAGCAAGCTGGTTTCGAGTGAGGTAAAGACCCTCGTCGAAACAACCGTCTACGACAGGCTTGGTCAGTTTTTCGAGGAGAACCCGCAAACCGCTCGCAAAATCGTCGAGAAGACGATCGTCGCAGCGAAGGCGCGCGAGGCCGCCCGCAAGGCGCGGGAAGTCGTGAGAAAGGGGCAGCTCGACTATTCGACACTCTCGGGGAAGCTGGCCGATTGCCAGACGAGGGATCCGAGCGAAGCGGAGATCTATATCGTAGAGGGAGACAGCGCTGGGGGCTCGGCAAAGCAGGGTCGTGCTAGGCGCTTCCAGGCTATTTTGCCTCTTCGCGGCAAGATCTTGAATGTCGAGCGTGCGCGTCTGGACAAGATGCTGTCCAGCGCGGAGATCGGGACGCTCATCGCGGCGCTCGGTTGCGGCATCGGCGAGGGCAGCTTCGATATCGAAAAGATTCGCTATCACCAAGTGATCTTGATGACCGACGCCGACGTCGACGGCAGCCACATCCGAACGCTGCTCCTGACGTTTTTCTATCGGCAGATGCCCGAGCTCATCGAACGGGGCTATTTGTACATCGCGCAGCCGCCGCTCTACAGGGCGCGTCGCGGAAAGAAGGACGTCTACCTGAAGGACCAGGCCGCGCTCGATCGATTCTTTCTCGAGCATGGTGTCGATGGCCTGGCCGTCCGCGCAAGCAGGGGGCCCACGCTGACCGGTGACGCCCTCTTCCGTCTCGCGGAACGTCTGCGCATGTACCGTCGCGCTCTTTCGAAGATCGACCGGCGGGCCGACGCAAGCATTCTCGGGCATATCCTCCACGTCGCCCCGCTGGGCAAGTCCGACTTGCGCGATGAGGCGCAGGTCCAGCGCTCGGTCCCGCTCATTCGTGCGCGGCTGGAGAGCAAGAAGCCGGACATCTTGCCGCTGTCGATCGACGTGGCGTGGGAGGCCGAGCACGGCGCAGCGCGCATTCGAATCATTCCGCGCGCCGGCGCTGCCGCGCGCACTGTCGTTCTCGACTGGAACCTGATGGATTCCGCTGAGTACGAGGAGCTTCATGCCATCGAACAGGATCTCCGCTCGATTGGGCCTGCGCCGTATTTCGTATGGGAGCCGGGTAAAGAAGGCGCGGACGAGGTGTCGCTCGAAGACACGGATCTGTTGTGGGACTACCTCGACGCGCGGGGGCGCAAAGGGATGCAAATCCAGCGCTACAAGGGTTTGGGCGAAATGAACCCCGAGCAGCTCTGGGAGACCACGCTCGATCCCAATACACGAGTGATGCTCCAAGTCCGCCTGGACGATGCCGTGCAGACCGACCAGATCTTCACAATCCTGATGGGCGATCAGGTGGAGCCGCGCCGGCAGTTCATCGAGGACAACGCGCTGAATGTGCGCAACCTCGACATCTGAACGGTCACAGCCGCCCGTCGGCGGAGAGACGACTTCATTGAGCGGCTCGCGGCGGCGCAAAGCATCTTGCGCGCCGTCGATCCGTCGTTAGCTTCGGGGATTGCTGGCACCCGGCGTTGCCTGGCGTGGAATGCACGCGCAGCGTCAGCGGCGCTTTCGCCGAGGAGAACAAGCTCATGCGTCCCGACCGGATGACGACGAAGAGTCGTGAAGCGTTTCAGGCCGCGATGGAAACCGCGTCGCGCTTCGGGAATCCGGAGCTTCAGCCCGAGCACTTGATTGCCGCGATGCTCGACCAGGAGGGCGGAGTGGCTTCGCCGCTTCTGCAGAAAGCGGGGGCCGACGTGCGGGCTCTCCGGGAAGCGGTGGCTCGCAAGGTAGAAGCGTTCCCGCGTGTCAGCGGGGGCGCCGAGCCCGGCCTCTCGCGTCGCGCACTGGAGGTCCTCCGTCGCGCAGATGACGAGGCGAAGCAGCTTAAGGACGAGTACGTCTCGGTCGAGCACTACGTCCTCGCCATGTCGCGCGCCGATCGAGAGATGGCTGGGTTACTAGAGCAGTTCGGCGGGTTGAATGCCGAGAAGATACTCTCTGCCCTAGCCAGCGTGCGGGGGACGCAGCGGATCACGGACGCGGATCCAGAGGGCAAGTTCCAGGCCCTCGAGAAGTATTGCCGGGATTTGACCGACGCCGCTCGGCAGGGGAAGACCGATCCGGTCATCGGTCGAGACGAAGAGATCCGCCGCGTGATGCAGGTGCTCTCTCGCCGAACGAAGAACAATCCTGTCTTGATCGGCGCACCAGGCGTTGGCAAAACCGCGATCGTGGAAGGCATCGCGCTCAGCATCGTCCGGGGTGACGTGCCGGAGTCGCTGAAGAACAAACGACTCTGCGCGCTCGACATGGGCGCGCTGGTCGCGGGCTCCAAGTACCGCGGAGAGTTCGAGGATCGTCTCAAGGCGGTGCTCAAGGAAATCGAGGCGTCCCAGGGGAAAGTCCTACTGTTCATCGATGAGCTGCACACGATCGTGGGGGCCGGGGCCGCCGAGGGCTCGATGGACGCCGCCAACCTCCTGAAGCCAGCGCTCGCGCGGGGCGATCTTCGATGCATAGGGGCGACGACGCTCGACGAATACCGCAAGCGGATCGAGAAGGACCCCGCGCTAGAGCGCCGATTCCAGCCGGTGTTCGTCTCCCAACCGACGGTGGAGGACACGGTCGCGATTTTGCGAGGGTTGAAGGAGCGCTACGAGACCCACCACGGAATTCGCATCCAGGACGCTGCGCTGGTTGCGGCGGCTGCGCTCAGCGACCGTTACGTTTCGGATCGATTCTTACCGGACAAGGCCATCGACCTCGTCGACGAAGCCGCGGCGAAAATCAAGATGGAAGTCGACAGTATGCCGACCGAGATCGACGTTGTCCGGCGCAAGCTGATGCAGCTGCAGATCGAGCAGCAAGCTCTCCAGAAGGAGCGCGACGCTCCGAGCAAGGCTCGGCTGGAGGAGGTCAAGCGGCTGATCGCCGAGCTCGAGGAGAGCTCCAGCGCGATGCGGGCGCAGTGGCTGCGCGAGAAGGAAGTCATCGACCATATCCGCCAGCTGCAGCCGGAGATGGAGCGGCTCCGCCACGAGGCAGACGACGCGCAGCGTCGGGGTGATCTCGGCCGGGCCGCCGAGATCAGCTACGGACGAATTCCCGAAATGGAAAAAAAGCTGGAGGGCTTTCGCCAGCAGCTTGCCAAAGTCCAGGCGAAGACGAGCTACCTGCGCGAAGAGGTCACCGATCAAGACATCGCGGCGATCGTCTCGAAATGGACCGGCATCCCGGTCTCCAAGATGATGCAGGGAGAGATGCACAAGCTCCTCCACATCGAGGCCGCCCTTAGAAAGCGTGTGATTGGGCAGGAGCCCGCAGTCGAGGCTGTTGCGAACGCGATTCGCCGGTCGCGTGCTGGGCTGGGAGACCCCAACCGGCCGATCGGGAGCTTTCTCTTCCTTGGCCCCACCGGCGTCGGCAAGACGGAGTTGGCACGGGCGCTCGCCGAGTTTTTGTTCGATGACGAGCGAGCCATGATTCGCCTCGATATGAGCGAATACATGGAGAAGCACTCGGTGTCGCGGCTGATCGGCGCACCACCTGGTTACGTCGGGTACGACGAGGGCGGCCAGCTCACCGAGCCGGTGCGCAGGCGTCCTTATTCTGTCGTGCTGTTCGACGAGGTGGAGAAGGCGCATTCCGACGTTTGGAATATCCTCCTTCAGGTGCTCGACGACGGCCGGCTGACCGATGGACAGGGTCGCACCGTAGACTTCAAGAACACCGTTCTCATTTTGACGAGCAACATCGGCTCTGCTCACATTCAGGCCATCGATGAACGGCCAGGGCTCGAGCCCGCCGCGCGGCGAGATCTCATTCAGCACGCCGTGATGGAGGACGTACGGGGCGTGTTCCGACCCGAGTTCTTGAACCGTCTGGACGAGATCGTCGTGTTCAGCCGTCTCGATAAGTCCCAGCTCCGCCAGATCGTCGACGTCCAGCTGCGGCGCTTCGCGGAGCGTCTGGAACGACGGGGTCTCTCGCTGGAGGTGACGGACCACGCGAAGGACTACCTGGCGCAGGCAGGCTGGGATCCCCAGTACGGGGCGAGGCCGCTGAAGCGCGCGATCCAGAAGAGCCTGGAGGACAGGCTGGCGCGGAGCGTTCTCTCTGGCGAATACCCTGGGGGGACACGCATCCTGGTCGATCGCGGGGCCGACGGCGAGCTGGCGTTCACTGCACGAATGCAGAACTGACGGGATGGCCCGCACCACCTCGTAGAGATGTGCCAGCGTGCAGGGGCTGTGATCGTTTTGTCCGCGGTTGCCGTCGGTCTTACGACAGCTTGACCACACCCGGACAACCCCGCGGAGTCCGTGCCAGGAATACGGCGAACGCCCCCGCACTACGCGCGTGCTGCGGCGGCTTGCGTGCGCGGGTGCCGGCCGCGCCTCATGGCAAGATCCGGATGTCGGCACACTTCTGGCTTGGAGCGTGGCATGCGGTTGCGCAACCACGGTGCCCCGAGACGGCTTCGATCTGTGTCGGCGGGCTCGTGGCTCGCACTCCTCGCCGCGACCACGCTTGGGGACGCCGCCGATACGCTACACGCTGAGGTTCGGGCGGAGGGGGTTGGAGCGGGCGCCTATCGTCTCGTGGTCCAGTCCTACGACGCGAGTCGCGGCAGGGTGCCCGGCCCGGACGCTCGCCCGGTTGGCAGCATTCAACGGGCGGTCACCGCGGACGAGCTTCGACGCGGAGTTCACATCAATCTGCTCGAGCTCAGGGCTGGCTCGTTGCCCCCGGTCGTGGGCGAAAGCCGCCCGGTCGTCGTTGCGTGGATAGAAGCGGGCGAGCCGAACCTCGAGTTCGACGCCAGAGCCGCGCGGCCACGGTCCGGAAGCGTATACGGTCTTGCCAAGCGCGCAGCCAAGCAAGCTGTCGTGCAGATTAGCCTGAACCGCAAGGTGGCGTAGAGGACGTGGGGGTCACGCCGCAGCGGTGGGCCCCGACTGCCGGAACACACGGATCTCTCGCACACGGACCTCAAAATGGCGACGAGCGGCGTCCGTCAGGATGCGTCCGCCGAAGCGCGCTTCCAGGTAGACGCAGGTGAGCGCGAAGACGCGCTCGGCCAATGGGTGGCTGCGCGCCGTCAATGACTCGGCGTGACGCAGGGGCGGCGTGGAGGGGTCCCGGGTAATGCCGTGTTGCTGCAAGGCGAGCTCGAGGTCTCGATAAAGCATCGCGACCGTCTCGAGGTCGGCGTTCTGCAAGCTCCCGTCGGGCGTGCCTCCTTTGGGGGCTCTCCTTCGCTTCCAGCCTGCCCAGATCACGACAGCCAGCGCGCAGATTGCGAGTGCATAGAGCGCTTCGCGCGGAGAGCTTCCGAACGGCTGCCGCCGCAAGGCGCTCCTCGAGCGCAGACGCTCGTAGCGGCGCAAGGCCTCATCGAACAGATGAATCTGCCGCCTTAGGTCGTACCCAACTACGTAGGTGTTCCAGCGCTGGGACAGCGCATCGACGAAGTCGCGCGCGTAATAGTAGGCGCCGCCGGCAGGCTCGAGCGGCTGCGCGCCGCTCAGCGGCGTCGGGTCGAACGTGCGCCAGCCGCCGCGAGTCGGGTGATCGATGTAGGCCTCGACCCATGAGTGCGCATCGCCCTCCCGGACCGCGTAATAATGCCCGAAGCGGTTCCACGTCCCGCCCACGAAGCCGGTGACGTTGCGCGAAGGGATACCGACTGCACGCAGCATGAGCGACATCGCGGTGGAAAAAAACTCGCAGTGCCCTCTCTTCGACTCAAACAGAAAATCATCGACAGGTTGTTCCTTGCCTTGGGACGGGGATCGCAAGTCGTAGCCGAACTCTCGGTGCAAGTGCTCTTCTATGGCGTGCGCCTTCGCTTCAGGGGTCGAGAATTCGTCCGTCCAGCGGCGCGCAAGCTCCCCTATGCGCCGAGGAATGTTCCCGGGCAGCTCGAGGTAACGCGCTCGATCCGGCGGCGCGAGCGGCTCGACGAATTTTTCGTCGTTGTTGCTCGCCACATAAACCTCGTATCGCAGCCCGCGCGCGTCGGAGCCGGAGTAGCGCAGCTCGTCATCTGCGCCCCGCTGGATGACCAACGGCTCGCCGAGCAGGGTCTGGTTCTGCGGCCGAACGCGTAGCGCCACTCCGCGCGGCGGCAAAAAAAGGACCGGCGGATCGATTGGCTCGAGATCGAACATGACCGTGCGGTCGCGCGCAACGTCCGGACCGCGGAAGAGAGGGTAAACGTCGTTGCCATCGGAGCCGTGGTCGGCCGGGCGCAGCTCGCGCTGCGTGCGCGCCCACGCTCGGCCATCGTAGGCATCGAAGGCCGTCCCGCGGAGCCGTAACGTCAGCCTGGTCGGCGGCGGCTCGGGCAGGTCCTTGACCTCGAAGCGCAGCGCAATGGTCGGGTCGTCGCGAAGAACGCCGACATCACCGAGGTCGACGTGCTCGGAGAAACCGATCATTCTACCGGCGCGCGGATGATTGAGCAGAAGAAGCGAGAGACCCACGCGCGGAAAGAGGATGAAGAGCGCCGTCGTGAAGAGCAGGATGGGGAGGGACAGCAAACAGGTCGCAGCCAAGAAGCCCCGCCCGACGACCCTCCTGCTGCGAAGGATGCGCGGTACGTCGACAGGCAACCCCGTCCGGTCGCGAGCGCCCTGGCGGTAGTTCCCTTCGACTTCGCGACGCAGATGACTGAGCACGAGGGCGCCCGGAGCTACGATGAGGAACCCGAGGAAACACAGGCCGTAGGCTAGGCCGCCACCGAGCACTGTCCCGGCCACGAGATGGAGTAGCGCGAGCACGATGATCTGCTGGTCGTGCGCGGCGCCGCGCCTGGTGGCCAGGCGGATGATCTGGAGCACCGACGCGAACTCGACCGCGACTTCGAGCGGCGAGCGTCCGGCGAGCAGGCGTCCGCCCTGCAGGAAGATAAGCAGGATCGGGGCGACGGTGGCGAATTTCCGCAGCGCCGGCCGGCCATGCCACCGCTCCGGTATCGCGAGAGCGCCCGCCAGCCCAACGAGCACAAGCGCGTTCGTCCACGGGCTAAGGGATGCGGTGCTCACCACGGCCAGCACCCCGAGCGCCGCCAGGACGTCCGTCATCGCGCGGTGGACCAGCCCGAATCTCATGCGGCGGTCTCGCGGTTCGAGGGTTCCTTTGCGCCCTCCTTTGGCTCGACAAGCGCAAGAAAACGTAGCAACGGATCGGCCCCGAGGCTGCGATCGCCCCGGGCTGCCCCTCCGGCGGAAGTGAGGACCGTGACCCTGTCCCCTCTCTTGATGTGTGCAACTGCGCGGGAGGCTACGTCGCGCACGCGTCGCTCGAAGGCGATCCCCCACTCGTCGCCAGAATGCGGCGGTCGCACCGCCTCGAGCGTGAGCGTCACGTCCGGGCGAGTCTCTCTGGCGCGCTCGCGCATTACGATCTGCCCGACCGCAGCGCTCTTGCGCCAGTGCACGTCCCGCGGGTCTTCACCGTCGCGCATCAACTTCAGCCCGAGGAATTCTTCCGCACTTCCACGCCTCATCGCGACATCGCTGCCCAAGGACCGCCCCGCTTGCACGCGGGCGAGCTCGACGGCATCGACAGCCGGATAAATGATTAGCTCGCCGATGGCCGGAACCTCGCGCGATTTCTCGAACAACCCAAACGGGAACCGGGTAGCGATGCGGAAACCGACGTGGACGTCCCTGCCCCGGCGCAACGGGGTGCGCCGGTATGCCGCCACCTGCGCCGATTTGGGACTTATCTTGAGGAAGAAGCAGCGTTTGTCTGCGGGTTGGCCGGCCCGCAGGTCTTCCACTTCGATCGCGTAGGACGGCACGCGCGCCTTGTGATTGAACACCTCGATTTCGACCAAGTGAGCGCGCTCCACCTGCGCGCGCGCGGGGAGGCGACGTACGACCGACAGGTGGCGGAGCGAGAGCTCGCTCATGACGCCGCTCACCACGATGAGCGCGAGGAGCATTCCAAGGAGCAGATAGAGGAGGTTGTTCGCCGTATTTATTGCGGCGAACCCGACACCGAGCGTGATCCCGACGAAGAATTTCCCTTCTCGAGTGAACTTCAGTCGCCGCGGGGGGCGAATTCGCCGTTGCCACGCGGCGACGTGCCGCGCAAACGCGCTGGACGAGAGGGGCGGAGCCATCGCGCCGGGCCGTGTTTGTCAAAGAGGAACGGGGATTCGGGATACGATCTCACGCAGGGCGGATTCCGCCTCGTCGCGTCCGGGAACGAACCCGTCCGCGTGAGTGGCGAGGCGAACGCGGTGCGCGAGCACTGGTGTCGCGAGATCGTGGATGTCATCGGCAATGCAGTAGTGCCGTCCTCGCAGCAGCGCCCGCGCCCGGGCTGCATGGCCCAGTGCCATGGCGGCGCGCGTCGAGGCTCCGAGCGACAGCAGGGGTGAGGCCCGCGTGGCCACGATGATCGCGTGCAAATAGTTGGCGAGCGAGCCGTCGATCGTCACGCGCTCTACCTTTAGCTGCAGGGCCACGAGCTTCGCGGGGTCGAGCACACAGGGGACGTCCCGCGCGGTGTCGGCGTGGCCATCGAGGACGAGGCGCATTTCTATCTGTGGGGGTGGGTAGCCGATTCGAACGCGCAGCAGAAAGCGGTCGAGCTGGGACTCCGGAAGCGGGAACGTACCGGCGAAATCCTGCGGGTTTTGCGTGGCGATGACGAAGAAGGGGTCGGGGAGCGGGATCGTCTGGCCGTCGAGGGTGACCTGTCCCTCGTTCATCGCCTCGAGCAAGGCCGACTGGGTGCGCGGACTGGCTCGATTGATCTCGTCCGCGAGCAGGATGTTGGCGAAGACCGGCCCCTGCCGGAGCACGAACTGCCCATGCCGTTGGTCGTACACGCTGACGCCGAGGACGTCGCTCGGGAGCAGATCGCTCGTGAACTGCACCCGGCGGAGCTCTCCGCCCACCGCCTTTGCAACCGCGCGTGCAAGAGTTGTCTTTCCGACGCCGGGCACGTCCTCGATGAGAAGGTGTCCGCGCGCCAGAAGTGCCACGAGCGCGAGCTCGACGGCGTCGTGTTTCCCCTCGAGCGCCCCTTCAACGGCACGCCGCAATGTCTGAAGCGCGGGCAGCTCCTCCCCGAGGAGCGCGGCAGCTGCGGTCATGTTGCCGAGAGTAGCACGGCCTTACCAGGTCGGCGCGTTGCGCCCGTCGCGCTCGCGGCTCGGTCGCCGGCGCACACGGGCGGCGTTGTGGGGGGCGTTGCAGGCGGAGGGGCGACCGACGATCATCGGGGCGTGGCCCCTCTCATCGAGCTTCAGAATGTCTCGAAGGCGTACGGTCCCATCCGCGCCGTTCTTGGGGTTTCTTGCCGGTTCCTGCAAGGCGAGGTGGTGGTCATTCGCGGCGCCAATGGATCCGGCAAGTCCACGCTCCTTGCCGTCATTGGGACGCTGATCCGGCCGAGCTCCGGCAACATCGACTATGGCGAGCTCGGACGTGGTCGACCGACGTTGCGGCGTACGCTGGGATGGGTCGGACACGAGTCGCTCTGCTATCCAGACCTCACCGGGCGGCAGAACGTCGAGTTGGCGGCGCGACTCCACGGCTGCGATTCGACCGAGGCGTTTGCCCGTGCGGCCGACCGCTTCGAGCTCGGCCCGTTCGCGGACCGCGCGGTGAGGACGTATTCGCGTGGTCAGCGTCAGCGTATTGCGATTGCGCGCGCGCTCGTTCACAAGCCGCGGCTGCTGCTCCTCGATGAGCCAACGACCGGGCTCGATGCGGCAACGACGACGAGGCTGGCCGGAGTCCTTCAAGAGGAGGCGGCCCGCGGCGCATTCGTTGTTCTTGTCACACACGATATGGCATTCGCCGAGGCTGTCGGGGTTCGCGTGCTCGGGTTGAGTCGCGGGCGCCTCGTCAATCCATCCGACTGATGAGGCGCGCAAACTCTGGCGCGTGGCAGAGATCCGCGGGCGGGGCCCGGCGCAACGAGGCGAGCACGGGCACGCCGAGGCGCACCAGCTCCGGCTCGTTTCGCCCAGTCGACGTGTCCGCAACGCCTGGGTGTACGAGCACGAATCCCCCTACGGCCAATCCCATGGCGTTTGCGGCGCGAACGCACGCCAGCGCGTCGTGAAGTACCCCTAGCCGGTCGGGGGCGACCACGAGGAGCAGGTCAGGCGCGAGCGTCGCGGCCCAGTCCGCGTTCAAAACCGTGTCCGAGAGCGGAGTGAAAAGCCCCCCCGGCAGCTCCAGCACGAGCCCATCCGCAAGGTCCCGTGCTGCTGCGATTTGCGCGGCAAGCCGGATTAGATCAATAGGCAAGCCAGCTTCGCGAGCGGCGAGGTGGGGAGAAATCGCAGGCGTGAACGACACCCCGAAAGGTTTCACGTGAAACGAAGATACGGCCGCGAGGCGTGCCGCGTCACTCTCCACGCCATCGCTGACCCCGCTCTCCACGGGCTTGAGCCCTGCGATGCGCCCTTTCGTCCGACTCCACGCCAAGACGAGCGCTTCTGCGCAATGGGTCTTGCCGATGCCCGTCCCCGTCCCGGTGATGACAACAAGCCGTCCGCTCATGAGCTCGCCTTTGGCTGAAGCCTGCAAATGACCGCGAGGGCCTCGCGGATCTCGTCTGAGGAATGCGCCGCGGTCACGGTGAGGCGCAGCCGCGACGTGCCCTCCGGCACGGACGGAGGCCGGATGGCGCGCACATCGATCCCGGCCGCGCAGAGCGATTCGGCTGCCCGCACCGCGTCCTCCGGCTCGCCGAATAGCCATGGGATCACATGTCCGAAACCTAGCGGCTTGATTCCCATTGCCTGAAGACCGACGCGCAGCTCGTTCGCCGCCTCATGAACCCGGAGCCGGCGCCACGGCTCACGCGTCGCCTGCTCCATTCCCTCAAGCGCCGCCGCCGCGATTGCCGGGCTTAGCCCCGTCGAGAACACGAATGACCGGGCGCGGTTCCAGAGCCAGGAGCCCAGCGCCGGGCACCCCGCGACGAACGCGCCGCCGGCTCCGAATGCCTTTCCGAACGTCCCGACAACGGCGTCGGCCTTCACACCTTGCGCAAGGCAGAGGCCGCCACCGCCGTCGCCGAGCACGCCCAACGCGTGGGCTTCGTCGACGATCAGCGCGGCGCTGTACTCGTCGCAAATCTGGCGGAGCGCTGGCAGGTCCGGCGAGTCGGCATCCATGCTGAAATACGATTCGGTGACGACGAACGCACGGCGAAACGAGCGTTCGCGAAGCGCGAGTGCGACGCCGTTCACGTCGAGGTGGTCCACGACGACCACGCGGGCCCGCGACAGGCGGGCGCCGTCAATGAGGGACGCGTGATTGAGTGCGTCGCTCACAATGAGGTCCCCCGCGCCGGCGAGCGACGAGAGGAGCCCGACATTGGCAGCGTATCCGCTGTTGAACGAGAGCGCGGCGGCCTGTCCGACGAGCGTGGCTGCGGCTTGCTCGAGCCGTCCATGGACGACCCGCTCGCCGGAAACCAGCCGCGAGGCGCCGGCCCCCGAGGGCTCCGACGGGCAGGGGCGGCGCCCCAGCGCGAGGTAATCGTTGGAGCAGTACGACAGGACGGCGTCGTTGCCAGGGACGGCTCGGACGCGAAAAAGCGCGTTTGCCTTTGCCTTCTCGAGTTCCTCGTCGAGAAAGCCGAGTCCGGGAGGGGTGTGTTTCACGTGAAACGAGCCTTCTACTCAGGCGACGGATCCGTCAGAGGAGGTTCAGCGCCCAACGCGTCGTCGATCCGGCTGAGCGTTCGCGACAGTAGCTCGTGCGTGCGTTTCTCGAGCGATTCGCGCCTTTCGCGCTCTACCATTACGTCGTGCGCAAGCGCCAGTGCGGCGAGCAGCATGGCCTTCCCGGGATCGTTCCTCGGCCGGCCACCCGATTCATTCAGCTTCGCGCGAACGAGCTCTGCGATTCGGTTTAGCTCCTCTTCGGTGGCAGAGCTTACGACGCGGTACTTCTGACCGCCGATGCGCAACTCGATCGTGCGGCGGTCCATCGAACCGCAGCGTACCACGGGGTCCGAACGGGTCTTGTTCGGGGCGGAGCCGTTGTCTGCGGCACCCGGATCGCCGTAGTCACCACTGCTTGTCAGCGGTAGTGCGCGTCTCGGTTCGTGCGAGCGAGCGCCCTTCCTTCGCGCCAGGGCGGCCGCCCTAAGTGCTTCTGGCAGGTCGTCAACCCGCTCCCGCGTCCCCCCCGCCGGTCGCCGTGCAATCGATGGTGACCGGCGCGTCTTGACCGTACGCGCATGGCTCCGACATCGCCGCGCCGGCAGTGGTGGTGCCGCAGCGAACCAAACAATTGCGGCAGATGTCTACCGGAAACTCGTACTCCCCGGACTCCACGGACTTGCCGCCAGTCGTCGTACCGAAGAACCGGACGAACGTAACCAAACGCACCGTGCCCCCGCCGGAGACCACCCGACTCTGGACGTCTGCGCTGTTCGCGAGAGTGAGCGCATCGATCGTGGTGACCGTCACGGCGCCGTAGGTCGGGATGCCGCCGCTTGCCGGGTTGATGCTGGTCGACGCGAGGCGCGTGAACGTCCGGAGCTGGGTGCCGGCGGAGTCCGTGATGCGCACGACACCGCCCTGAACCGTAACGATGGACGTCTCCGTCTGCAGCTGCCCCGGATTGACCTCGGGGACGAGCTGGTTGCCAACGAGGTACGTCGCGTCGTATTCGGACCGAAGCGCGACGTCGAGCACGCCCGATGTGATGTATGCCTGGGCGGGGTCCGCCGAGTAGGCACACCCGGCGCTGTTCGTGACCAGGATCGGTGCCAGGACGTCGCGAACGAAGATCGCGCTGTTGTCGTGCACGCAGGCGGGGAAAACGGCGGCGGCTCCGAAGAGGAGCGAGAGCCCGGCCAACACGTGTCCCCAGAGCCGCTTCATGAACATCCTCCGTTGCCTTGTCTTGCCGGCCTTGCGTGGAGCCCGACCGCGCCCTCGCCCAGGGCACGACGACACCACGGAAAAGCGTACCCGTCCCGCGAAGAAAGCGCCAAAAACTGACGTATCGTGCGACCTTGGCGGATGTCTGCTGACGTTTGCGGAGCTTGGCGCCTAACCCTCGATCACCGCGCTTCGCAAATCGGTCAGGGTCACCCGCTCCACGGCCGCGGAGCCCAGTCCGGTGACGATCGGGAGCCGGACGCCATCTCCCGCTCGCTTCTTGTCGAGCGCGACGTGCTTCCATGACGCCGCCAGCTCTCTGCGGTCGATGCGCGTCGGTAGACCCAGCGCTTCGAGCAGGGCCGCCACGCGTGCGACGAGCGCCGGCGGCGTCCCCCTGAGCTTGACGGTTGCCTCGAGCTCCGCGAGCAGCCCGAGCGCGACCGCCTCACCGTGCAGCCAGCGCGAATAGCCCCCGTGAACTTCCAGCGCGTGGCCGACCGTGTGACCCAGATTCAGGAGCGCACGATTGCCTGCCTCGCGCTCGTCATCGCAGACCACTCGAATCTTCGCAGCGACTGCGGCTCGCACGACCGGCGCCAGCGCCGCGTGATCGCCCGCTGCGAGGGACGCCGCCTCGCGCTCGAGGAGCGCGAAGAGGGCGGCGTCCGTTGCAAGCGCGATTTTGACCACTTCGGCGAGGCCTGCGGCACGATCCCGAGCTGGCAGCGTCTCCAGATGCGCGAGGTCCGCCACGACCGCACAGGGCTGGTGGAAGGCTCCGACGAGGTTCTTGCCGCTCGGGAGATCGAAGCCCGTCTTGCCCCCGACCGAAGCGTCGACCATCGAGAGCAGGGTCGTTGGAACCGGCAGGAAACTCACGCCCCGGAGCAGACACGCCGCAGCAAATCCCGCCAGATCGCCCACCACGCCCCCGCCGACAGCCAAGACGAGCGCGTCGCGATCGGCGCCCGCCCCGAGAGCGGCTTCCCAGATCGTGGCGACGGTGGCGAGCGTCTTGTGTTGCTCCCCCGGGGGCAGGGTGACGCGCGCGACCTTCAGCGCCAAGGGTCGCAGAGCGGCATCGATTGCTGCGCCGCGCGCGCGTTGGACATGCGAATCGGTCACGAGGACTAGCGAGGAAGGCGCGCGGCGGGCGATCGCGTCCGTGAGCCGCGCCTGCTCGCCGTCACAGATGTCGATGACGTAGCTCCTCGTTCCTAGCGGCACGAGCAGCGGATCGCGCGCGACCAGCGCGAGCACGCTCTCCACGCTTCTGTCCACGTCGAGCGTGGCTGTCGACAACGCAAGGTGGCACTCGCCGTACGCCTCCGACCGTTGTTTCAGGAGTTCGCGCACGCGCGCCGCGGTGTCGTTCGCGCCGAGCTTGGGCCGCGCGTCTCGATCGGGGATGCGTTCGAGGATGGCGTCCGCCGGGGCGGTCAACGTCACGACCAGCGAGCGATCGATGGCCAAGCGACGGGCTCGTTCGATTGTCACGGTGCCGCCGCCAAAGGCGATGACCTTGGGTTCGGAGCCGGACAAGATCCGCTCGACGAGAGCCTCTTCGCGGGCGCGGAAAGCTTCCTCGCCTTCCGCGCGCCAGAGGTCCCGAATCGGCTGGCCCGTCGCACGCTCGAGCTCGCTGTCCGTGTCCACGAAAGGGACGCCGAGGCGCGCGGCCAGCGCCGGCCCCAGGGTGCTCTTGCCCGTTCCCATGAAACCGCTGAGGACGACGGTGCGCATCGCTCAATAAGCCGCCAGCTGTGCGCGGTAGCCTTCTACGTTGCGTGACAGCTCCCGGAGTGAATCGCCCCCGAACTTTTCGATGACCGCGTCGGCGAGGACGATGCACACCATGGCCTCGCCCACGACGCTCGCCGCCGAGACCGCGCAGACGTCGCTCCGCTCGAACGCTGCGGCGTAGGGCTCCTTGCTCTCCACGTCGACGCTCCGGAGCGCCTTTTTTAGGGTCGCGATCGGCTTCATGGCCGCGCGACAAACGACGGGCATTCCGTTCGTGATGCCCCCTTCGATCCCGCCGGCCCGGTTGCTCGGCCGGGTGAAACATCGCCGCTCCGGGTCGTAGTCGATGGGATCGTGCACCATTGAGCCCGGGGTGCCTGCCACGGCAAACCCTGCGCCGATTTCGACTCCCTTTATCGCTTGAATGCTCAGGAGCGCTTGGCCTATGCGGCCGTCGAGCTTGCGGTGCCACTGCGTGTGGCTGCCGAGCCCCGGCATGACGCCGTGGGCGATGACCTCGAACACGCCGCCGAGCGTGTCGCCGGCGTGTGCTGCCTCCCGGATGGCATCTTTCATCCGCGGCTCGGCCTCGGGATCGATGCAGGCGAGGTCGCTGGCACGCGCGCGGGCGCGCATTTCCGCCGCTGGCAAGTCGATGGCTCGCGCGGCGGCCGAGCCAATCGAGACCACGTGGGCGAACACGTCGATGCCTACCGACGCGAGGAGCTTGCGACACAATGCGCCCACTGCGGTGCGCGCGGCCGTCTCTCTCGCGCTGGCCCGCTCGAGTACGTTGCGGAGATCGTGTTGGTCGTACTTGAGGCCCCCGGCTAGATCTGCGTGTCCCGGGCGCGGACGCGTCAGGGCTTCCGGGCGGGCCGGCAGCGGCCCCGGCGCCATGCGGTCCAGCCAGTTGGCGTGATCGCGGTTGGCGATGGAGAGGGCGATGGGGGAGCCGAGGGTGACTCCGCCGCGCACGCCGCCGAGGATCTCGACACGATCGGTCTCGATCTTCATCCGCCCACCGCGGCCATAGCCTCGTTGCCGCCGGGCGAGGTCCACGTCGATGTCTTCTGCTACCAAATCCAACCCGGCGGGGATCCCCTCGACGATGGCCGTGAGGCGTGGCCCGTGCGATTCTCCCGCCGTCGTCCATTGGAGGCGCGACATCGCGCACAACCTAGCAGGGAACGCTGGCAACGGAAGCAACTCGGTCCGGGTACGCTCCGCCCGGGCCAGCGCCGACCAGCGTCGTGCTAGACGAAACGGATGGCTGCCGGGAGCTCGACCAAGCCCAGGACGTCGCTTGCGTTCCACAAATACGAGGGCACCGGGAACGACTTCATCGTGGTGGATGCCACGTCCGAGCAGGACCTCTCGCCCGAGCGCGCAGTGCGTCTATGCGATAGGCATTTCGGTGTGGGGGCCGACGGCGTTCTCGTCGTGCTGCCTCCCCGCACGGCCACCGCGGACGCGCGGATGCGCGTCGTCAATGCCGACGGCTCCGTTCCGGAGATGTGCGGAAACGGCGCGCGCTGCGTGGCCTTGCACCTCGCGCAGGCGCGCGGGATCCGGGCTGGCACCGTGCGCCTGGACACCGACGCGGGCGTGCGGCCGTGTGCCGTCGAGAACGCGGGCGGTGAGGGCCTCGTCACCGTCGAGATGGGGAGCGTGCGCGTGCTGGGCCAGCTCGTCATCGACCTGGACGGCCGAACCCTCGAGATGACGACCGCCGACGCCGGGAACCCTCACGCTGTCCTCTTCGGCGATTTCAGCCGCGGCGACATGGCGCGACTCGGCCCCGCGCTGTCCACGCACCCCGCATTCCCCGAGGGAACGAACGTCGGTTTCGCGCGCGACGTGGAGGGGGGGATCGATTTGACGGTTTGGGAGCGCGGCGTCGGAATCACATTGGCATGCGGCACGGGTGCCTGCGCGGCGGTCGCCGTGGCGTGCACCGCCGGTCGCCTGAGAGCGAGTTACCCGGTGAGGGTGCGCCTTCCCGGTGGCGAGCTCGAGGTCACTGCGTTTGCGGATCAGAGGGTGACTCTCCGAGGCCCCGCTCGGCACGTCTTTTCCGGGATGACATTTGCCTGAGGGGCCGGGTCTCTGCTGCGCGAAGCGCATGCGGGGAAATCGCGGGACGCGCCCTGCTCGACGGGTCTCAGCCTTCGACGATCGTCCCGATGGGCTCGCCGAGCACGACCCTCTTGATGTTGCCATGAGTCGCCATTTTGAAGACTCGGATGGGCAGCTTGTTTTCCCGGCACAGGGTCACCGCCGTCGAGTCCATGACGCCAATCCGCTCTTGCAAGAAGCGGTCGAAAGTCATCCGCGGGTACATCTCCGCGTCGGGAAAGTGCACGGGGTCGCGCTGGTAGATGCCCTCGACCTTGGTCGCCTTGCAGAGGCAGTCTGCATGGATTTCCATCGCGCGCAGCGCCGCGGCGGTGTCCGTCGAGAAGTAGGGGTTCCCGGTGCCGCCCGCGAAGATGACGACGCGTCCCTTCTCGAGGTGGCTTATCGCGCGCCGCCGGATGTATGGCTCGGCGACCTGGCGGATCTCGATCGCCGTCATCACGCGAGTGGGCACGTTGGCCTTCTCGAGCGCGTCCTGCATGGCCAGCGCGTTGATAACGGTCGCGAGCATGCCCATGTAGTCCGCCTGCGCGCGGTCCATCCCAGTACTCGCGCCCTTGAGGCCGCGGAAGATATTACCGCCGCCGACGACCAGTCCCGTCTGTACGCCGAGGGCGTGCACTTCGGCCAGCTCGCTCGCCGTGGCACGAATGACCTTGCCGTCGATGCCGAAGCCGCCATCCCGCCCACAGAGCGCTTCGCCGCTCAGCTTGAGCACGATGCGCTCGTACTTCAAACCCGGATAGAGGGGCGGCGGCGCCATCGTCAAGTCGTCGCGCTGGTCGACAGGACTCATGAACAGGTCTCCGATTACTCTCGGCGCACAGTGCGCGCAATGGCTGCCACCCGGGTTTCGATCCGCTCGACGAGTTTTTCGGCCCCCTGCGCGCGTGCGACGAGAGCGGCGACGCGAAGCTCTCCCTCCGGCAGCGGCGCCCACGTCGCGTTCGCCGCGTTCGCCGCGTTCGCCGCCGTCGCGGTGTGCGCGCCGTCAGCCAGGGTGTCCGCGCCAGAACCCTCCGCATCGCCGTTGCTCGGGTCCGCGTCCTCGGTGGCCTCGCCTCGGTCGTCGCCGAAGCCGTCGAGGTCGAACCAAGCGCGCAACCAGACGACGTAGATGCGCTCCTCGTCGTCGGTCGACGAGTCCAGCTCCCGCGCGACTCGTAACGCTCCTTCGCCATCTCCACGCTGCAGTAGCGCCTTGACGAGTACGTGCAGCCGATAAAGGTCAGCCTCCCGGTTGTCCAGCGCGGGCATGGCGCCTAGTCTGCCGGCGCTCTCGACGACAGACCCCGGTGTGCCGCGCGCGCGCTCGATGTCCGCCTCCACGACGGCGCGAAGCCGGTCGAGCCGCCCGCCCCGCATGAGGGACGATGTCCGCGCGAGCATGCGCGAGGCCTCCGCGCGATCCCCGTCGGCCAGGAGAACGGCGGCCACGCCCAGGTTCGTCGCGAGAAGTCGCCCGAGGAGCGGGGCCTCCTGACGGCGGCGTCCGACCAATGCGCGGAGCGCGGGTGTGCCGGTGCGGGCGATACGTAGCTCGCCACCGAGACGCGACTCCTCCGCCCGGAGGATGGCCCACAGAATGGTGCCGCCTCCGACGGCGATGGTCGCGATGAGCGGGGCGAAGGAGCTGAGCGTGCGAGTCGCGTGTGTGACGAAGAGGCACGCGCCGAGCAGGGCCACGG
>JALYHV010000052.1 GCA_030776205.1 Myxococcota bacterium | reverse complement strand
ACGTGACGCGACCGATCCAAATCGAGACGGTGAGCATTGAAAACGTGGCTCTCATCAAACGAGACGCTTTGTTCGCTGGCGATGACGCTCCGCTCGTTGGAAAAGCATCCCGTCGAATGAGAAAAGGAGCTCGGCGAGATGAACGCGATCCCCGCGCGACTGAAAGTGAGGGCCGACCAAGGATAAAAGACACTTTCATAGAAGAAAAAGCCGCGCTGACGACAGTACATGACCGACCTCTCACGGAACATCGCCGGGGGGAGTATGGCCACGTGGCGTAAGCCTCGCGACGACAGTCGGCACGTGGTAGCTGGGAAGGATCGCCCGTCCGCTCCGCTGCACTCGGTCGCGGATCGGCGCGATGAATAACCTCGGCGACGACTCGTCAGACGCGCGTCGCATAAAAATGGTGGAGACCACGATAATCATGCCGATTTCGTCAAAGAAGGTTCTGTTCCTCCTTGCTGCGCCTTGCGTGGCGCTCGGGGGTTGTTCGGTCACGGTCGGCTCGACGAACGGCGACGCCGGATCCGATGCGGCTCCCACAACGACGGGCACGGACTCGGGCACCACCTTGGCAGACGCCGGCGGAGCGGGCGCGGATGACGGAGCGAGCGCGGATGGCGGAGCAAGCGCGGAAGCGGGCAAGCTTGGATTTGTCCCGTCCAATCTGCCGAGCGGGATGGCGCTCGCAGCACCTGGCGACTGGGTGTTCAGCAGTCAGCGGTGCGGCGGCCGAACCACGGTTCAGATCGACACGAGCAAGGGCACCAGCGATTGCGATGGCAAAGCCGCCCCGTACCAGTACAGCGCGATCACGCAGAGCGACATGTCGCTCGGAAGCTTGCAGGCCGCGGTGTTCGTCACGAATAAGTTTACCGTCGAGACCGGCATGCAGGTGACCGTGGTCGGCAATCTCCCACTCATCGTCGTCGCACTGGGGGATGCGAATATCAGTGGAATCCTGAGCGCCACCGTCAACGATGTGTCGTCGGACAAGGCCAACGGCGGCGGCGCGAGCGGCGGGCCGCACAACGCGAATGGGAGCGGCCCGGGTGGTGGCACGGCGCCGGTCGGTGCCAGCGGCGCAGGTGGAGGAGCCTTCTGCGGGATGGGCGGGGACGGCCCCGGCGTGGGCGATGCAGGCGCTATGGGCGGCAAGACCTACGGGGCAGCAACGAATGTCCCGCTGGTCGGCGGATCGGCTGGGGGCAGCGGTTCGTACGGGGCCGGTGGGGGCGGCGGAGGAGCGATTCAAATCGCGTCTGCATCGTCGATTCAGGTGACCGCCATTGGCGCAATCAACGTGGCGGGGGGCGGCGGGAACTGGTCGCGAAGCGGCGGCGGATCCGGAGGGGCCATTTTGCTGCAAGCCCCGTAGGTGCTAATAGCCGGCCCGCTGGCAGCGAACGGCGGTGGAGGAGCCGAGTCGGGCATCAACAACAAGGGACAAGACGGAAAAGCAAGCACTTCGCCGGCGGCGGGCGGCAGCGCACAGCTTAATGGCGGCGCGCAGTTCACCAATGCCGGCGGGAGCGGGGCGGCAGGGACGACGGTCGACGGTACGCGGGGTGAGGTCGTGCTCGCGACGAGCAGCGGTGGTGGAGGCGGCGGCGCCGCTGGACGCATTCGAATCGACACGTCGACCGGCAGCGCCACGGTCGGGATGACCGCCGTGGTGTCACCGGCGCTCACCACTTCGTGTGCGACACAAGGCACGCTCATTTCATCGCCTTGATCTCCGAAACGGTCGTCAAAGGCTCGGGAAAGGCTAGGTAGAAATGACCTGGCATCGTCGAGGCCATTCAACAGTTGGGTGCGGCGGACGACGCCGGCGCGTTGACATAGAGAAGACCCGGCCGGGGCTTGGCAGTTGTGCGCGACCCCGGCTCGAGTCGCGCAGAGCTCAAGTCGCGTTGAGGGAGACCGCCCGGGCGAGGATCGCGGCGGCATTTTCGGCCGCGTCCAACGGGAAATCGAGGTGCGTGACGAGGCGTATCGCGTCCGGCGAGATGGCCTGACAAAGAACGCCGAGATCCCGGGCGGAGCGAACGACCTCGGCGGCACTGGGGGTCGAGAGTGTCACGACGACGATGTTGGTCTCGACGTCGCGCGGATTCACGATCACGCCCGGGCAGCCGGCGAGGGCGACGGCAATGCGGCGTGCGGCGTCATGGTCTTCG
This sequence comes from Myxococcota bacterium, assembly GCA_030776205.1. Taxonomy (GTDB): domain Bacteria; phylum Myxococcota_A; class Polyangia; order Polyangiales; family Polyangiaceae; genus Palsa-1150. The sequence continues at coordinate 4,231 of JALYHV010000052.1, read as the reverse complement.
ATGAGCCGGCGCCGATGGTGCTCAAGCGCGTAGAGGGCCGCCGCCGCCAAGACGCCGGTCTGCCTCATGCCGCCGCCGAGCATCTTTCGGAATCGGCGTGCGCGTTCGACCAGGGCTTTCGACCCGGCGAGCGCCGAACCGGCCGGCGCGCCGAGCCCCTTCGAAAAGCAAACGTTCACGGTGTCGAAGGGAGCGGACAGGCTCGCCTCGCTCATGCCGGAGGCCACCGCGGCATTCCAGAGACGCGACCCGTCGAGGTGCAGCGCCAGATGGTGACGCCGCGCTTCGTGGGCTATCGCGAGCACGTCGTCCAACGGAAACACCCGGCCGCCCGACCGATTGTGCGTGTTCTCGACCGACACGAGCGCGGTCTGCGGGAACATCTCACCCGCCGGGCGCACCTGGGCACGCACGTCGGCCGCCGTGAAAACGCCGCCGCGACCAGCGACCGCGAACTGGACCCCGCTCCATGCAGCGGCCGCACCTGACTCGAAGTTGGCAACATGGGCCCCCTCGCCGACGATGACCTCGGCACCGCGCTGGGTGTGGACCAGGAGAGCGATTTGGTTGCCCATGGTTCCCGTCGGAACGAAGAGGGCCGCTTCCTTTCCCACGAGCTCCGCCACCTTCTCTTCGAGAGCGCGGGTGGTCGGATCCTCGCGGTAGACGTCGTCGCCGACTTCGGCGCGGGCCATCGCCGCGCGCATGTCGAGGGTGGGTCTGGTCACGGTATCGGACCGGAGGTCGAGCGGCGGACGGGACATCATCGGTGCGCGTTAGAAACCGTAACGCTCTTCGGGCAGCAGGCCTGCGAAAAACGGTGGTGGTGCCGCGTCCCTGCGTTCCGGCGCGCGGAACATCGGCGCGGAGGGCTCGCGGTGCTCTCAGTTCCGTAACGCGTTGCGCACGAGTCCCTCTACTGCACGAACGTTGCGCCGCCGGTCATTCGCGGAGGTCGTCGCCGTCCTCTGTCGTCGTGCCGACCGTCGAGCGGCGCTTTGTCGCGGCGACCGTGCTTGCCTGCGGGCCCTTCTCGCCGTCTTCTTCGGCAAAGCGAACCTCGGTGCCGACTTCCAATTTGTCGTATTGGCCGTGAAGCACCGAATTCTCGTGGAAATAGATCTCGCGACCGTCGTGCGTCTCGATGAATCCGTAGCGGGTGCCCGGGCCTTGCCCCACCATCAGCTTTGCGACGCGCCCGTGGGGGGTCCCGTCGTGCTGCTTCACGTCCCAACGCGAGCGGCGAACATAGTCCTGCAGCTGGCGCGTCACCTCGTCGAAGGTCTCGACGACGGCCGCATGGATGTCCTCGCTTACGTCGCTCTCCCCCGCGTTCTCCGCAACCAGCTCGGCATTGGGCACGACGAGGTCGATACGGCACCGGTACTTGCGGCCTTCGCGGTGGCGCTGATGAGGCGCCTCGAGCGCGACGCGGCACATCGTGATCTTCGGAAACATAGCGAAGAGCTTGGTCGCGAGCTCGCGCACACGCGCTTCGACATCGCCGCCTGACGCGATATCGCGGAAGGTGATCTGGAAGTTTTCCATCGAGGGGTTCACGGTCGTCATGCTCGTCAGCGAAGCAGCGAGCGTGCCGCAGACGCGGCACCACGGCGGGCTCGAGCGTCGCGTTCGGCGGATGAGCACGCTGGGTCCGCCTGCAGAATGGACCACGAGGCGAAGAAGCGTCAGCTCTTCTCGCTCGGCGCTCGTCGGCATCCCGGCCGGGGATCGATTCGCCGTTACTTCAGAAGCCTGTCGACCGTCGGTGCAGGATCGACAAACACGTCTTTATACTGCACCTCCTCGTTCATTCCGCTGTGGATCTGCAGACCGATGGGGCCGGCCTTGATCGAGGCGAGGTTGGGTTCCTGGTATGTCAAAACGGCCGTTCCGTTGATACCGACCCTGCAGAATCCCTTCGCAAGCCAGCACAGGATTTCGGTCGTGTTCCAGGTAGGAGTGGTGACCGGCCTGCCAAGTTTCGTCACTCCACGTAGCCCGCCGCCCAGCGAGTAGTCCCAGGTGCCGCCGCCCGGTGGAATGATGAGTTTGCAGTTATTGTATTGCCCGACCGGCGTTCGTCCGCCCCAAAAGCAGATGCCAAGATGACCCGAGCCGCCAACCGCAACCATGTTCGAGCTGACCACGATGCGGAAGTCGCCATAGTCAGCTTGGGTCATCAGAAGGTTGCCGCCGGTCGTGCCCTTTCCATCGATCGTGCCGTTCACGACCGACCACAGCTTCGCCGGCCCTTGCTGCCAGCCGTTCAATGTCGTTCCGTCGAACAGCGAAGTCGTGCCGGCAACCGGGCCTGTTGCTCCCCCTTCGGGTGACCCCGCGCCGGCCTCGCCGCCATTCGTAAGTCCACCTTCGCCAGCGGCATCCCCTCCGGCGCCCGCGTCCGCCATGTCTCCTGCCGCGTCGATTGGACCGCCGCCGTCGTCAAAGGTCACCGGGGTTGATCCACTGGAGCCCGAAGCGGCCCCGGAGCCCAGACCGGTCCCCGAGCCCGAACCGGCCCCGGAGCCCGAACCGGCCCCGGACCCCGAACCGGACCCGGAGCCCGAACTTCCCTGGCCCGTGCCTGCACCCGAATCCCCCGAACCGGACCCGCTGGCTGCGCTGGTCCCCGGATCGCTGGAACAGGAAAAGCACGAAGCACCGAAGATGGCAGCGGAGATGAGCTTGGCGCAATGGATTCGCATGGCGGTGGCCTCCTGACGAAGTTCAACGAAAGCAAACGAAACGAACGACGAACAAGCAAGCCTGGCGTTGCTACATGGCTGGCTTGCTGACGAGGGGCGGCGAGCGAGCGCCGGCCGGCGCCCCCGCGTGCGTCGACGTGCGGGTGCCCGAGAAGACGCCCTCCGGCCGTGTCGATGTTTCATCGCGTGTCAGTATGCATCGCTGGGCGGGACGGCTCAGGCGCGCGCGGCGATGGGCCGGCCGTGCGGAAATCGTTCGGGGTGGTCAGCGAACGCGTGGTCGAGAACGATCTGGCGCTCAGCGGTTCTCTGCTCGACGAGTCCGTGATGCACATCGGCCGGCGTGAGAAGGCCGAGAGCCGAGTGATGATGTTCGTCGTTGTACCAAGCGAAGAAGTCGACGCAGAGGGCGCGTGCGTCTTGAAGCTTCGTGCCAGTCCTGTTCGGACGCGAGCAGCGGCGCCAGCGCCTGCTCGAGCGCGTCGAGGGTGGCGCCCTCTCGAAGCAAGACGCGCACGGCGTCACCGACCGCCTCGACATCGCGAGCCCTTAGGTCGAGTGGTCCAGGCCAGAGGCCCGGCCTGGGCTGCAGCGCATTAGCACCGCCTGGCAGCACCTTCCTCGCCGGACAAACTCGTCCACGAGGCCGCGCGCGCGAAGAACAACGTCCTCGACATCGGTTCGTCCTCGGAGAGTCGCTACGAGGCGGAGCGTCGGCATGTCGCTGTCGTCGGCGATCCGGACCACGGGCGCGACGAGCGAGCCGCCGAACGCGAATCCGTTCCCGCCGCGTAGGCGCTCGCCGGGGACCGGCTCGACGTCGATCTCGGCGCTGATGGCGTTCGCCGTCGCCAGCGATGCGCGAAGCTTCTTCCAGGGCGCGCTTTTCGCGAGCAGACCGACTGTCAGCGTCGCCGTCCGCGCCCTGGTGGCGCGGGGCATGCCCCCGTCGAAGATCGTCGCTTTGAGCCGCGGCTGATCCGAGATCGGGATGCCATTTCCATCGCGGCCCTGTCGATCCCGCTTGCGTCAGGGAGCGACGACCTTGCAAAACGCCCCCCCGCGCTGGGCCATCTCCTGGTCGAGCGTGCAGAGCGCGAGCCCTCGCGCCGACGCGAGCCACACGTACAGTGCATCGGCGCCGCGTAGCCGCGCTTGGATGGCGCGCGCTTCGGCGGCGGCGGCGGCCTTCGGGCCGATCGTCACGATCGCATGAGGTGGCGCGCAGAGGGGATCGACGAGCCTCCGGATCTCCGCTTCGGGGCGCCCGAGTCGAGCGAGTGCGCCGCCCACCTCCACGCGAAAGGTCGACGGCTGCACGAGCTCGTCGAGCCCTTGGAGCACGCGGTCTATGCGCGCACGTGCCGCGGCGTACGCCGGCTCGCTCGGGTGCACAGAGGCGATGGCGATCGATGCGTCGAGGACGAGTTTCATCGTTCAGAAGCGATCAAGGCGGTTGCGCCCCAGCGCCTCTTCCATCGTCATGGTCGACTCGGGGGCACTTGCCGCGAGCTCGTCGAGCA
>JALYHV010000051.1 GCA_030776205.1 Myxococcota bacterium | reverse complement strand
AGCTGATGGGCCGCGGGCCGATCCTCCGGTGCAAGCTTGCGTGCAGAGGCCTGCTTTTACCTCAGCTCCTTTCGGAGCCGTGGTCTTATGCGGTATTAGCCCTCCTTTCGGAAGGTTATCCCCCGCCCGAGGGAACGTTACCCACGTGTTACTCACCCGTGCGCCACTGTACAGGGGCCGAAGCCCTTTCTCGTGCGACTTGCATGTGTTAGGCGCGCCGCTAACGTTCGTTCTGAGCCAGGATCAAACTCTCCAGTTGAATCTGTCGAGTCCCCGAGTTGTCGCGGTGCGTGTTGCTCCGCGGCAGAGCTCGGGCTCTGGCTTGTAATATGGAAAGTCACTTCGGTCTGAACCGCCGGGATGGCGGACATCGACCTCGTGCTCTCCAAGGGACCCACTCGTCTTCGTTGCGCGCGCATCGAAATGCATGCGCGCGTAACGCAAAAGCGAGCGTACGATTCAGTTTTCAAGGACCGAGGGAGCGGAGGCTCCGAACTTGGGGGCAGGTAGATTAGGTGGCCGGGCCTGGATCGTCAAGCGCTCGGCCTAAAGTTCTTGCCGATCGGATGCGTTGAAGACTCGGCCGTTGGGCGAGAACAGGGCTCTCGCAAGTTCGTTGCGGTCCAGTTTGTCCACAGGACGGACGTGCGGGACCGACTGTTAGCCACATTGTCAAGATGCCCAGCCGAAAGGGGCCGGAGGCTGCGGCGCGTGAACGCCCCGCCTACCTACGACTTTCCACAGCCTTTCCGCAGGAGCTACGTGTAAGAAGGGTTTCCGAACATGTGGTGGAACACCACCCGGCATGTCGGGGGGCGCAATCTAGTCCGCGGGGCCCGCCTGTCAACGGGTTTCTTTTGCGCACCCGCGATCCATGGGATCGTCCGCGTACCACGTGCCGCCGGGCTCGCGGATGAGCGTCGCTTCGACACCGGTATCGAGTCGCACCCGCCACCCGCGTTCACGACCGGCAGGATCCCACGCGCTTGCCCGCGCCTCGCGCTGCCCGCTACGGGCGATGGTTCCGAGGATCTCGACGCGATAGAGGCGCCCTTCGATGCGCACGGAGCATGGGCGGCGCCGCGTGTCGGAGAGGACGTCGATCGGAAACCAGGCGGCGCTCGGCACCCCGAGCATCCAGCTCAGGCCAGCCTCTTTGCTGAGCGCGCGCACGCACATTGACACGGCCCGTTGCCAGCCGGCGAAGCCCGCTGCGCGCGAGAGCGCTATGACGAGCGCATAGCCGTCGGGCAAGGCGTACACGAGGTAACTTCGCTTCGACGCGCGCACTGCAAACCAGCGCAAGCCTTGGAACGACCGTTGGCCATCGGCCGCGTCGAGGACGATACGCCAATGCGCTGCCGAGAGGCGCAAATCAAAGGGAGGTGCCCCTCCCGCGTAATCCACGGTTTCACCAAACGAATCGACCAATGCGGCCGCTCGCGCGCCCGGGATGCGCTCCACCAGGACGGCAAGGATTGAGGCGAACGGGCTCTCGTGCTGGTCGCGCGCCGACGCTCCAGGTCGGGTGCGTGTCGCGCGATCAGCTCTCACGGCCTGCGCGCTGCCTCCGTCATCAGCTCGTCCGCGCCAGTCGAGACCTCAACCGGTACCCGCTTTCGATAGGCGCTTATCAGCGCGCCGAGTTGAGAACGGGCGCGCATCTGCACGACGGCGTTCGTGAGCGCGTCTCGGCGGGTGGGCAGCGAAGCGGCGTCCGGCGGGACGCGCTCGATGAGACGGATGACGTGCCAACCGAAAGGGGTCTCCACAATCCCGCTGGTCTCCCCGGGCGTCCGCAGCGCCAATGCAGCTGCCGCAAAGGTGGCGTCGAACTCGCTGCCCTCAGCTGTAGCTCCGGTCGCGTCGAATTCGGGGAGGCGTTCTACGATAACCTTCGCTCCCGGGGCAGGCATCGCCTTGGTCCGTGTCTCGAACTCTGCGTCGTTGCGAGCTCCGGTCACGGCGCGCAGGATCCCATCGGCCACCTCCAATCCGCGCGCGGCATGGAGTGCGGGTGAGCGTAGAACGAGCGCGTGGATGACGCGGACCTTTGCCAGCTCGTCGTCGAGCGGTGCGCCACGCACTCGCGCTTCCTCGTACAAGCGCTCGGGGACAAGCCGCGCGACCGTTGTCGTCGATATCCAATCGACAGACGGGTCGGTGTCGAGCTTCGCGGCCATTGCGGCTTGCGCCAAGAG